>JBCBWF010000489.1:0-3643 GCA_039817245.1 Pseudomonadota bacterium | reverse complement strand
CGTCGCCCGCACCTGCGCCGTCGCCCGCACCTGCGCCGTCGCCCGCACCTGCGCCGTCGCCCGCACCTGCGCCGTCGCCAGCGCCGTCACCCGCGCCGTCGCCCGCACCATCGCCGCCGTCACCAGCGCCGTCGCCGTCCTTGTCCATGCCGTCGCCGGCGCCTGCACCATCGCCAGCGCCGTCGCCAGCGCCGTCGTTGTTCATGCCGTCGCCGTCGCCGGCGCCGTCGTTGCCGCCGTCGTTGTTGCCGCCGCTGCCGCCGTTGTTGTTGCCGCCGCCGTTATTGTTGCCGCCGCTGCCGCTGCCGGGGTTCGGTGCCGGATCGGGGTCAGGGGTCGGGTCGGGCTCCGGCGTCGGGTCCGGCTCGGGCTGCGGCGCCGGGGTCGGCTCCGGTTCCGGCTGAGGCTCGGGCTCGGGCTCGGGCTCCGGCGCGGGGCGCGTCGGGATCGGGCCGTTGGAGGGGGGGATGCTCGGCGTGTTGCTCGGGGGCGTGGAGGGTTCGTCGTTGTCGCTGCCCTCGACGAGCCGGGTGCCGAGGAGGCCGCGGGGTCGGTCCTCCATCGCATCGCCGGAGCTGCCATTGCCGCCGTCAAACATCGGCGCGGTGCTGCCGAGAAGGCCGCTCTCGGTGGCGCGCGGGCCGTTCTGACCGTCGCCCGTCATGCCCGAGAGGCCGCTGAGGCGCATGCCGCCATGGCCGTTCTGGCCGCGCTCGCCGAAGCCGAGGCCGTTCGGCGCCGAGCCGCCGTCCTCGTTCAGGACGCCGCCCGTGGTCTCGGGCGCGCCCACATCGGAGAGGGTCTGCGCGGTGCTGCCGAGCTTGCCGAGCGAGATGTTCGCCGGGCTCGCCGCGAGGGGGCCGCGGAGCTCGAGGAGGTGGCTGCCGGGGGTGAGCGTGGTGAGGCCCTCGACCGTGCTGCCCGCGCCGTTGACCTGAAGGACGGGCTGGCCGTCGATCAGGATCTCGCCGACGCTGCCGGGGGCGACCACGATCCGGAAGAGGCCGCGTTCGCCGACCTCCACCCGGTAGAGGGTACTGCCCGCGACGCCGACAGGGCCCGCCGAGGGCGGAGCCCCGGGAAGAGCCACGCTGCCTTCATCGGCTTTGACAGGGAAGCCCGAAATCAGGGCAATGAAACACGCGCTACACCATGCTCTGGACGCCGACATGGCAACCTCCGGGGGGGGGATGGTTCTTTCGCTGCCCTGTTATGACCTAATGCGCCGGCTTCGAGTCACAGAAAAACCACTCTTCATCAATTCGCCTTATTTCCGACCAATCAAGGACAGAGTTTTGCAACCACAGATAGTGAGCCGCAACGTGTGGGTAGTATTGTGGCGCGGGATGTCTTTTCAGTGCGGATTGCTGAGGCCATCTAAGTAACGCAGGGCGAATCGTTGAGGGGCGACGAGATGCGCGAGGCGGGCGCGGCGGTGGACGATCCGGCGGCGGCAGAGGGCGCGCCCGGCCAGCCGGCGCTGGCGCGGCTGGGCCCGCTGGACCGCCGGCTGGGCACGGCCTTCGTGGCGGAGGGACGGCTGACCGCGGCGGATATCGCGCGCGCCGCGATGCTCGCCGAGCGCAGCAGCCAGCCCCTGCGCCTGCTGCTGGACCGGCTGGGTCTGGTCTCGCTGGCGGACTGGGCGGAGGCGGCGGCGCGGGAGACCGGGCTGGCGTTGATCGGGGCGGATGCGCTGCCGCGCCGGCCGCCGAGCGACCCGCGGCTCTCCGTGAGCTTCATGCAGCGCCATGCGGTGCTGCCGCTGGTGCTGGACGAGACGCGCGCACGGTTCGCGACGCCGGATCCGCTGGATCCGCAGACCGTCTCTGCGCTGCGCCTGATCTTCGGGGATCGGCTGGAGCTGGCGGTCGCGTCGGACCGCGATATCGAGGCGGCCTTCGAGCGCGCCGAGAGCGCCGGGCCCGAGGGCGAGGAGGCGATGCTCGACCTCGACCCGGCGGCGGCGGGCACGGACGATCTGGAACGGCTGCTGGAGCTCGCCAACAACGCGCCGACGATCCGCTATGTGGAGGAGCTCTTTGCCGATGCGCTGGCGCGGCGGGCGACGGATATTCATCTGGAGCCCATGGCGGACAGCGCGCGGGTGCGGCTGCGGGTGGACGGGATCCTGGTGCAGGGGACCGCGCCGCAGACCGCCCTTTATAGAGGCGTCGTCTCGCGTCTTAAGATCCTCGCGAGCCTGGACGTGGCCGAGCGGCGGCGGCCGCAGGACGGGCGGATCAGCTATCGCGCGGACAACCGGCGGATCGATATCCGCATCGCGATCGCGCCGACGATCCATGGCGAGGCGGTGACCCTGCGTTTTCTGGACGCACGATCGGGGTTGGTAGCGCTTTCATCGCTGGATATGCCGCGGGATGTGAGCGCGATCGTGGGCGATGCGCTGGCGCAGCCGAACGGGCTGGTGCTGGTCACGGGTCCGACGGGCTCGGGCAAGACGACGACGCTGCATGCCGCGCTGTCGGAACTTAACGAAATCGGGCGCAAGATCGTCACCATCGAGAACCCGGTGGAGATCCTGACGCCGGGGCTCGTGCAGATCGAGGTGGATCCGGGGCTGGACTGGACCTTCGCCTCGGCGTTGCGGGCGATCCTGCGGCACGATCCGAACGTGCTGATGGTGGGGGAGATCCGCGACGAGGAGACCGCGGAGATGGCGCTGAGGCTCGCGCTGACAGGGCATCTGGTGTTCTCGACGGTGCATACGAATTCGGCGAGCGAGGCGCCGACGCGGCTCGGCAATCTGGGGATCGCGGAGCATCTGATGGCCTCGACCCTGCGGATGGTGGCCTCGCAGCGGCTGGTGCGCGGGCTCTGCCCGGTCTGCTCGGCGCCGGCGGGGGCGGAGGCGCGGGAGGCCTTTCGCGAGGCGGCGGCAGAGGCGGCGGCGCTGGCGCCCCACTGGCAGGCGCCGCCCGATACGAGCCTGCGCGCGCCCGTGGGCTGCGAGGCCTGCGACGGGCAGGGTTTTCGCGGCCGGATCGCGGTTTTCGAGGCGATGGATGCGCGCGCGGCGCTGGCGGCGCTGCATCCGGGCACGCCGCGGGGGCATCGCTGCATGGGTGAGCACGGGCTCGAGCGGGTGGCCCTCGGCCAGACCACGCTGGAGGAGGTGCTGCGCGTGGTCGGCCCGCCGGGGGCCTGGCGGTGAGCGGCGATACGGGCGGGGAGATGGGCGGCGCGGGTGCGCTGCCGGCGCAGCGGTTCCGGTTTGTGGCGCGCGATGCGGAGGGGCGGCGGACGGCGAGCAGCCTGAGCGCGCCGGACCGCGCGGCGGCGCAGGCGGAGCTGCGCCGGCGCGGGCTCTTTCCGGTATCGCTCGAGCCCGAGGGCCCGGCCACCGGAGCCCGCGCGGCAGTGCCGGGCAAGCCCGCAGCCTCGCCACCGCGGGCCCGGCCGGAACCCGCACCGCCGGCGCGGATGGCGCGTGCCGAGGGGATGGCGGGGCGGCGGGGCGCCCAGCGGGCCCGGGCCGCGGGCGCGGGCGCGGGCGCGCGCGCAGAGGCGAAGGGGCAGGCGGGGCGGGAGCTGCGCCTGGCGGATCAGGCGCTGCTGCTCGAGTCTCTCGCGCGGCTGGTGGAGCGGCGGATCACCCCCGACCGCGCGCTGATGATCGTGG
>JBCBWF010000389.1:0-4819 GCA_039817245.1 Pseudomonadota bacterium | reverse complement strand
GCCGTCTTTTTCCGAGCGGTGCAGCTCGATCTTGCCGAAGGCGGGGGAGGAGGCAGAGAGCAGCTGATCGTCGGTGCTGCCGCCATTGGTGATCTCGTAGTATCCGGCGGTGGGCCGGTTCGGGATGTTCGGCCGCGCCCAGGCATGGGCGATGCTGAGATCACCAATGGCGGCAGCACCGACGATCAGCTGCTCTCTGCCTCCTCCCCCGCCTTCGGCAAGATCGAGCTGCACCGCTCGGAAAAAGACGGCGATATCATGCGTATGGTCCGCATGGAGACCATCCCGGTGCCGGCGGGCGAGACCGTCACGCTCGAGCCGGGCGGGCTGCACACGATGCTCTTCGACGCCACCCAGCTCTTCAAGGAGGGTGCGCGCTTCGAGATGGAGCTTGTCTTCGAGAAGGCCGGCACGGTCACGCTCGATGTGCCGGTGAAGCGCAAGGCCGGCGGTGGCCATGGCGAGCACGGGAACCATGGCAGCCACTCGGGGCACGGCACCACCAACTGAGCCATTTCCGACTCGATCAGTCGGAGATACGCTGCGGATTGCTGACCAAATCAGTCGGATTAGCGGCGCCGCCCGCGAGGCGGCCCGCCTTTCAGGAGGCAACCTCATGCCCTCACCTGCCGCTGCACGCACCTTGCGTCGTGTCCTCACCCGAGCCGTCGCCGCGCTGGTCGCGCTCCTAATGTCCTGCTCGGCCGTTCTGGCGGAAAGCGCCCATGCCCCGCCGCGCCACGACCCGGCCGGCGAGCCGCGTGTTGACGATCTCCGTCCCGCGGGCGCGAAGGGCGCTGCAGCGCCGACGGGCGCCAAGAGAGACTGACCCGCAGATCCGTCCCGACCGGTCCGGGGGCCCAGCCGCCTCAGGGCCCGGCCGCTGACCTCGCACTTGCACGCCTGCGCTCAAGTGCCTCGAAAACCTAGCCGCTGAGGGGGCGCCGCTTCCTCAGCGCATGTTAAGAGTTCGTGCCCTGCAGCGCGCCCATTTCCGCCGGATCGCCACCGCTCTAAAACCGTCCCAAGTCCCGGCGCGCGCTGACGAGGATGATCAGCGCAGCCGCCCTATCTCGTTGCAGAACGAGAATTTAATGGACAACCTTGCGCCGCAATATGGTCAAACTCTTCGCCGAGAACGCGAAGTGTTGTGTACTAGAGTTCGAGGGCGTGCGGACTGGTACGGGTGCGCGGAGCTTCCCGCCCCGGGGGCAATGGTGGAATGCGATGAGCCTGTATCTCGCGAACGCACAAGCAGCAGCGACAGAAGGGGCGGCAACGGCCGCGACGGCAGCCGGGCCCGACCCGGTGGGAGACGCGATGGCGCTGGTCTCGCAGGGCGGGGTGGTGCTCTGGCTGATCATGCTGCTCTCGGTGTTTACCGCCACGATCATTCTCTACAAATTCGTGCGCCTTATGGCGTCCGGCGCCTTCTCGCGGAAGGTGGCCGAACGCGCCGTGATGGCCTGGACCGAGGGCGACGCGATGCAGGCCAAGAGCCTGCTGAAGGATCGGCGCGACATGCGCGCCCGCCTCGTCGCCACCTGCATCGACGCGACCACCACCCACCCGCATAACGAGACGCGGGCGCGGGAGGAGGCGTCGCGCGTCGCCAAGAACCTGCTCGCGGATGCCTCGTCGCTCCTGCGCGCGCTCGAGCTTGTGGCGACCATCGCGCCGCTGCTGGGCCTGCTCGGCACCGTGCTCGGCATGATCGACGCCTTCCAGTCGCTGCAGGCGGCGGGCACGCGGGCGGATCCCTCGACCCTTGCGGGCGGTATCTGGGAGGCGCTGCTGACCACGGCGGCGGGCATGGCGGTGGCGATCCCCGCCTCCGCGGCGCTCAGCTACTTCGAAGCGGTGGTGGAGCGGCTCCGGCTCGACTTCGAGGATGTCGCCAGCCGCGTCTTCAACCGTCCGGCAGAGTATCTGATCCGGGCGGCGGAATGATCACGGAAGGCACCCTGGGGCTCGAATCCACCGCACGGCGAAACCGCATCAGCCTGACGCCGATGGTGGATATCGTCTTCCTGCTCCTCGTTTTCTTCATGCTCGCGGCGCGCTTCGAGACCGAGCGCGCCATCCCGCTCGCGCCGAGCACCGGGGGCCCGGGCGGCGAGACCACGCAGGAGGAGTTCTACGAGGGCGCGCCGCGGCTCATCAGCATCGCGCCGGACCGGGTCCGGCTGAACGGCTTCGTGATGGAGGAGGATGCGCTCATCACCGAGCTGAAGCGCCTCATGCCTGAGCCGGACGCGATCGTGGTGCTCCGCCCGGTGGAGGGCGTGAGCCTGCAGCGCACCGTCGCGATCCTCGATCTCCTGAGCGCCGCCGGCATCGGCCGCGTCGTGCTGGCGGAGTGAACGGGCATGCGGATCGAGCGTCCGAAGATCCGCCGGCGCCAGACCGAGGGCGTGGTGCCGATGATCAACGTCGTGTTCCTGCTCATGATTTTCTTCCTCATGAGCTCGACGATCGACGCGCCGAATGAACTCGAGATCGCCGCACCGGAGAGCGTGAGCGGCGAGGCGACCGAGGTCGACCGCGCGCTGATCGTGACCGCGGACGGCATGATCGCCTGGGGGCCGCATCGGGGGGATGCGGCCATCACGGCGATCACCGAGGGTCGCAGCCGGGCGGCCACCAGCGCGCCGCTCGTGATCCGGGCGGACCGCGACGTGGAGGCCGCCGTGATCGCGCAGCTGCTCAACGCCCTCGGCGAGGCCGGGGTGAAGCAGAGCGCGCTCATCACCGGCAGTGACGGTTGAGGGGGGTGGAAGCCTTGCGGCGTAGTCTGGAACTTGGGGTCTGCTTCGCCGTCGCGGCGGTGGCCCATGTCGGCGTGCTCTACGGCTTCGGCATCTGGCAGGGCGATGCGCGCCCGCCGGAGCAGGAGACCGCCGAGCTCGCCGAGCCGGTCGTCGAACCGGAAGAGCCCAAGATCGAGGGCGTGGACGAGAACCTCGAATCCCTGCTCGCGGCCTGGGACGACGAGCCGGAGGCCGCGACCGAGCCCGATATCGCCTCGCTCGACCATGTGGACCAGACCCGGCCCGACGCGGCCGAGGAGCTGTTCGCCGCACCCGAGACCGGCCCGCCGCCCGAGAAGGGCGAAGAGCCGACCACGGAGGTCGAGGCGGTGCCGGAGGAATGGGACCTGCCGAGCCGCGTGCGCGTCCGCGAGGTGGCCGAGCCGACGATGCTGGCAGCACCCTCGGCTGGGGCGCTGAGCGAGCCGAGCTTCTCCGCGCCGAGCCTCGGCGGCGGGGATAGCGGGTTCGGTGCGCCGCTTGGCTCGCCGGGCGGGGCCGGCAGCGGGATCGCGCTGGCGGATGCGGGGCCGAGCTTCGGCGGCGGCGCGCTCGGCATCGCGCCGCGCGCGGACGAGGCGCCCTACGCGCCCCCTGCCCCGCCCGAGGAGGAAGAGGAGGAAGAGGCCGAGATCGAGACGGTGGAGGCCCCTGTCGAAAACCCCGAAGACGCGGCTGACGCTTCCGACGAGGCGGCCGCGGAAGAGACGGCAGAGGTCGCGGGCGACGAGACCGATACGGCCGAGACCGAGGTGGCGGAGACCGCTCCTGAGGCGGAAGCCGTTGACGATCAGGAGGTTGCGGCAACCGAGGCGCCGACCGCCGAAGCGTCCAGCGAGGACGCGGCCTCCCTTGAGGAGCCCGCTCTCGACGAGAGCGCCGAAGTGGAGACGGCGGCCGCGGAAGCCGTAGAGGAGACGCCGCTCGAGGAGGCCCTCGCCGAGGCGGAGACCGCCGAGGACGCGCCGGCCGAGGACGCCGTTGCCGAGGCCGAAACCGCCGAGGAGATCGCAGCCGAGATCGAGACCGCCGAGGAGGCCCCCGTCGAGGAGGCTGTCGCTGAGGCCGAGCTGACTGAGGAGACGCAGGCCGAGGTCGAGACCGCGGAGGAGGCCCCCGTCGAGGCGGCTGTCGCCGAGGTCGAGCTCGTCGAGGAGGCCCCGGCCGAGACGGTTGCCGAGGCTGCCGAGGTACCCTTTGGCGAGGTGATCGAGGGTCCCGTGGAGCCGCGGCCTGCGCCGGAGACGCTGGCGGCGCTGAAATCACCGCTGCCGCCGTCGCCGCAGCAGCGCGCGGAGGCGCTGGCAGAGCTGGAGGCGGCCGCTGCGGCCGCGGCGCGTGCAGAGGCCGAGGCCGAGGCGGCGGCGCTCGCCGAGCCGGAAGCGGCGGCGCTCGCCGAGGCGGAAGCGGCGGCACGGGCCGAGGCTGAGGCAGCGGCGCTGGCTGAGGCCGAGGCGGCGGCCGCTGCTCTGGCGGAAGCCGAGGCTGCGGCACAGGCGGAGGCCGAAGCGGCGGCGCTGGCGGAAGCGCAGGCGGCGGCTGAGGCGGCCGCACTGGCCGAGGCGGAAGCGGCGGCACTGGCCGAGGCGGAAGCGGCCGCGCTGGCGGAAGCGGAGGCGGCGGCACTGGCCGAGGCGGAAGCGGCCGCGCTGGCGGAAGCGGAGGCGGCAGCTAAGGCGGCCGCACTGGCCGAAGCCGAGGCCGCGGCGGAAGCGGCAGCACTTGCAGCCGCTGAGGCTGAGGCTGAGGCCGAGAGCGCAGCGGCGGCTGAGGCCGAGGCGGTCGAGATCGCAGCGGCCGATCCGGCCGAGACCGCAGCGGAAAAGGCCGCAGCGGCACCAGAGGAAGTGGCCGTGCCCGCGGAGAAGCCCGATGCGGTGGGCGCTGCGACGGTCGCCATCAACGCCGCGCCCGAGGATGCCGCGCCGACCGAGGAAAGCGCTGACGCGAGCGCTCCCGCCGCGCCGCAGGAGACCGCGCTGAGCGAGGCGGAGGCGAGCGCGCTGGTG
>JBCBWF010000343.1:0-5338 GCA_039817245.1 Pseudomonadota bacterium | reverse complement strand
CTTTACAGCTTCCACTAATTGCTGACAATCTTCGTTTGAATTTACTTCCACCTTGAGAGCTCTTAGGTTTTTCGGCACGCACTCACTTACAATATCCGAATAATCCATCTTGCACCTTTCTTACTGTCATTAATGCAAAAGTCTGTCGACGTGGGATCAGCCATCCATCTTCAGCGCGTTGATGAATGCCTCCTGGGGGATCTCGACGCGGCCGAACTGGCGCATCTTCTTTTTGCCCGCCTTCTGCTTGTCCAGCAGCTTTCGTTTGCGGCTCACGTCGCCGCCGTAGCATTTGGCGGTGACGTCCTTGCGGAGGGCCGAGATGGTTTCGCGGGCGATGACGCGGCCGCCGATCGCCGCCTGGATCGGGACCTTGAACATGTGCTGCGGGATCAGCTCCTTCAGCTTCTCGCACATCACGCGCCCGCGGCTCTCCGCCTTGTCGCGGTGAACGATGGTGCTGAGGGCGTCCACCGGCTCCTCGTTCACCAGGATCTGCATCTTGACAAGCGCGCCGGCCTCGTAGCCGTCCATCGCGTAGTCGAAGCTCGCATAGCCCTTGGTGACCGATTTCAGCCGGTCGTAGAAGTCGAACACCACCTCGTTGAGCGGCAGGCGGTAGACGACCATGGCGCGGGTGCCCGCATAGGTCAGGTCCTCCTGAATGCCGCGGCGCTCCTGGCAGAGCTTGAGCACGTCGCCGAGATAGTCGTCCGGCACCAGGATGGTGGCCTTGATCCAGGGCTCCTCGATGCGGTCGATCTTCACCACCTCCGGCATGTCGGCGGGGTTGTGCATCTCCATCTCGGTGCCGTCGGTCATGTGCAGCTGGTAGACGACCGAGGGGGCAGTGGTGATGAGGTCGATCTCGTATTCGCGCTCCAGCCGGTCGCGGATCACCTCGAGATGGAGGAGGCCGAGAAAGCCGCAGCGGAAGCCGAAGCCGAGGGCGGCGGAGGTCTCCATCTCCGAGGAGAAGCTGGCATCGTTGAGGGCGAGCTTCTCGATGGCGTCGCGCAGCGACTCGAAGTCGTTGCTGTCCACCGGGAAGAGGCCGCAGAAGACCACCGGCACCGCGGGCTGAAAGCCGGGCAGCGCCTCGGCGCAGGGCTTCTTCTCATGGGTGATGGTGTCGCCCACGCGGGTGTCGCGCACCTGCTTGATGGAGGCGGTGAGGAACCCGATCTCGCCGGGGCGGAGCTCGCCGGTCATGGACATCGCCGGTGTGAAGATGCCCACGCGGTCGACGCCGTAGCGCGCCCCGGTGGCGAGCATCTTGATCTGGTCGCCCTTCTTCAGCACGCCGTCCATCACGCGCACGAGGACGACGACGCCGAGATAGGCGTCGTAATAGCTGTCCACCAGCATCGCCTTCAGCGGCGCGTCCGGGTCGCCCTCGGGCGCGGGCAGGCGGGTGACGATGGCCTCCAGCACCGCCTCGATGCCGAGGCCGGTCTTGGCGGAGATCAGCACCGCGTCGGAGGCATCGATCCCGATCACCTCCTCGATCTGCTCGGAGACGCGCTCGGGCTCGGCCGCGGGCAGGTCGATCTTGTTGAGCACGGGCACGATGTCGTGGTCCGCATCGATCGCCTGGTAGACATTGGCGAGGGTCTGCGCCTCCACGCCCTGGCTGGCATCGACCACCAAGAGCGAGCCCTCCACCGCGCGCATGGAGCGCGAGACCTCGTAGGCGAAGTCCACATGCCCCGGCGTGTCGATGAGGTTCAGCAGATACTCGTTGCCATCCTGGGCCTTGTAGACCAGCCGCACGGTCTGGGCCTTGATGGTGATGCCGCGCTCGCGCTCGATATCCATCGTATCGAGGAGCTGGGCCTTCATTTCGCGCTCGGTAACCGTGCCGGTCGACTGGATCAGCCGGTCGGCGAGCGTGGACTTCCCGTGGTCGATATGGGCGACGATGGAGAAGTTGCGGATATGCGACTGGGTGCTCATGCAAAGGCTTATGGGGCGACCCATGGGGGGCGTCAAGGAAGCTGCGGCGTGCTGTCCGGGCCGGCCGGGCCCGCGCAGAAAAGGGGCGCGGCGGCGGAAAAACTGGCGGGGCGGCGCCACCCCCGGTCAAGCACCTGGCACCACCCCGCCGCCGGCCCCCACCGGCCCGACGCTGCTTACCCTTCCAGCGTCAGGTCTCCACGGGCCGGGTTCCGATGAGCTGCTCGGCCGCGGCCTCGATCCGCTGCAGCACCGCCTCGAAGCTCTGGCGCTCCCCGAAATAGGGGTCGGGAACATCCTCGCCCCCGGGATCGAAGAGGCCGATCGCGGCGCGGCATTCGGCCGGGCGGCGCTCCTCGAGCACCGCGAGGTCGTTCGCATCCATCGCCAGGATCGCGTCGTAGCGGTCGAAGTCCTCCGCCACGAGCGCGCGCGCGCGGTTGTTCGCCAGGTCGTAGCCCCGGGTCGACGCCGCCGCGACGGCCCGCGAGTCCGGCGGGCTGCCCACATGCCAGTCCCGCGTCGCCGCGCTCGCCACCTCGAGCGCCAGCCCCACCCTGGCCGCATAGGCGCGCAGCACGACCTCAGCCATTTGGGACCGGCAGATATTGTTCAGACACACACACAGGACAGACCAACCGGGCCGGAGCCCGGAAGCAGATACGTCAGGCACAGACATACTCCCCCTCAACCATACAATCCGCAGACGCGGAAACGGTGCCCCGCAACAGGCTCGCCACAAACGCACGCGCTGCACTCTCGATCTCGGAGAGGCAAACCTCGAACTCGGCCAGATCGCCATGATTAGGCTCAACAATCGGCTGTGTCGGTGAGAACATTGACACTCCCGCCCGCGCCTGCTCCGGGCGCCGGCGCATGGCCCCCGCCCAGGTCGCATCGTCCATGGCCAGGATCAGGTCGAAAATCTCGTAGTCGTAGGCCTTGAGGCGGCGCCCCCGCACCGGCCCCATCCGGTAGCCCCGCCGCTCCGTCACCAGCGTGGCGAAGCGGTCCGGCGGGCTGCCCACCGTCAGCGCGCCCGCGCCCGCGCTGTCGACGACGAGCCCGAGCCCTTCCTCGAGCGCCATCTGACGCAGCACCGCCGCTGCCATCGGCGACCGGCAGAGATGCCCTCTCGATACGCACAGTACTCGCAACATTCCAATGCCCCCTCTACTCTGCCTTTGCCTATCGGGCCTCGGTGGTGGCGAGAGGGCGAGACCGTGGTTAATTGCCAGCGAACTTGGGTCGGCGCGGACAAGTTTGACACGCATTGCCACCAAGTGACGGAATTGCGTTCCGATTTCCCTCGAATTCGAGCTATCTGCTCCCCGCGACCGCGCAGCACGAGCGCCGGTCAGGGACCGGACGGCGAGCGGGCAGCGACTGAGTTGGAGACGGGAGAACAGGCATGGCGAAAGCGGGTGCGCCGGAGAACATCCTCATTCTCACCGGGGCGGGGATCTCGGCGGAGTCCGGGCTCGGCACCTTCCGCGATGTGGGCGGGCTCTGGGACGAGTACGATCTCTCGGAGGTGGCCACGCCCGAGGGCTATGCGGACAACCCCGACCTCGTGCTCTCCTTCTACAATGCGCGGCGCGAGAACTGCGTCTGCGCGGCGCCCAATGCCGCGCATGCCGCGCTGGCGCGGCTGGCCGAGGCGCATCCGGGCACCGTCACGCTCGTGACCCAGAATGTGGACGATCTGCACGAGCGCGCGGGCCAGCGCGAGGTGATCCACATGCATGGCGAGCTGATGCGCGCGCTCTGCGGCGCCTGCGGCCATCGCTGGGCCTGGACGGGGGCAATGGCGCGGAGCCATGCCTGCCCGAATTGCAGCACCGAGGGCCGGGTGCGGCCGGATGTGGTGTGGTTCGGCGAGATCCCCTATCAGATGGAGCGCATCGCCACGGCGCTCGATCAGGCGGATCTCTTCGTCGCGATCGGAACCTCGGGGGCGGTGTACCCCGCCGCGGGCTTCGTCGGCGAGGCGCGGCGAAACGGGGCGGCGACCCTGGAGATCAATCTGGAGCGCTCGGACGTCGCCACGCTCTTCCAGGAGCATCTGACCGGCCCGGCCACGGAGACGGTGCCGGCCTGGGTCGAGCGCGTGCTCGCCAGGAGCGGGTAGCCCCTCGGGCTTTCAGGCTGCTCAAGCTCGAGCCGCTCAAGGAGGTCCCGGGTCAAGCCCGGGACACCCGGCAGGCCGGGCCGCGCCAACCCGGCCGGGCGGCAGCGGCGCGCAGGATCGGCCGGGGCCGGCCCCCGCTCAGGCGCTGGCTGCTGCCGCGAGCTTCTTCTTGACGTCGAGCGCGCGGGGGCTCAGCTCGGTGTCGCGCGCCTTGGCGAGGAAGGCGTCGAGCCCGCCGCGATGCTCCACCGTTCGCAGCGCCGCCGCGGAGACGCGGAAGCGGAAGCTGCGCCCGAGCGCCTCGGACTGCAGGGTCACGATATTGAGGTTCGGCAGGTAGCGCCGACGGGTCTTGATATTGGAGTGGCTGACGCGGTTGCCGGTCAGCACGCCCTTGCCGGTCAGCTCGCAACGACGGGCCATTGCGCGGATCCTTTCGCTCGCGCGCCGGCGCGGCAACGGCCCGCGGCGCTTGGAATTTCGAATGAGCGCGCCGCATACCCAATCCCCCCTCCCCCGTCAACCCGAGCGAGGCTTGCCGAGCGGTCCGCCCCGGCGGCCAGAGGCGGTCCCGGGCCCCGACCCGGGACCTCCTTGAGCCCGCCAGAGCCCACAACGCCCCGCGGGCGGGCTCAGGCGCGCAGTGCCGCGGCGACCCGCGGCAGCGCATCGGCAAAGGCCGCCTCCTCCAGCGCCGGGCCCGGCAGGCAGAGGCGCGGGCTGCGCCTGCGCGCCATCCCCTTGCCCGTCCGGATCTCATAGGCCGCGAGCGGCACGTCCCAGAGCCCCAGCGCCCCCTCGAAATCGCCGCGGAACCGCGCCACCTCGAACGCATCGGGGTGGGCGAGTGCCGCCTCGAACACCGCCTCGCCCTGCAGGATCAGCCAGCAGCGAAAGGCGGCGAAGGCATCGTCGGAGCAGCCGCCGCTGAGAAGATAGGCCAGCGCCCAGAGATCGCTCCGATAGGCGCGCGCATCCAGCGCGTGGAGTGCTGCGTCGAAGGCCTTGATGGGGGTCGCCTTGAAGCGCGCCAGCCGGTCGGTCATGGCGTCGATCTGCCCTGCGGGCCCCGCCTCGCCACCGGCGCCGACGACCTCCCAGAATACCGCCGCATCCATCTTGCGCGGATCAGGCTTGCCCGCCGGGCGCGCGCGCACCTCGGCCTCCACCGCCGCGCGCTCGGCGGCGAGCCGCGCCAGCACGCCCTCGCTCGCGCCCACCCGCTCGAAGGCCGCGCGCGCCGCATCGATG
>JBCBWF010000645.1:0-1884 GCA_039817245.1 Pseudomonadota bacterium | reverse complement strand
GGGGGGACGGGCGGCGGGATCGGTCGGCGGTTTCCTGCGGTGAAAGGCCCCGGGGCCCCGGGCTCAGCGGTCGTAGGGGCCGAAGGGCGCGCTGCCTGCGGCGCCGCGGCCGCCGAAGCGCTCGCCGCCGGTGGTCTCGCCGACGCGCTCGAAACGCAGGCGCGCGGCGAGGCCGAAGAGACCGCCGCCGCGCAGCGGCCGGGTCTGGCCGGCCTGCGGGATGCGGTCGTCGTTGATCTCGGCAATCGCCGCGGCGAGGGGCGAGGCGGGGGCATCGCGCTCCGTGGCGCCGGCCTGGGGCGCGGCGATCGCGGCGGCGGTGAGCAGGGCAAGGACGGAGGGGGCCGTGAAGCGCATGGGTTCAGTCTCCGTTCGGTCGGTCAGAGGGTCCGGCGGGCGGGGTCTCCCGCGGCGGATCCGCGGGGCACGGCGCGTGCGGCGGATCCGGTAGGCGCCCCGGCGATCGCTTCGCCGGGGCGCTGCGTGACGCGAGGCGGATCAATCGCCGCCGGACGGGCCGTGCACGCGGCCGCCGCGGTAGTTGCCGCGCCACTGCGTGCCGGCGAGGCCGCGATTGCTGGTGTCGAAGATCTTGCCGAAGACGGAGAAGAGGCCTCCCTCTTCCTGGACCTGCTGCGAGACCTGGGCGTCGGCCTTGGTGCCTTTGTCGGCGGTCTTGGCGCTCTCCGCGGCGAAGGCGGGGGCGGCCAGGCCGGCGACGAGAGCGGCGGCCAGGAGGGGGGTGCTGCGGTTCATCATCGGGTCACTCCTAGGTTCGGCCCTGGGGGCCATCTGGTTCAGTCTTGCTCGGCGGCGGCCCGTTGCCTTCTGTCTGTTTTCGCCCGGTGCCGTCCGATGACGGGGAGGTGGGAACCGGGCGATCACGGCTCAACGCACGGTGCCTCAACTGCCCGTGAGGCATTGAAGCAATCCGAAAGACTGCGTTTGGCGCGAAGGTGAGTGGGCAAGGCGCGCGCGGAGCGGTATCGCTGGGGCGCGACGGGGCGCATGCGCGGCCCGGCCAGCGGAGCGGACGGGAGAGGCCATGTTCACGCCGGAGCGCCCTTACGGCTTTCATGTGGAGCTGACGGACAAGTGCAATGCGGGCTGCCCGATGTGCCCGCGCACGGATGCCTGGAATTTCTGCCGGCCGGACCGGACCAAGGTGTTCAATGTCGAGCTGGGGCTCGACGATTTCGAGCGCCATTTCGACGCGCGGTTCTGCGAGGGCGTGGGCGAGGTCATCTTCGGCGGGGCTTACGGCGACCCGATCGCGGGGAGCGAGCTGCTGGAGGTGGTCGAGCATCTGACCGCGCGGGGCGTGGTGGTGGCGGTCTCGACCAATGGGGGCCTGCGCAGGCCCGACTGGTGGGCCCGGCTGGGGCGGGCGATGGCGCGCACGGGCTCGCGTCTGGAACTGCATCTCGACGGGCTGGCGGACACCAACCACCTCTACCGGGTGAACACGCGCTGGGACCGAATCATGGAGAATGCGCGGGCCTATATCGCAACCGGCGCGCGGGCGGAGTGGCACTTCATCATCTTCCGGCACAACGAGCATCAGGTGGCCGAGGCGCATGCGATGAGCCGGGAGATGGGCTTCGCCGAGTTCACGCTGATCGACACGATCCGGTTCTCGGGCGGGCCGCGCTACGCCTATCGGATGCCGGACGGGGAAGAGCGCGCGCTGGAGCTGCCGGCGGTGAAGGCGGCGGATTTCGCGCTGTCGGAAGCGGGAACGGTGGTGCTGGAGCGACCCGGCGCGGCGGGCCCGGCGCCCCCCCCCCCCCCCCCCCCCCCGGCCCGCGCCCCGCGCCCCCCGCCCCGGGGCGCCGGGGCGGCCCGGGGGGGCGGGGGGGACGGGGTCGACTGCGAGGCCGCCGC
>JBCBWF010000266.1:0-7123 GCA_039817245.1 Pseudomonadota bacterium | reverse complement strand
CGTCTCGGTGAGGCGCCGTGCGAGCAGCGCCTCCAGATCGTCCGCCAGAGTCTCGCTCACCGCGACGGGCTGGCGGAAGGCGCGCGCGAACAGGCGCTTTTTCAGCGCGAGGCCCACCAGCGCGCGATCGGCGGTGAGCCAGGCGCCGCGGCCCGGCAGCTTGCCCGCGAGATCGGGCACCACCGCACGCCCGTCCGGGCCGAGAACAAAGCGGACGAGGCCCGCGCGCGGACCGCTCTCGCCCGTGGCGATGCAGCGCCGCTCTGGCTCGGCCGGGCGCTTGCGCGCACCGCCGCGGGTCATGCCCGCCTCCGTCCGTTCCGCCGCGAGCCCGGTGCCGTCCACTATCTGCCCGCCTCCCGGCCGAAGACGGCCTCGGCGTCGAGCTTGGCGGGATCGGTGGCGGGTGCCTCGCCCTCCTCCGCGGTCTCGGCGCCCTCCTCGGGCTCGCCGGCCTGCAGCGCCTCGAATTCCGTCTCGTCGATGATGCCGAGCGCCAGACGCGCCCGCAGCACCAGGTACCGCGCCTCCTCGAGCGTGATCTCGAAGCTCTCCAGCAGGCCGTCATCCTTCACGCGCTTGCCGTCCACGGTCGTGTAGCCGCCGGCGAGCTCCCAGTCCGCGCATTTGGCGAACTCGGCGAGGTCGGTGATGCCGTCCTTGGCGAGGATCACGATCATCTGGGGCGTGAGGCCGTCGAAGGCAATGAGATCCTCCTCGGTCCCGAGCTCGCGCGCCTCTGCGAGGGCCTTCTGGTTGGCCTCCTCCAGCATCTCGCGCGCCCGCGCCTGCAGCTCCTCGGCGGTGTCCTCGTCGAAGCCGTCGATGACCGTCAGCTCCTCGATCTCGACGAAGGCGACCTCCTCGAGTGCCGTGAAGCCTTCGGAGACCAGGAGCTGGGCCACCATCTCGTCCACGTTCAGCGCTTCCATGAACATCTGGCTGCGCTCGTTGAACTCCTGCTGGCGGCGCTCGCTCTCCTCGGCCTCGGTCATGATGTCGATGTCCCAGCCCGTGAGCTGGGAGGCGAGGCGCACATTCTGGCCGCGCCGGCCGATGGCCTGGGAGAGCTGCTCGTCCGGCACGACGACCTCGATGCGCTGGGCATCCTCGTCCATCACGACCTTGACCACCTCGGCGGGCTGGAGCGCGTTGACGATGAAGGTGGCGGCGTCCTCGTTCCAGGGGATGATGTCGATCTTCTCGCCCTGCAGCTCGTTCACCACCGCCTGGACGCGGCTGCCGCGCATGCCGACGCAGGCGCCGACCGGATCGATCGCGTTGTCGTAGGAGATGACGCCGATCTTGGCGCGGGAGCCCGGGTCGCGTGCCACAGCCTTGATCTCGATGATGCCGTCATAGATCTCCGGCACTTCCATGCCGAAGAGCTTGGCCATGAATTCCGGTGCGGTACGGCTGAGGAAGATCTGCGGGCCGCGGGTCTCGCGGCGCACCTCGCGCACGAAGGCGCGAATGCGGTCGCCGACGCGGTAGCTCTCGCGCGGGATGAGCTGGTCGCGACGCACGATCCCCTCGCCCCGGCCGAGATCGACGATGACGTTGCCGTATTCGACGCGCTTGACCTGGCCGTTGATGATCTCGCCGACGCGGTCCTTGAATTCCTCGTACTGCCGCTCGCGCTCGGCGTCGCGCACCTTCTGCACGATGACCTGCTTGGCGGTCTGGGCGGCGATGCGGCCGAAATCCATCGCGGGCAGGGGCTCGGTGATGAAGTCGCCGACCTGCGCCTCGGGGTTCTTCAGGCGCGCTTCCTCGATGGAGATCTCGGTGAAGTAGTTCTCCACCTCTTCAACCACCTCGAGGGCGCGGCTCATCTGGATCTCGCCGGAGCGGCGGTCGATGAAGGCACGGATGTCGTATTCCGGGCCGTAGCGCGAGCGCGCAGCCTTGCCGAGGCTGTCCTCCATCGCCTCGAGCACCAGCTCGCGATCGATCAGCTTCTCGCGCGCGACCGCATCGGCGATCTGCAACAGCTCCAGCCGGTTCGCACTGACCATATCAGGCGTCTCTCCCATTCATGGGCGCGGGGTCCTCCGCGCGCTCGGGGTCCTCCGCCCCCTCGTCCTCGTCGGTGACGATCTCGTCGAACGCGCTCTCGTCGAAGGCGGGCTGGCCGGCCTTGCCGCCGCGCCGCAGCGATTCTGCCACGAGATCGTCGGTCAGCAGCAGCTTCGCGTCCGACAGCCAGTCGAATTTGAGGCCGATGGTGCCTTCCTCGATCTCGATCAGCACCTCGTCCTCCTCGATGCCGGCCAGGATGCCCTTGAACCGGCGCCGGCCCTCGATCAGCTCGTCGGTCTCGAGGCGCGCCTCGTGGCCCTCCCAGCGGTCGAAATCCTCGAGCCGGGTGAGCGGGCGGTCGATGCCGGGCGAGGAGACCTCGAGCGTGTAGCCGTCCTCGATCGGGTCCTCCACGTCGAGGGCGGCGGAGAGGGCGCGGCTGAGCTTGGCGCAGTCCTCGATCTCCATCGTGCCGTCGGCGCGCTCGGCCATGATCTGCAGCGTCATGCGCTTGCCGCCCATGTAGCGCAGGCGCACCAGCGTGAAGCCCATGGCCTCCACCGTCGGCCGCACGATGCCGGCGAGCCGCTGGTCGACGGGTGCTTTGGCGACGAGATTGGCCATGTCCGCCTCCTCAGGGCCTCCTCTGGCCCACCTTCGGGCCTCCGTACGAAAGCAAAAAGGCGAGCCGCGCGGCCCGCCAACGGATTGCCCGGAGGGGCGACCCGCCAGATGGCGTGGCCACCGCGATGTGGCGCGTAGATACGCCCCTGTTGCGGCCAGCGCAAGGGTGGCCGGGCGGGAGGGGCGCGCGGAGGCTGTTTGCGCGGCCTTTGGGCGCCGCGACGGGTGCGCGAGGGGGCGTGCGAGCGCGTTCCTAGGCGAAAGCCGACAATATGTGGCCTGCAAGCGCCTCGGCGGGGCCGGGATCGCGGGTGCCCGGGCTGCGGCGGGCGACGCCGGGTATGGCGTCGCCGTCGCCGCTGCGCGCACTCTCACGCGCGGCCGCTTCGGTGAGCCAGGGGGCGCGGCGGAGCACGATTCGCGACTCGCCGAGCGGGGGCAGCCCGTCCGCCTCGCAGAAGGCGCGCAGCCGCTCCGTGAGCTGGCGCCGCGGCACCGGCGCGATGGCGAGCCCCGCCTCCACCGCCGCGAGCTGGCCCATATAGCTGTTGGACTGGTAAGCGATGCGGTAGGGGATGCCGGCGCGCTCGAGCGCGGCGAGCGTGGAGCGGCGCCAGCAGCAGCCCTCCTCCGCCACCGCGAGTGGCAGCGGGCGCTGCAGCTGCGCGCAGCCCCCGGTCTGGCCCGCCCAGACGAGCTGCTCGACCTGGACCACCCGGTCCTCCTGCTGCCAGTCGATCGAGCCGCCGGGGGTGATGATCGCCATGTCCAGCGCGTCGGCGCGCAGGAGCGGAGCGAGCTGTTCGGTGGGGGCGCTGACGACCGAGACCTGCACATCCGGATGGCTGCGCGCGAAGGCGGCGAGCACGCCGGAGAGCTGGCCGGCGCAGACATCGTCGATCATGCCGACGCAGACGCTGCCGGCGAGAGCGGGGGCGCGGAAGGCGGCGATCGCGTCGCGATGCGCCTCCAGCATGCGCCGGGCATGGGGCAGGAGGCGCTCGCCCTCCGCCGTGGGCTGCATGCCGCTGCGGCTGCGCGCGAAGAGGCGGACGCCGAGGGTCTCCTCGAGCTTCTTGAGCTGCATCGAGAGCGCCGCGGGCGTGCGCGCGACCCGCTCGGCCGCGGCGCTGACGGAGCCCTGTTCGGCGATGGCCACGATGCTCCGCATGACATCGATATCGAGCACGGCCGATGGCGACGGCGCGTAGCTGGGCGGGGCGGAGGCCGGGAGGGTGACGCGTTCCTGCATACGCATCGTTTAGCAAGGCTGAAATCCGCGATCAAGGAAATAAGCTTTTCTGAACGAAGGCTGGCACCCATCCTCCCTGCATACCGCAATCCGAACGGAGGAACCGACCATGTTTACGCCGATCACTCTCGCCGTTCTGCGCTGGATCCACGATGCGCGCGAGCGCGCCGCCCTGCGCCGCCTGCTGGAGAAGGACGACCGCCTGCTCGACGATATGGGTCTCACGCGCGCCGAGATACAGGACGTGCTGAGCGAGCCCGGTGCGGTGAACCTGCACGAGCGGGCGAAGGCACAGTCGCGCCTGTCGCTGGCGCTGGACGGCCGGCTCTGAGGGCGCGGGCCGCAAGCCTGCGTTCCGGGAGCCCGCGTTCTGGTGGCCCGCGCCCGATGAGCGGGCGCCGAGGCGGCGCACAGCCGGGCCGCGCATTCTGCGCGGCCCGTTCGTCCTGTGGTTGCGCGGAGGCGGCGTCCCCGCCCGGGCCCCCGTGCAGAAAGGCCGCGGATTGCCGAAAAACTGCGCAGCATGGGCATTTCGCGGTGGAAACTTACGGACGGGCGTAACACTCTGCCCGCCACGGGTGCTCGCGTGTCACGAACTGGGCGCGGCGGTCGGGGTGCGTGGGTTTTCGGCGCCCGACCGGCCGGAGCGGTTGGCGCAATCTGCCGGGTGGGCGGCGGCGCGCCATCGGACGGGAGGGTAACGACTTGGATCTCGACAATCTCTCCGGCTTCGGCCGGCCGCAGCCTCTGTCGGGCGATACGGGCGAGGTGGATCTGGATGTCCGCCGCCCCGAGGTCGCGCCGGGAACGGAGCGGGATCCGCTCTCGGCCCTCTTCGCGCTCGACACGCTGGGCGACCTGGTGGTGGATCTCGACGTGGCCGGTGCGCCGCTGCGCTCGGCGAGCACCGGGCGCGTCTTCCCTGCGGCGATTGGGATCGATCTCTCCAACGGGCCGAGCATCGACGTGACCGACGGGCCGGCGATCGAGACCCTATTCGGCGTGGAAGCGCTGCTGAACATCAGCGAGAAGAACGCGCTGCCGGGCGCTTTCCCGGGCTTTCCGAACGGCGACGGCTCGCTGCCGGGCGGCTTCACGGGCTTCGACGGGCTGGACGGGATCTTCGGCGTGGGCGAGCCCGAGCCGGATGATCCAGGCGTGCCCGCGGATTTCGACGGTGCGCTCTTCCCGTTCGGCACGGGCGTGGCGATCTTTCCGGAGGATGCGGGCCCGCCGGGCGCGATGTCGATCGGCGATACGGTGACGGACACGATCGAGACCTTCGACGACGCCGATCTCTTCAATATCGCCTTCACCGCGGGCCAGACCGTGATCATCGAGGCCTTCGCGACGGAGCAGAACATTTTCGCGCCCTTCGATCCGCTGCTCTCGGTGCTGGATCCGGGGGGCACGGTGGTCGCGTTCAACGACGATTCGAACGTGTTCATCACCTTCGATGCGCTGCTGAACTTCACGCCGCAGGAGACGGGCACGTTCCAGCTGGCGGTCGGCGGCTTCGGCTCGTCGGTGGGCGATTACGGGCTCTCGGCGGTGCTGTTCTCGGACCAGTTCATCGAGGCGCAGCAGGTGGTGCTGCTGTTCGATGCGGCCTTCGACACCATCGGGCAGGCGGAGGGGGTGAACGCCTTCATCGACCAGCTGCAGGCGGGGGCGAGCCTGGTGGATGTGGCCAACCAGATGATCGCATCGGACGAGTTCGTGGAGACGGTGGGCGACCCGGCGGTGATCGGGAACACGGCTTTCGTGACCGCGATCCTCGGCAACACGCTCGACGCGCCGCCGCCGGCAAGCACGGTGGATTTCTTCGTAGACATCCTGAACGAGCCGGATGTGGGGCCGGGCGAGCTGCTGGTCTCCGCCGCCTTCACGCCGGAGCATGTGGAGACGACGCCGGAGATCTTCAGCCTGCCGATCACGCCCGATGGCGGGGTGGACCCGGATCTCTTCGCGCTGCTCGTCTGACGCGAGAGGCGGCCGGGCTTTGTGCAGGGGGCGCGTGGCGCGCCCTGCGGCCGCTCCCACCCACGACAGTTTTCGCCGCGTTCGGTGAATGTTCGGTGAGCGTCGGCACCCCATCAATTTTTCTTTATGCGCGCTCTTTGTTCATTAAATGTTCTGATTTTCCCGCTCATACTGGCGTGGGCGGGCGCGGCCGCGGAGAGTCTTCCGGGCGGCGAGGAGCGGCTAGCGGCCGCCGCCGGGCTCCGCCGCCTTGCTCTTGCGCCAGCCGCTGAGCGCGTTGGCGAGAATGGTGCGCGCGCGGGGCGAGGGCTGTGCGGCGAAGGGCATGGGGCGGCAGACCTCCATAGCGGCCACCCCGACGCGTGCGGTGAGCGCTGCGTTGACCGCGGCCTCGCCGAAGCGGCGGGAGAGCTGGCCGAGCACGCTCTGCCCGAGCAGCGGGGCGACGAGGTCCTCGGTGACCGCCACCGCCCCGGTGGCGATGAGATGGGTGGCCACGCCCCGCATCAGCCGCCAGGAGCCGAACCAGCCGGCGCGCCCGCCATAGATCTCGGCCACCTGCCGGATCATGCGCAGGTTCACATAGAGCACCATCGCCACATCCAGAGCGGAGAGCGGGATGATGGCGGTGGCCGCCGCCACGTCGCGCGCACCGCGGCGTACGGCGCGCTCGGCCTGGCGGTCCAGCGGTGCGAGCACCAGCCGCTCGGCGACGCCGAGGCGCTCGGCGGGATCCGGCGTGTCGCCGCGGGCGCGGGCCAGCGCCTCGAGCCCTTCGGCCGCGTCCCCGCGCAGGCGGTAGAGCTGGTCGAGCCCCGATAGCGCCGCCTCGGCCGCCGCACTGTCGCCCGCCGCCCCGGCCGCGGCCCTGCGGTTCAGCCCCTCCACCCGGCCGAGGCGGGCGAGGCCGGCGAACTCGCGCAGCAGGAACGCGGCAAAGCCCAGCAGCACGGCAGCGAGGAATGCGCCCGCGATCCAGCCGAGGGCGGCGGCGCGGGAGAAGAGATCGCTGACGAAGGCCTCCGCAGCGAGGCCGGCGGCAAGCGTCAGCAGCCCGAGCACGCCCGCCCAGAAGATCCGCGCGATGGTCCCGCCGGTCCGTCCCGAGCCGGCATTGGCGGGCCGGCCCGAGCCCGCGATGCTGAGCGCCGCGGCCCCGGCGGGCATCTCCCCGTCCTCGCTCCGCCCCGGCGCGCCGCGATCCTCGATCGGGGGCGCTTCGGATGGGTCGGGCGCCTCGGG
>JBCBWF010000636.1:0-1986 GCA_039817245.1 Pseudomonadota bacterium | reverse complement strand
CACGAAACGCTCCGGGGCCATGAGGGCACGGCCTGGTCCGCCGCCTTCTCCCCGGACGGTACCCGCATCGTCACGGCGTCCAGCGATAACACCGCACGGGTCTGGCGACAGACTCCATGCGACGACAGTTTCAACGCGGCATTCACTTCGGCTGAGGGCGATGACACGCGCCGCCTCTGGACGCTCTCACCGACCGCGGGCCTCTGCGGGCTTGCGCTCGGGGATGTCGCGGCGTCGGTTCGGGTGCCGACGCGCGACGCGCCGCAAGCCGGCGCATTTGTTTCAATGGAGTCTGCGCCGCGCGCACTGGTCGGCTTCGCCGACGGATCAGCCGATCTGATTGACCTCGCATCCGGCGAAATCGTCGCAACCTTTGTCGGGCACACTCAGGCGATCACGCATATCGAAGTCGACCTTGAGGGTTCGCGCGCTGTCATCGGCGCCCAGGATGGATCCGTCCAGATCGTGTCTCTGCCGGACCGCAGTGGCCCGCTTCTCGCGGGCATGACCCGCCGCGCTATGGACGCTGCAACGACGCTTTCGTCACTGCACGAAGATACGTTGAACTGGATCGCGCCCCGCGTGCCTCCTCCAGACAAAAGCGGAGTCCAAAAAGGATTTGTGCGCGTGGACGGGTCGACCGGGACACTGTCCGACTCGCCGAGACTGGCCCTGGTCATCGGCAATGCAGACTACGCCGCAGAGATCGGCACCCTGCGGAACCCATTAAACGATGCATCCGCTGTGCGCGCTGCGCTTGAAGAGGTCGGCTTCAACGTGACACTCGTCCTGGACGCCTCTCGGGACCAATTGCTCAGCGAAATCAGTCGCTTTCGAAACGCGCTTGATGCTGAAGGTCCGGACGCGGTTGGCTTCTTGTATTTTTCAGGACACGGGATCTCGATCAACGACCGGAATCTCATCTTGCCGAGCGACGCTAGCGTTGGAACCCAGACGGCTGCGCTCGCTACAAGTATCGCAATCGGTGATCTTGTAGAAACGCTCCGGAGCTCGACAGCGGGACTGATTGTCCTTGCGGTCGATGCCTGCAGGAACGCACCTGGATTGTCGGTGCCGAACGCCCGCAGTCCATCAACGGGGGTCACGAAATCTATTGAGGGAGGTTTCTCGAATGCCGGTATCGAAGACCTTTTCGCGGGAAACCAAGAAGACGATCGCTTACTCATTGCATTTGCAACAGAGCCCGGCGATGTCGCCGCAGATGGCGACGCAATAAGCCCCTTCGCGGCGGCGATGCTCGAACACATTCCGGCGGCCGGTCTGCGCATCGAACAGACTTTCGAACAAGTCCGGCAAAGCACGATCGAGTTTACCGCGGGCGCGCAGCGTCCATCGCTGCATTATGGCGATCTGCGAGAGCTTTGCCTTCGCTATTGCGCTTCCGATCTCGTTGCTGCGGATTTCCCACGCAACTACATCCGCTCTGCGACCGAGGCCGACTTAGGCCTGCCCGATGCGCTGTTCGGCGAGGATCGGCGCGAAGCCCGGCTCAATCTCGCAAACTTGCTTGAGAGAAAAGCGGACCCGCTGCTCAACTGGGCGTTTGTGCAGGACGCGAACCGCGCCGGACCCAACGCCTACAGGTACCAGCTCGGCGTCGCTTTGGCGCTCGGGGTCCAGGGGCCGCCGATCCCGATGCATGACCGCACCGCGAGTGCGGGTCTCCTGCGCAGCTGGCGGGAGAGCACACCTGACCCCACACTACAGACCGCCGTTGAAGACGCGCTTGCAGTTGTGGAAAACCGAGCGGCCACACCGGTAGGTCTGCCGGAAATCGCCTTTTTCAATCCTGATGAAGTCAGCTTCCTGACCTTGAAATCATCTCGCAATGTCGGCGACGAAGAGTGGGAGACGTTCATACGCTCATTCAGCATCGTCCAGCACTTTGACGGCGGACACTCCGATGACCCGAACGATCCTGGCGGAGCGACGAATATGGGCGTCACCCAGGGCGTCTACGATGAT
>JBCBWF010000003.1:0-44590 GCA_039817245.1 Pseudomonadota bacterium | reverse complement strand
GGCCGTGGGCGCGGGCGGCGACGGCATCATCACCGAGGCCGAGACCATCGCGGTCAACCAGTGGATCCGCGGCGATGCGGATCGCCTGGCCACCTTCGTCGAGCTGCATGGCGATGACGAGAACGGCGTGGAGACCGGGTTCCACGCGGTGCAGGGCGACGGCTCGCGCACCGAGCTCTTCGACAAGAACGCCATCGATACCGTGGCGGACGGGATCTACCATATCGGCTTCGAGATCGATGGCGGGCGGTTCCTCAACGAGGACGGCGACAAGAACGCCTCGGTCGAGACCGTGACGGACTGGCTGAACGGCCTGCTCTTCGAGGACCTGCAGGGCGATGCGCTGACGAACCCCGCGCTCGACCCCGCGAACGTGAACACCGCCGCGATCCTGCGGGGCACCGTCGCCTCGCTGGAGAGCCTGAGCGCCGATGGCAGCACGGGGCATACGGAAATCCCCGACAGCCCGGATTTCGACCTGTCCGCCGGGACGGTGATGTTCAGCGTGGAGCTGAACGATCTCAACGGGCTGCAGGGCCTCTTCAGCCGCGACGGGCTCAACAACCAGGATGGCGGGCACACCACGGTCTGGGCCGATGGGGACGACATCAAGGTGCGCGTGCAGAATGCGGAGGGGCCGGGCGAGAAGTCCGAGTACCTCTATGCGCGCAATGTCCTCGAGGCGGGCGAGGAGACGCATGTGGCCGTGAGCTTCGACGGCAGCGTGACGCAGCTCTTCATCGACGGCGCGCTGATCGACGCCGCCGCGATCGACAGCTCCTGGACCAATGCCGACGAGGACATCACGGTCGGCGCCGCAGCGACGCGCCAGCGGGATGCGGACGACGACAACGTCAGCAACGTGATGAACGGCACGGTCTCGGACCTGCTCGTGATCGATCAGGCGCTCGAGCCGCACGAGATCCAGGCCGTGGCGGGCGTGACCCCGACGGCGGGCGGCTTTGCCGGCGCGACGCCCTACAACCCCGACCTCGCCATCTCCGGCAGCACGGGCACGGGGCTCGACACGCTGGTCGATATCGTGCTGACGGATGTGGGGCTCGCCGCGCGCATCTCCGAGGCAGATATCCTCGGCGGCGCCGAGGCCGCGCACGGCATGAACGAGATCATCGTCGAGGGCATCCGGGCGCTCGGCCTCGGCAATGACGGCGCGATCTCCGCCAACGAGGTGCGCGATCTCTCCGACTGGGTGCAGGCCGATCCGGCCCGCGCACAGGCCTTCACCGTCTTCCATGGCGACGACGAGCAGAACGTGGAGACGGGCTTCCACCTCGTCCAGAACGACGGGGCCGA
This sequence comes from Pseudomonadota bacterium, assembly GCA_039817245.1. Classification (GTDB taxonomy): domain Bacteria; phylum Pseudomonadota; class Alphaproteobacteria; order Rhodobacterales; family Rhodobacteraceae; genus Thermohalobaculum. Next base: position 43,276 of record JBCBWF010000003.1, on the reverse strand, counting down.
GACCTACATCCTCGGCGAGAACGCCGTGAACACGGTGGCCGACGGGATCTATCACCTCGTCTTCGGCTATAGCGGCAACAACATCACCAACGAGGACGGCAATCGCAACGCCGATCTCGGCGACATGGCGTGGTGGCTGAGCGAGCTGCTGGCCGAGGACCTCGCCGCCGCTGCCTCCGGCTCGGGCGCGCTCTACAACGGGGCCGTCACGCCCTACGCCCCCGGTGTCGCCGCGCCCTGGGGCATCCAGCTCACGGGCACCGGCTTCGACCAGATCGTGGATGTCGTCTTCAACGATCCGGGCCTCATACGCGAGACCTCGCTCGCGGACATGGTCGCGGGCAGCGAGGCGGCGATGCTGATGTCCGGGCAGATCCTCAGCGCCATCGAGGCCTACGGGCTGCTCAACGATGGCGACTTCACCGCCTCCGATGTCTACGCCGTCAGCGAATGGATCCGCACCACGCCAGGCGAATACGCGAAGTTCGTCGCGGCCCATGGCAATGACGAGGGCGATCTGGAGACGGGCTATCACCGCATCCAGAACGACGGCGCCGAGACCTACCGCAACGGCGACAACGCGGTGAACACGGTCTTCGACGGCATCTTCCATATCGGCTTCGAGATCGCCAACCGCCGCGTGACGAACGAGGACGGCAACGCGAATGCCGCCATCGAGGACGTCGCCTGGTGGATCTCGAGCCTGCTGGAGGACGAGATCGAGAGCGGCGCGCTCGCGACCGGGCCCGCCTTCGCGCCCGCGACGACGGGCACGGGCCTCGACTTCACGGTGGAGACGATCCTCGCCGATCACGGCCTGAGCTATAAGATCTCGGAGCTCGATATCCGCGGGGGCGCCGAGGCCGCGGCCGGGATGAACGAGATGATCGTCCAGGCGATCATCGACACCGGCGTCGCCGCCAATGGCGAGATCAAGCACTCGGATGTGCGCGACATCAACGCCTGGTTCCAGGCGGACGATGCGCGCTATGCCCGCTTCGTCGAGCTCCACGGTGACGACGAGGAGGGGATCGAGACCGGCTACCACCTCGTCCAGAACGACGGCGCGCGCCTGCGGCTCTACGACGACAACGCGGTCGATACCGTCTTCGACGGCCTCTACCATATCGGCTTCGACATCGTGAACGGCCGCTTCCAGAACGAGGACGGCGACAAGAACGCCTCGGTCAACACGGTCGCCGGCTGGCTCGGCAGCCTGCTGAGCGACGCCGATCTCGAGGCCCTGGCCGCGCTCTCCACCACCGAGGCCTATGTGCATGGCAGCACAGGCACGGGCCTCGACCTCCTCGTCAACATCATCACCGAGGATGACGGGCTGGCGACGAAGATCGCGACGAGCGAGATCGCCGCGGGTGCACGCGCGGCCGAGGCGATGAACGAGATCATCCTGGAGGCGATCGACGGGACAGGGGCGGCGCTGGACGGCGCGATCACCGAGCTCGATGTCTACGACATAAACGCCTATATCCGCGGCGATGCGGCCCTGCTGCAGGCCTTCACCCTCTATCACGGCGACGACGAGGGCGATGTGGAGACCGGCTTCCACCTCGTCCAGAACGACGGGGCGCGTACCGAGCTCTTCGACCGCAACGCCGTCGATACCGTGGCCGACGGGATCTACCATATCGGCTTCGAGATCGATGGCGGCCGGTTCCTGAACGAGGACGGCAACAAGAACGCCTCGGTGGGCACGGTCGCGGGCTGGCTCAACGACCTCCTCGCCGAGGATCTCGACGGCGACGGTCTCGGCGGCGACGATCTGGTGCCCGATGCGGCCGAGCTCGCCGACCTGCAGGCAGCGCAGGTCTACGGCTTCGTGGGCCCCGCGGCGGTCAGCAAGTCCTCGGGCCAGATCAAGGTGCCCGACAGCGACGTGTTCCGCCTGCCCGCGGCGACGATCATCGCGGGCTTCTCGGTGGACGATCCGCTCGACGAGGGCGCGATCTTCTCGCGCGACAGCTCCGGCTTCGACGATGGCGGGCACATGACCGCCTGGGTCGACAGCGAGGACGTCGTGGTCCGCTTCCAGTCGAAGACGGGGGAGGTGACGCTCCGCGCCTCCGAGGCGGTGACGGACAGCGACCCCCACACCCTTGCGGTCTCCTTCGACGGCACCCTGGTCACGCTCTTCGTCGACGGCGTGCGCTACGATGCCGCCGCGATCGAGGCGGACTGGACCGAGACCACCGAGAACATCTGGCTGGGCGCCAGCGCCATCCGCCAGGGCGAGGACGACGACAAGGTCGAGGACCTGCTCGGTGGCACCGTGGACTTCTTCTCGGTCTATGAGGGCGCGTTCAACTTCGCGGAAGTGCAGGCGCTGATCGCGGCCGGCCCGGTGGAGGTGCCCCTGCCCGATGGCGGCGCGGTGGTGGAGCCGCCCGAGGAAGGCGAGGAGCCGGACGATCCGGGGGACGACCCGGCGGGCGATCCCCCCGCCGATCCTCCGGCCGAGCCCGCCGGCACCCTCTCGGAGAGCCTGCTGCTCGACCTCGCACTCTACGACACCGAGAGCGACACGCTCGTCACCGTGATCGGGCCGGACACCGTCTACAGCGCCGAGGACCTCTCGGACATGAAGCTCGCCATCGTGGCGGTGGCGAAACCCGGCGTGGATGGCATCGGCTCGGTGCGTATCATCACGCCCGACGGCGAGCAGACCGAGAATGTCTCGCCCTATGCGCAGTTCGGCGACACGGGCGGCGACCTGCAGGGCGGCATCGTCTTCGCGAAGGGCGAGTACCCGGTCGAGATCAAGGTCTTCTCCGGCGAGAACGGTGGCGGGACGCTCCTCGAGCACGTCGAGTTCGGCTTCACGGTGGAGGAGGAGCCTGCGAACGCCCCGCCCTCCGACGAGGACGCGCCGGGCGAAGAGGACCCCGGCAACGGCACGCCGGGCGACGGAGAGGAGCCGGAGGATCCGGCGACGGGCGGCGGCACCCCGCCCGAAGACGGCGACCCCGCGGTGGCGGGCCTGCTCGAATTCGGCAGCGTCACCACGGGCCAGGCCGATGCGGGAACCTGGCACCGCGTCGACTTCTCCGAGACCATCGTGGATGCCCGCGTCGTCATGGGCCCCATGACGCTGAATGGCGGGCATGATGCGGTGGTGCGGGTGAAGGATGTCACCGACGACGGCTTCTTCTTCCAGATCGACGAGTGGGACCATCACGACGGCTTCCACGTGGTCGAGACGCTGAGCTGGATGGCCGCGAGCGAGGGGACCCACACTCTGGCCGACGGCACCACCATCGCCGCGGGCCGCGCCTCCGCCGCGGACGAGACGGTGGTGCGGATCGACATGAGCGACTTCACCGACACCCCCGCCGTCTTCGCCCAGGTCGCGAGCTTCAACGACACGGCGGCCGTGACCTCCCGCATCTCCGACATCGACACCTCCGGCTTCTCGGTCCGCATGCAGGAAGAGGAGGCGGCGGACGGGCTGCACGGGGCCGAGGATGTGGACTGGATCGCCATCGGCTACGGCGACGGGACCGAGATCGACGTCGCGAGCCTCGACGGCGTGACCCATCGGGGCAGCGATATCAGCTTCGACGCGGCGACGGGCACCGTGGTGGCCATCGCCGACATGCAGACCTTCAACGGCTCCGACACGGCGGATCTGCGGTTCTCGGAGCTCGGTGAGAGCGACGCCCGGATCGTGATCCGCGAGGAGCGCTCGCGCGATGGCGAGACCCGCCATATCGCGGAGGACCTCGCCGTCCTCACCACCAGCGAAGGCCTGCACGAGCTCTACGTCGCCTGATCGCCCTTGCGCTCCCGCGCGGCCCGCCCTTCGGCGCCGCGCGGGAGCCCTCCCGACCGCCCCCCTCCCCCACCTGCCGCCGTTCCCGCCGGGCCGCGACGGATCCGGGCGGGCGCGTCCTGCTTCCGGGTCTCCGGCGGCCGGGGAGCGTGCCATGCGCGCTTTCGCGGGGAGGCATAGGCTCTGTAGGGTGGCGGGGTCGTTGGCCCTGCTGGAGGATGCTCCTTGGATATCGCCGCCCTGCCGTTTGATGCCGAAGAGATGCTTGCCGGGCTCCGGTCATGGGTCGAGTGCGAGAGCCCGACCTGGGATGCGGGCGCGGTCAACCGGATGATGGACCTGGCGTCGCACGACCTCGCCATGATGGGGGCCACGATCGAGCGGATCCCCGGGCGGATGGGTCTCGGCGACAGCGTGCGGGCGCGGTTCGCGCATCCGAGGGCGGGCGAGCCGGGGATCCTGGTGCTCGGCCATCTCGACACGGTCCACCCCGTCGGCACCCTCGAGGCGCTGCCGTTCCGCCGCGACGGCGGGCTCTGCTACGGACCCGGCATCTGCGACATGAAAGGCGGCAACTACCTGACGCTGGAGGCGATCCGGCAACTGGCCCGCGCCGGGATCGCGACGAAGCTGCCGGTCACCGTGATGTTCACCCCGGACGAGGAGATCGGGACCCCGTCGGTTCGTGCGCTGATCGAGGCGGAGGCCGCGCGCGCGAAGGCCGTGCTGGTGCCGGAGCCGGGGCGCAAGGCGGGCGGTGTCACCTCCGGCCGCTACGCCATCGCGCGGTTCAACATCGCCACCGTCGGGACCCCGAGCCACGCCGGTGCCCGCCTTTCCGAGGGGCGCTCGGCGATCAGGGAGATGGCGCGGCGCATCCTGCAGATCGAGGAGATGACCAGCGACGACTGCACCTTCTCCGTCGGCGTGATCCATGCCGGCCGCTGGGTCAACTGCGTCTCCTCGCGGGCGGATGCCGAGGTGCTGACGATGGCGAAGCGGCAGGAGGATCTCGACCGCGGCGTCGCGGCGATGCTGGCGCTGGCCGATCCGGATGCGGAGGTGGCTTTCGAGGTGACCCGCGGCGTCACCCGCCCGGTCTGGGAGCCCGATGCGGGCACCATGCGGCTGGTGGAGATGGCCGGGGCCTTCTCGAAGGATGTCGGCTCCTCATTCTACCATGAGAGCAGCGGCGGCGGTTCCGACGGCAACTTTACCGGCGCGATGGGCGTGCCGACGCTCGACGGGATCGGCGTCGAGGGCGACAGGATGCATACGCTGCAGGAGCATATCATCGTCGCCTCCCTCGCGACACGCGGCAGGATCATGGCGGGCCTGCTGGCGACCATCGACTAGCGCCGGAGGCGGCAGCACTAGCGCTCGGCGCGGCGATGCAGCGTCGAGGGCGCCGTGCCGGCATCTCCCGGATGGATGTCCGCGTAGATCTCGAGAACGTTGTTCTCGGGGTCCCGGAAGAACAGCGTGCGGTGGCACCAGTCCTGGTCCGTCGGCGCCTCGATGATCTCGACGCCCTTTGCGACGAGCGCCTCATGGGCCAGATCCACATCGCCCGGCGGGACCCGGAAGCTGAGCTGGACGGAGGCGGATCCGGGCTGGACGGCCGGGCCGTCATAGGGCCGCCCGCGCGGTCGAAGGCCGAGAAACAGGCTGCCGACACGGAACCCGGCCCACGCCTCCGGCTGCACATCCTCGATCTGGAAGCCGAAGATGTCGGTATAGAACGCCTGCATTTTTGCGAGGTCGTCGCAGAGCAGGATCACGAAATCCACGCTTCGCACAGCGCCAAGGCCTCTGGTCTCGATCATGGTCAGCCCGATCTTTGGGAAACAAGAGAGGTGAGCCGCAGGGTTACTGGCCCGGCTGGTGAAATCTCTCCTCGGGGATCACGGCCACCGGGACGACCTCCACGAGGTGGTCCGGCGTGATGAGCCCGGCGGCCTGGATGAGAATGCTCACCGGGCCATGCGCGAGCGCGATGCGCTCGGCCCGCACCTTCTGGATCGCGGGCATATCGGCCGGGTCGACATAGAAGATCGTCAGCGAGACGATGTCTTCCATCCGCCCGCCCACGGCCGCGAGTATTGCCTCCACATTGTCGAAGCATGTGCGGGCCTGGAGCTCGCAATCGCCAATCCCGATCACGTTGGCATCGGCATCCCAGGCCACCTGTCCCGTGATGTGCAGGGTTCGGCCCGCGGGCGCGACGACCCCGTGGTGAAAGGGCCGGCCGTTCTGCGGCCAGCCCGTCGGCAGATTGTATCGGATCGTCATGTCGAAGCATCCTCGCTGTCAGCCTTCGTCCGCGGACCGTTCGACAGCCTTTCGACCGCCGGCTCAAACGACAAAAACTGCGCGCGAGGCGTAGAAAATCTCGGTCTTCCGCGCGGGCCTGCCGTGGTATCGGACGGGCCGGAGGTGACGCCTGTGACCTATCGCTTTCCCTCGTTGAACGGGCTCAAGGCCTTTGAGGCGGCGGCTCGACATCTCAGCTTCAAGGCCGCCGCGGGTGAGCTCGGCGTCACCGCGGGTGCGGTCAGCCAGCAGGTGAAGCGGCTCGAGGCCTCGCTCGGCATCTCGCTCTTCCGGCGCCTTCCCCAGGGCCTCCTCCTGACCAAGGAGGGGCGCGCCTACCTACCGCAGATCTCCAGGGCCTTCGACCTCCTGACCGATGCGACCGAGGAGATCGCGCCGGCGCTGAACGGGCGCAAGCTCAGCCTCGGCATCTCGCGGCACCTCGTCGACCATCTTCCGAAGGGGTGGCCGGGAAAGTCGCCCAATCTCGATGCCTATGTCCGCGAGGCGCGGGTGAGCGACGATGTGGAGCTGATCTGGAGCAACGAGCTCGATGCGCTCCTGCTGAGCATGCAGACCAACCATGGCGGCCTCTCGGAACAGAAGATCGAGATGGCAGGCGGCGACGATCCGGTGTTCTTCGTGACGCGGCCGGGTCTCGCCACCTGCCGCCAGTCCCGCGCGATCATCGAAGATCTGGAAGGCCAGCAGCGATGCTGACCCTCGACCACCTGACCGTCATCGCGCCGACGCTCGCGCTTGGCGCGTCGCATGTTCGGGACTGCCTGGACCTGGATGTGCCGTTCGGGACGCGCCATGAGTACATGGGAACGCATAATCACCGGCTGCAGCTCGGAGGGGGCGTCTATCTCGAGATCGTGGCGCTCGATCCGGGCGGAACGGCGCCGGCGCGGGCGCGCTGGTTCGGTCTGGACGATCAGGCGAAGGTCGGCGCCGATTGGGCCGATGGCCGGCGTCTGCGCGGATGGGTTGCGAGCGTTGCGGCGATGGCGCCCGTTCTATCGGCGCATGGCACGATTTTCGGCGAGCGCGTTCCCCTGCCGCCCGGCGATCCGAGCTTCGACTTCGCGATCCCCGCCGATGGCGCGTTGCCGGTGGATGGCGCCGTTCCCTCGCTTATCGACCGCCGCGGGGCGCTTGAAAGGATGGGCGATATCCCGGATCTCGGGGCGACGCTCTTGGACTTCACCCTGGAGCATCCGGATCCGGCCTCGATCGGGCAGCTCTACGAGCGGTTGTCCATCGATCGTCCGCCCGGGATCGCCCACGGGGCGGCGCTGCGCTATCGGGCACAGGTTGAGACACCGGGCGGTCTGAAGACGCTCACCTGAAACGCCGATGCACCGATGGCGCCGCGCCGGGCTCCGACGGCGCGTATCGAGCAGCGGTCCCGGGGGCGAAACCCCGGGCCGGAGCGCGACGCTCAGGGTCAGGCGGGATGCTGCGCTGTGCCGGTCCCGGCGCTTGTGATTGCGTCCCCGCTATGGATTGATCCGGGTTCGGGCACCCAGGGAGATAACGGAATGATCGACCCCGCAGTCCTCTTCACTTACGCGCTGATCGTTCTGGGCTTCGTGTTCATCCCCGGTCCGGCAACGCTGCTCACAGTGGCGAGGGCCACGACTTCGGGTACGAAAGTGGGGATCGCCACGGGGGCCGGCATCACGGCTGGCGATTTCATTCACACCGTCATGGCTGTTGTCGGGATCTCAGCGGTGATTGCCGCCTCAGCCACGCTTTTCACCATCGTGAAGTATCTGGGGGCGGGCTATCTGGTCTATCTCGGCCTGAGAGCGCTCTTCGAGAAGACCTCGATCGATTTGGGGCAAGGGCGGGTGCCGATCACGGCCGGGCGGGCCTTCCGGCAGGCGATCCTGGCCGAAGTCTTGAACCCCAAGACGGCGCTCTTCTTTCTCGCCTTCCTCCCGCAGTTCGTCGCGCCTGAGAAGGGGTTCGTCGTGTTGCAGCTCACCGTTCTCGGTCTGGTCTTCGCGCTGATCGGCTTTTTCAGTACGATCGTCTACTCGGTCGCGGCCGGGGGGCTCGGCCGTTTTCTGCGCCGCAATCCGACGGTGCTGAAGTGGCAGGGCAAGGTGGTGGGCAGCCTCTACTGCGCCCTGGGGGTTCGGCTGGCGCTGCAGGAGCGGTGAGCGGGAGGCCGGCGGACGGACCGCGCGCGTAATGGCACGCCCGGTGACGCGAGAGCGCTGCCGCGTTCAGGCCTGCGCGCGGATATGGGTGCCGAGCATCTCTGCGTAGAGGGCGGGCTCCTTGAGCGGCCAGAGGTGGCCGCGCCCCTCCAGCACCACGCCGCGGCATGCCTCGAACCGGCGCTCCAGCGTTGCCGGCATGGTGCGGATCGGCCCGGGCTCTCCATCGGCGGCGATGGCCAGCGTCGGGATCCGCAGGGTGCCCGGCGCGAGGGGCGACTGGAAATCGACGACCTGCATGCCGGCCCGCCGGATGGTGCGCGACCGGATCGCCTGAGCGCCGTCGATGAAGCGCTCCGCCGTCGCCGCGTCGCCGAAGACGGTCGCGAAGCGCCGGAGGAGCGGGGGCACGCGGAAGACAAGGCCGTTGACCGCATAGGCGAGCTTGAGGAGGAACGGCCTCTCGGCAGCGCCCAGATGGAAGCCGGAGAGCATGGCGCTGGCGAAGCGATCGGGCTGTGCTGCGAGGAGGAGCGCCGCCACATAGGCGCCGAGCGAGTGGCCCGTGACATGGACCGCCCGGTCGGCCGGCAGCGTATCGACGAGCGCGCCCACCCGGGCGGCGGTGTCCTCGAGCGACGCCCAGGCGATATGGGCGCTGCCGCCATGGCCGGGCAGGTCGGGAACGAGGGCCGCGAGGTCGGGCAGCGCGGACCACACCGGCTCCCAGCACCAGCCGGCGATGCCGAGACCGTGCAGGTAGAGCACGACCGGCGCGCGGTCGTCCGGCTCCGTCAGCGCATGGGCGAGCATCGGTGACGACCTCCGGTGGCTGCGCTGCAGGCCTACGCCGTCCGCCCGGGCGATCCCAGAGCCCAGCGCTGCATAGCGGGTTTGCGCGTGGCCGGCGGCCGCCGCCCGCCCGCTAGGGAGGCGCTGCCATCGCGTCGCGCGATGCCGACCCATCTCCGCCGGCCGCCGCCTGCGACAGCGCCCGTCTCTCCTGCGCCAGCGTCGTCAGGCCGAGATCGTCGAGGATCGCGTAGAAGGCCGGGACGACGAAGAGCACGAGGAGCGTCGTCGCCATGAGACCGAAGGCGAGGCTGGTCACCAGCGGGATAAGCACCTGCGCCTGCAGGCTGGTCTCCATGAGGAGCGGCAGAAGCCCCGCGACAGTGGTGAGCGAGGTGAGCAGGATGGCGCGGAAGCGCGCCCGCGTCGCTTCAGGCGCCACCTCCGCGACCGTGGCGCCGGGACGGTGGTGGTACTTGATCTGGTTCACGAGCAGGATCGAGTCGTTCACCACCACACCGGCGAGCGCGGCGAAGCCCAGCATGCTCGGCATGGAGAAATCGACCCCCACAACGAGATGGCCCACCACCGCCCCGATGAAGGCGAACGGGATCAGCATCATCACGACAACCGGCTCCACATAGCTCCGGAACTGGAAGCTGAGGACGAGGAAGACGCCGACGATGCCCAGCGCGAAGCCGGCGATCATGGAGGCCTGGGTCTTCGAAGCCTCCGCGTTCTGGCCCTCGAGGCCGAGCGAGACGCCTGGATAGCGCTCCAGCAACCCGGGCACGAAGCGGGTCATCGTGTCGCTCACCACCTCGTTGGCGTTGGCGAAGCGGTTATCCACATCGCCCTGGACCGTGACGGCCCGGCGCTTCTGCACCCGGTTGATGCGCGCGAAGCCGCGGTCGCGCTCGATGGTGGCGACGGAGGAGAGTGGCGCTAGGGCGCCCGAGGGGGTGACGACGACGAAGTTGTCCAGCGTCGCGACATCGTCGCGGTCGATGGCGGCGAGGCGGGCATCGATCTCGAAGGCCTCGGTATCCACCTGGATCTCGTCGATGGTGGTGCCGAAGAAGGCGGCGCGGAGCTGATCGGCGATGTCCTGCGCGCGCAGGCCGAGGATCAGGCCCTCCTCGTTGACCCGGAAGGTGATCTCCGGTTTGCCGAGGCGCAGATCGTCGAGCACATCGACCACGCCCGTGTAGCCCTCGAGCCAGGCCTTGAGTTCGGCGCTCGCGGCCTTCAGCGCCTGCAGATCGTCGCCGTAGAGGCGGATATCGATGGCCCGCCCGCCCGGGCCAACACTCGGTTCGGTGAACTTGAGCGAGATGACATCCGGCTGCGGGCCCGTCTCCTCGCGCCAGAGAGCGAAGAAGCGCTCGTTGTCGATGGTGCGGAGCTCAGAGGTGAGCAGGTCGAGGCTGACGGTGGCGACATGCGAGCCGCTCTCATGCGCATCCTCGTTCTCGTTGAAGGTGACCGTATGGTGGCGCACCAGCGCCTGTCCGCCGGGCTGATCGGGCGCGTGGGTGGCGTCGATCCGCTCTGCTGCGCGCACGATGTCCTCGACCACCGCTTCCGTGCGCCAGAGCGGGGTGCCCTGGGGCAGGAGCACCCGGGCCTGCAGCGTGTCGCCGTCGATCTCGGGGAACGCGCTGAACTTGAGCGCGCCGCCGGCGATGGCGGTGACGGCGAAGATGAAGGCGGCAACGGCCGAGCCCATGGTGAGATACCGCCGGCGGACGGCCAGCCGGGCAAAGGCGACAACGAGGGTGTCGCGCACCCAGATGACGCCGGCCTCGACCCGGCGCTGGACCGCGCCGCGACCGCCGCCCTTCGCCGCGAGCGCGTGGCCGAGATGGTTGGGCAGGATCAGGAAGGCCTCAATCAGGGAGACGACGAGCACGGCCAGCATGACGACGGGGACAACGCGCAGCACCTGGCCGATATCGCCCTGCAGGAAGGCGAGGGAGCCGAAGATGCAGAGCGTGGTCATGAAGGAGGAGAGCACCCCCGGCGCAACCTCGCGCACCCCGGCGACGGCGGCGTCGAGCGGTGACGCCCCCTCCTCGCGCCTGGTCGCGATGCTCTCGGAGATCACGATCGCATCGTCCATCAGCAGGCCGACGACGATGAGCAGGCCCACCATGGTGAGCATGTTGAGCGAATAGCCGAGCAGCACCATGGCGGCGATGCCGCCGACGAAGGCGACGGGCAGGCCGGCGCTGATCCAGAAGGCGTAGCGCAGGCCGAAGAAGAGCCACATGGTCACCGCCACGAGGGCGAGGCCGATGGCGCCGTTCTCAACGAGCAGCGACAGGCGGCCCTGCACGACCTCCGCGGGGCTGCGCACGATGGTGAAGTCCACCCCCGGCGGGGCGCGCTGGCGTTCCTCGACGAGGAAGGCCTCGATGCGGTCGATCACGGTGAGGAGGTCGTCGCCGGCCGATTTCGTCACCTGCAGGAGGGCGGCGGGGTTGCCGTCGAAGAGGATCTTCACCTCCTCGTCCTCGAAGCGGTCGTCGATGCGCGCGATGTCGCCGAGGCGGATCTGGCCGCCGTCTTCGCTGGAGACGACGATGAGGTCGCGGAGCTCCTCGACGCTGCGGCGCTCGTCGGCGAAGCGCAGCAGGATCTCGCCGTTGCGGCCCTGGATGGTGCCGACGGGCAGGTCGATGTTCTGGCGCTGGACCGTGGTCGAGACGTCCTGGAGGCTGAGGCCGTACTGGCGCAGGGTGGCGTCGAGGATCTCCACGCGGAACTGGCGTTCCGCGAAGCCGGTGATCTCGATCTTCGGGATGCCGCCGAAGGCCTGCATGCGGCGCTTCACCTGCTCGGCGAAGGTCTTCAGGTCGGGGCGGCTCATCGCGCCGGAGACCGCCACTGAGGCGACGAAATCCGTGCGTCCGAGCTGTTTGACCACCGGCTCCTCGACGAGGTCGGGGAAGTCGTCGATGGCATCGATCTCGGTCTTCACATCGCTTGCGAAGCGGTCGAGATCGACACCCTCGCGCATCTCCACCACCGCGGTGGCGCGGCCCTCGAGCGCCTCGCAGGAGACCTCGAACACGTCGTCCACGCCGTCGACCGCATCCTCGATGCGCCGGCAGACCGACTCCTCCACCGTCTCCGGCCGCGCGCCGGGATAGACGACGCTGACCTGGATCTTGGAGGGCTCGATCCGCGGGAAAGTCTCGCGCTGGAGCGTGGGCAGGATGGCCGCCCCGATCGCGAGCAGCCCGATCATCAGGAGGTTGGCGATCGTCGGATGGCGGGCGAAATAGGCGATCATTCGGGGCTCGCGGGCGCAGCGTTCGTGAGCGGGCCGGCGACGGCGTCGTCCGCGACCGGATCGAGCAGCATGCCCTCGATGGCCGGCGACACGTCGCTCACCACGACCCGGTCGCCGAAGTCGAGGCCGTCCGCGATCAGCGCGCGGTCCCCCTGGAAGGCGCGGACGGTCACGGGCCGGGCCTCGAGCCGGTTCTCGGCGTTGGCGACGAAGACGCGCCCGTCATGCACCGCGGCGCGCGGCACGACGCGCTGCTCGGCCAGGACCTTGCCCTCGATCCTCACGCGCACGAACATCCCCTTTACCAGCGGCGGACGGATGCCGGGCTGGACGTCCTCGTAGGGGTCGTCGACCGTCACGATCACCCCGACCGAGCGGCTTGTCGCGTCGATGGTGTCGGATGTGCGCTCGACCCGCGCGGGCCAGGTGAAATCCAGCTCACCCGAATGGGCCGTCACCGTCGCCGTCCACCCGATCCGACTGAGCGCGGAGCCCGGGTTCGCCTCCTGGCCGAAGCGCGGGCGAAAGCCGGCCGGGATCGCGAGCGCGACGAATTTCGCGAACTGGTCCTGCGGCACCTGCGCGACGATCTCCGCCGCGCTGATATCGCCCGCGGAGGCGAGGCTCGTTCCCGCCGTCACGAACTGCGTGGTCTCGACCTCCTTGCTCGCGATCCGCCCGCGGAAGGGCATGGCGATGCTGGTGCGGTCGAGATCGAGCCGGGCGCTCGCGAGCCGGGCTTCGGCGACGGCGATCTGGGTGCGCTGCGTCTCGATCTCGGCCGGGTAGAGGCCAATGGCGTTCTCGAGCTCCTGCACCGCGACCTGCTGCTGCAGGAAATCGCGCTGCACCGTATCGAGGGAGGACTGGCTGGTGACGCCCCGGGCGAGGAGGCCCTGCTGGCGGGTCAGGTCCTCGCGCTTGATCTCCAGCGAGCGCCGCTCGATCTCGAGCGAACGCTCGGTATTCGCGGCACGGATCTCCAGTTCGCGCAGCTGGGCCTTGGCAGCGTCGACATTGGCCTCCTGCTCGCGCACCGCAAGCGCGTATTCCTCACTGGCGATGCGGATGATCTCGGTGCCTTCCGGCAGCATCGCGCCGACGCGCAGGCGCGGATGGACATAGGCGATCCGGCCCGGCACCTGGGCGACCGCATCCCATGTGCGGACCGGCTCCACGCTCGCATAGCCGATCACGGTCGGGACGAACGGCACCGGCTCGAGCGGCAAGACGCGGACGGCCCGGGCCCGCTCGCCGAGGGCGGCCTGTTCGGGCGGGGTGCGCGACGCGGTGACATAGGCGAAAGCCAGCACCGCAAGCCCGACGGGCGCCGCAAAGCTGAGCAATCGAAGCAGCGACTTCTTCATACCGACCTCGATCCGGGTTGCGCCGCGCGGACAACGGCACCGCCGCACGGTGAACGCGATACTAACGCGCTTCCGTCGCGAAAGATCTCAGATCATTGAGCCGGTTTGGAACCTCGGTCCGACCCGGTGCGCCGCCGCTCCGCTTCGCGCCGGTTCGGGACGGCGGCGGGCAGACAAGCCAGGGTGCCGGGCATGTCCTGCGGCCGGATCGCCACCTCATAGCGCCGGCCATCGAGCGCGACCCGGATCGTCAGCTCGCGTGGTCGGAGCCGCGGGCTTCCAGCATGCGCAAGAGGCCCGGCCATTCGGTTTGGCCGTTGTAGTTGTAGTGCTCGGACGCGGCCATCTGGTCCTGGTAGCGTGCAACCTTCTGCGGATCGATCAGGTGGAGATCGCGGCCCATGGACAGCGTTCGGATCTGGGTCGAGCAGGTCTGGCGCAGGAAGTAGGCGCGGAAAAACGCGGCCGCAGCCGTCTCGCCAAGCGCATAGTATCCGTGATTGCGGCTGATCAGGATCTGATTGGCGCCGAGGCGTTCGACGAAATGGGCACCGAACGCCGCGTCTTCCTCGAACTCGTACTCGATATAGCCGGTGATGTTGCCCAGATAGACCGCGGGCTGGTTCAGCGGCAGCAGGCCCTCCTCGATCGATCCGACCGCCATCACTTCTTCCTCGTGCCCGTGCACGAAGACATTGGCGTCCGGGCGTGAGCCGAGGATCCACTGGCAGAGGTTCTGGACGCCGTCGTTCAGCCAGGGCGCGTCGGGCTCGACCGGCTGGCCGTCCGGGCCGATCTTGACGAAGGACGAGGCCCGCGCTTCCTCCCAGAACATTCCGTAGGGGTGAACGAGGGAGTGATCCGGCTGGTCCGGCACCCGCGCGCAGACAGCGCCGTTGGCCAGGTCCGACATCCCGTAATGGGCGATGATGCGGAAAAGCGCTGCGAGCTCCACCCGGGCCTCCCATTCGGCATCCGAGCAGGTGCGGGGTTTCAGATTGGCAACGGACATGGTCGGCCTCCCAGGATCACGCCTCTGCGGCGCGCAGCTGACGCTTGATGGTGCGAATGCGTGAATGCAGGTCGTCGCGGTCCGCGTAGATCCCTTCGATGAAGCGCGCGCCGCCCTTGGCATCGTATCCTGCGCGGCCATGGAGCGCCCGGCGGTTGTCGAAGGCCAGGAGATCCCCGGGCTCGTAGCGGATGCGCATCGCGTAGCCGGGGTCCTGCGCCCGGGCGCAGAAGGCGCGGTATGCCGCGTAGGCGCGGGCCTGCACGTGAAACGGTGCCCGCAAGGGTGCGCGCAGAAAGGTGTTGTAGCGGATGCCGGTGATGGCGCCGGCGGCGTCCGTCTCGATCACGGGTCCGCGCCCGCGATAGTCGGAGGCGCGCGCGCGGTTGTTGTACTCCCAGATATCGGTCGTCAGCGAGCGGAAGTGGTCGGGCTCCGCGAGCCGCATGTCCTCGGCCACCCGGTAAGCGTCGACATAGATGCCCTCGCCCCCGGTGGTGGTGTTCGCGCGCGTGTAGAGAAACTGCAGGCCGAAGGGCAGCTCGCGGGTCGGCAGGTCGATATGCTGCAGCAGGGCGCCGGAGGTGTAGGCTTGGCTGTCCGGGTCATCCTTGATCTCCAGGACATACTGGCGGCCGAAATTGCTCTCCCGAACCGGTCCGATGCGGGTCACGATCTCTTCGAGAAGGCCGTCCTGCTGCGGCAGGCCGCGCAGGCGGGCCACGCCGTAGTCGCGCAGCGCCTCCAGCCAGGCGAGGAAAGCGGCCGGGCTCTCCAGCGCCGCGGGGCCGTCGAAGCTGGGCGGCTCCGGCAGGTCCGCCGGGGTCCAGAGGATCGGCTGCGGCGCCGGTTCCTCGCCGAACCAGGCCACGGCATGGAGCCAGCCGGGGTGATAGCGGGTCTCGAGCCCGTCGGAGAAGCGGATGCCGATGGCACCCGACCCCAGCACTTCGGCCGCGAGAACCGCGATATCCGCCGGGATATCGGTGGGGGCAATGGCCATCTCGCGCGCCTGGGGATGGATCGTGACCGGATCGGGGCTGTTCTCGCGCAGCATCAGCGCGTGGTGCTCGCTGCTGGTGCCGTCCGCCCAGGTGACCCGCACGCCGCCCTCGACGAGCGCCACGCGCTCCGGCCTGTGGACGATGGGCCAGTGGTCGAAATCCGGCGTGCCGGGCAGGTCGTGCATCGCGCGCTCCTCCTGCCCCGAAACTAGCTTGCGGGACGGCCGGTCTGTTGACAGTGTTCGGCAATCTTTTGACGGCAATCTGCAGCACGCCATGCCCAGCGTCGATATCGTCGTGACGGAGGACTTCCCGATCCTCTCCGTCACCCTGGTCACCGAACCGCTCCGGGTGGCGAACCGCGAGCTGGCCGAACCGGCATGGCGGTGGCGGATGCTCTCGACCGGGGGCGGGATCATGCGCAGCTCCAGCGGGTTCGAATTGCGCACCGAAGCGCTCGACGCGCAGCGGAGCGACGTGGTTCTGCTCGCCTCGTCCTACGCGCCGGAGCGCGCACTGGCCCGCCCGCTCCTAGCCTGGCTGCGCGCCCGGGCGCGCGGCGGGGCGCTGATGGGCTGCATCGACACCGGGGCGATGATCTTCGCGGAGGCGGGTCTCCTGAAATCGGCCCCCGCGGCGGTCCATTTCGAAGCCCTGCGCGGCTATCGCGAGGCCTATGCCGACCAGATGTTCGTGGACCGGATGTTCGACCTCTCCGAGACGCGGTGCTCAAGCGCGGGCGGCGTGGCGACCTTCGATCTGACGCTGGCGCTGATCGAGCGGATGAACTCGCGCGATCTGTCCCGCCGGGTGGCGGAGATCCTGACCTACCGGCCCACCGGACATACCGGGCCCCAGCAGAAGATGCTGGCGGAGACATCGCTGATGCGGCTGGACCGGAACCTCGGCCGCGCGGTCGATCTGATGCTGGCGCATCTCTCGATGCCGCTCGGCATCGCCGAGATCGGTGCGCGGCTGGAACTTCCGGAGTGGACCCTGACGCGCCTGTTCAAGCGGCACCTGAAGATGACGCCATCCGGCTACTACCGGTATCTGCGCCTCTCCCAGGCGCGGACCCTGTTGCAGAATTCGACCTACCGGATCGGCGAGGTCGCCAGCCTGTGCGGCTTCGAGAACCCGGAGACGTTCTCGCGCGCCTACAGGCGGCAGTTCGGAGAGACGGCATCGGCGACGCGGGAGCTGATTGCCAGGCAAGGGCCGTCGTTTCCCGGTTGAGGATCGCCAAGGCCCGGCCCGGGGCGCTCTCGGGGGCGCGCGTTGTGCGGCGGCCTTTGCGCTTGACAACCGAGCGCGTTTGGCTGCGACCATCACCCCTGATGACCCAACGGTTTCTCCCTCTGCGAGACCAGTTTCTCGACCGCCGGTGCGGGCGCCGCGCCACGGGCTGCGATCTCGTCGCTCGATAAGCGGTCCCGCGGGGGCGCTCGCCCGCCCCTAGCCTGAACCGGCGGGTGCGTTCTGCCCGCCGAGACGCGGAGGCCTCCCAGGCGGAGGCATCACGGACAAGGCAGATCGTGGAGCCGACTTCCATCCGGATCGCCGTCGATATCGGCGGAACCTTCACCGATGTGGCGGCCGCGGACGCGGCGGGCGCCATCGTCGCCACCGCCAAGACGCCGACCACGGCCGAGCCGACGGAGGGGGCGCTGGCGGGCAGCCGGGCGGTGCTCGGCAAGCTCGATCTCGGCTGGGAGCGGATCGCGGGCTTCGTGCACGGCACGACGCTCGCCACCAACGCGCTGATCGAGCGGCGCGGCGCGCGCGTCGCCACGGTCACGACCGAAGGGTTCCGCGACATCCTCGAGATCGCCTATGAGCGGCGCTTCGCCCAGTACGACATCGATATCGAGAAGCCGGATCTGCTGGTTCCCCGGGCGCGCGCCTTCACCGTGCCGGAGCGGGTGTCGGCGGATGGCCGGGTCCTGCGGCCGCTGGACGAAGGTGCCCTCGACCGGCTGATCGGCGAACTCGATGCGAGCGGGGCGGAGGCGGTCGCCATCTGCCTGCTCCATGCCTATGCCAATCCCGCGCATGAGCAGCGCCTCGCGGAGCGCCTGCGCGCGGCCCGGCCCGGCCTTGCCGTCTCGCTCTCCTCTGAGGTGAGCCCCGAGGCGCGGGAGTTCGAACGGCTCTCGACCACCGTGGCCAACGCCTATGTGCAGCCGCTGATGGACCGCTACCTCGCCGCCTTCGAGACCCGGTTCGCGGCGGAGGGTCTGCGCTGTCCGATCATGATGATGACCTCCGGCGGCGGCATGACGACGGTTGCGACCGCGCGGCGGCTGCCGATCCGGCTGGTGGAGAGCGGGCCTTCGGGCGGCGCGATCCTCGCGGCGGCGGTGGCCAGGCATGCGGGCCTCGACCGGGTGCTGAGCTTCGATATGGGGGGCACGACCGCGAAGCTCTGCCTGATCGACGGGGCCGAGCCGCAGACCACGCGCAGCTTCGAGATCGCGCGGGCAGCGCGGTTCATAAAGGGCTCGGGCATGCCGGTCCGCATCCCGGTGGTCGAGCTGATCGAGATCGGGGCGGGCGGCGGGTCTGTCGCCGCCGTCGACGGGCTCGGCCGGCTGACGGTGGGGCCGGAGAGCGCCGGCGCCGAGCCGGGCCCGGCCGCCTTTGCGCAGGGCGGGACGGAGCCGACGGTGACCGATGCGGATGTGGTCCTCGGCTATATCGACCCGGATCGGTTCGCGGAGGGGCGGCTCGCGATCGACCCGACGCTGGCCCGCGCGACGCTCGAGCGGCGGGTGGGCGCGCCCCTCGGCCTCGATGCGGCGGGGGCGGCCTTCGGCGTCTCGGAGATCGTGGACGAGAGCATGGCCGCGGCCGCGCGGATGCATGCGGTGGAATCGGGCGCGGATCTCGGCGCGCGCACGATGATCGCCTTCGGGGGCAACGGCCCGCTCCATGCCACCCGCGTCGCGCGGCGCGCCGGTGTCTCGCGGATCCTTGTGCCGCCGGACCCCGGCGTCGGCTCGGCCATAGGGTTTCTGGCCGCGCCGGTCTCCTTCGAGCGGGTGCGGAGCCGGTACACGCTTCTCGGGGCCTTCGATGCCGATCGCGTCGAAGCGCTGCTGGCGGGCATGACGGCAGAGGCCACTGCGGTGGTGGCCGCCGGCGCGCCGGGAGAGCCGGTCGAGACGCGCCGCACCGCCTTCATGCGCTATCGCGGGCAGGGCCACGAGATCGAGATCGCGCTGCCGGACCGTCCGCTCTCCGCGGCGGACGCAGCCGATCTGACCCAGCGGTTCGAGACGGCCTATGCCGCGCTCTTCTCGCGCGCGGTTCCCGGCATGGCCGTCGAGGTGCTGAACTGGGCTGTCCGCGTCGCGACGCGCCCGCGCCCTCCGGCACCGATGCCGGCTGCGGGGGGGACGCGGCGCGCCGTCCCGGCGGCGCACCGGATGGTCGCCTGCGACGCGACCGGCGATCCGGTGGAGACGGCGATCCATCTGCGCGCCGCGCTCCGCCCCGGCGACCGGGTCGCGGGGCCCGCGCTGATCGTCGAGCCGCAGACCACGACGCTGGTCGGCCGGGGCTTTGTGGCGGAGGTCGACGGCGCGCTCAACCTCGTGCTGAACGCCGGGGTCGGCCCTACCGCGCCCGCCGAGCGCATCGCCGAGGAGGCCGCATCGTGAGCGCCGCGCTTTCGCCCACCCGCCTGCAGGTCATGTGGAACCGCCTTCTCGCCGTGGTCGAGGAGCAGGCGCAGGCGCTGATCCGCGCGGCGTTCAGCCCGATCGTGCGCGAATGCGGGGACATCTCCGCCGGCATCTTCGACGCCGAGGGCCGGATGCTCGCCCAGGCGGTCACGGGCACGCCGGGGCATATCAACACCATGGCCGAGGCGGTGAAGCACCTCGTCGCGCGCTTCCCGGCGGAGGCGATGCGCCCGGGCGATATCTTCACCACCAACGATCCCTGGATCGCCTCGGGCCATCTGAACGACTTCCTGCTGATGATGCCCGCCTTCCGGGGCGGCCGGATCGTGGGCTTCGCCGCCTGCACCTCGCATCTGGTGGATCTGGGCGGCGCGGGCATGGGGCCGGAGGGCGGCGACGTGTTCGACGAGGGGTTGCGCATTCCGCCGTGCCGGATCGTCGAGGCGGGCGCGCTGAACGCGCTGCTGATCGAGATCGTGAAGGCGAACTCGCGCGAGCCGGTGGCGAATGAGGGCGATCTCTACGCGCTCATCGCCTGTTGCGAGACCGGCGCGGCGCGGCTGGTCGCGATGATGGACGAGTTCGGGCTGAACGAGATCGGCCCGCTCGCCGCGCATATCCTGGAGACCTCGCGCCGCGCGCAGGCCGCCGCCATCGACGCGGTGCCGCCGGGGACGTATCGCGCGCGCCTCACGGTCGACGGCTACGACGCGCCGCTTGCGCTCTGCGCGCAGCTCAGCGTCGGCGGCGGGCGGATGGCGCTCGACTTCGCGGGCAGCGCGGGATGCGTGGCCAAGGGCATCAACGTGCCGCTCAACTATGCCACCGCCTACTCGGTCTTCGCGCTGCGCTGCATCGTGGGGCCGGAGATCCCGAACAACGCCGGCTCGCTCGGCTGCTTCGACGTGACCGCACCCGAGGGCTGCATCCTCAACGCGCAGCCGCCGGCCGCGGTCGCCATGCGCCACACCATCGGGCAGATGACACCCGATCTGGTCTATGGCTGCCTCGCCCAGGCGCTGCCCGACCGGGTGCCGGCGGAGGGCGCATCCGCGATGTGGGACCTGCCCCTGCGGAGCGCCCCGGAGGTGGCGCGGGCGGGTCGCGAGGCCTTCGCGGTGGAGCTCAGCCACAATGGCGGGACGGGCGCGCGGCCGCGCCTCGACGGCCTCTCGGCCACCGCATTCCCGAGCGGGGTGTGGGGCAGCCAGGTGGAGATCAGCGAGAGCGTCGCGCCGGTGCTGATCCATGCGCGCGAGCTTCGGCCGGATTCGGGCGGGGCGGGGCGGATGCGCGGCGGTCTCGGCCAACGCATCGAGATCGGGCCCGCGGGCGAGGATGCGGTGACGGTGTTCCTGTCGGTCGAGCGGATCGCAAACCCCGCGCGCGGCCGGGCGGGCGGCCGGGCGGGCGCGCCCGGGCGGATCCGCCTCGCGGACGGGCCCGCGCTGCCCGGCAAGGGCGAGATCCGGATCGCGCCGGGCGAGCGGCTGATCTTCGAGACCCCCGGCGGCGGCGGTTTCGGCCCACCGGCGGAGCGGGCGGCGGACGCGCTGGCGCGCGACGTGGCCGACGGGCTGGTGAGCGGCGAGGCCGCCGGGAACCTCTATGGCGCGGCGGCGCGGGAGGAGGAGCAGTGACACCCGCGCCCATTGCCCGGATCGCCGGCCTTGCCCCCTATGCGCTGGCCGATCTGCCGGAGGGCGGTGTCTCGCTCGCCCAGAACGAGAGCCTGCGAGCCCCTTCGCCCCAGGCGCTGCAGGCGGCGGCGCGCGCGCTCCGCGACGGGGCGCTCTACCCGGACCCGGACTGGCGCGATCTGCGCGAGGCGATCGCCGAGGCGCACGGGCTCGACCCGGCAGCGATCCTCTGCGGCGCGGGTTCGATGGAGCTGATCGGCGCCATCGCCGCGGCCTATCTGGAGCCCGGGCGGCGCGCGCTGCAGCCCGCCTATGGCTATGCCTTTTTCCGGACCGCCGGGGCGCTCGCCGGCGCGGCGACCGATCTCGTGCCGGAGCGCGGATTCACGGCCGATATCGACCGGCTGATCGAGGCCGCCTCATCCGAGACCGCGGTCCTCTGGCTGGCGAACCCAGGCAATCCCACCGGCACCGTTCTCTCCGCCACCGAGATCCTGCGCCTGCGCGAGGCGCTGCCCGGCAACGTGTTGCTGGTCGTCGACGAGGCCTATGGCGAGTTTGCGGAGGCGGGCACGGTCTGGCCGCTGGTGGCGCGCGGCGACACGGTGGTGCTCCGCACCTTCTCCAAGGCATACGGGCTCGCCGGCTTTCGCGTGGGCTGGGGCGCCTTTCCGCCCGCGGTCGCGCGCGAGGTGCGCAAGCCGATCAACCCCAACAACATCTCCGCGCCCGCACAGGCGGCGGCTGCGGCGGCGATGCGCGACGGAGCCTATATGCGCGAGACGGTTGCGATGACCGCCGCCCTGCGCGACCGGCTGATCGAGACGGCCCGGCGGGAGGGGCTCGCCGCGCCGGAGAGTGCGACGAACTTCGCGCTGCTGCCCTTCTCCGACACCGCTGCCGCCGGGCGGGCGGGCGCCATGCTCCGCGCAGGCGGGCTCCTGCTGCGGGGGATGGACGGCTACGGCCTGCCGCACTGCCTGCGCGCGACGGTCGGCCGGGAGGACGCCATGGCTGCGCTGGGCGCGGCCCTCGCCGAGATCAGAGAGACGGAGGACGCAGGATGAGCGGGACCGCCACGCGCGGCCGGGGACGGATCGGTGTCCTCGTGCCTTTCACCAACGTCAATCTGGAGCCGGATCTGGCGATGCTGGCGCCGCGGGGGGTCAGCATCCATGCCGCCCGGCTCGGCGGCTATGACGAGGACGCGGTGCCGGACGAGGTGCAGATGGCGGGGCTCGGCGCGTCGGAGCTCGCCGGCCCGCTGCAGCTCCTGGCAGGGGCCCGTCCGGACGTGATCCTCTATGGCTGCACCTCGGCGACCCTCGCCCACGGGCCGGCCTTCGACCGGGCGCTGGCGGAGCGCGCCGCGGAGATCGCGGGTGCGCCGGTCGTGACGGCTGCGGGCGCCCTTGTGGCGGGCTGCCGCGCGCTCGGTGTGCGGCGCGTCGCCTTCGCCTCGCCCTATGTGCCGAGCCTCGCCGATCGCGCCGTCGCCTATCTGGCGCAGGAGGGGATCGAGACCGTGTCGCGCGCCGGCCCCGAGACCGATCTCGGCAACCATGAGCAGGGGGCGCTGACCCCCTCCGACGTGTTCGCGCTCGGACGCCGGGCGGACAGTGCGGAGGCCGAAGCCATTGTGCTCTCCTGCACCGATATGCGCGCGGTCGAGACGCTCGACGCGCTGGAAGAGGCGACGGGCAAGCCGGTCCTCGCCTCGAACCAGGCCGTGATCCGCGCGGCCCTGCCGCATCTGGGGATCGCGCCGGACAAGGTCCGCTGCGGGCGCCTCTTCCGCGAGCGCGCAATGGCCTGACGCGCCGACCGACGACCCAAGACCACCGCACAGATGGGAGAAGACGATGACACAGAGGTTCACACGCCGGCATTCGCTGCAGCTCGCCGCCGCGGCCGGTGCGCTGACGATCGCAGGGGTCGACGCCCGGGCCCAGACACCGCAGCGCGGCGGCAAGCTCCGCGTGGGCAAGGGCCATGGCTCGACCACGGACACGCTCGATCCGGGCAAGTACTCGAACGGCTTCATGAGCGCGCATTCGTTCATGCAGGGCAACCTGCTGACCGAGGTCCAGGCCGACGGCTCGATCGCGCCGGAGCTGGCCGAGAGCTGGGAGGCGAGCCCGGATGCGCGGGTCTGGACCTTCCGCCTGCGCCGCGGTGCCGAGTTCCATGACGGCCGTGCCGTGACCGCCCGCGACGTCGCCGCCTCGATCAACCACCACCGGGGCGAGGGCAACACCTCGGCAGCGGCGCCCATCGTGGCCCCGATCCAGTCGATCGAGACGCCGGACGATCACAGCATTGTCTTCACCCTCGCCTCCGGCGACGCGGATTTCCCCTTCGGCATGGCCGATTACCATCTGATCGTCGTGCCCGCGCGGGAGGACGGGACGGCCGAGTGGGAGAGCGGCATCGGCACCGGGCCCTACCGGATCGAGACCTTCGAGCCCGGCGTGCGCGCGCACTATGTCCGCCATCCGAACTACTTCAAGACCGACCGCGCCTGGTTCGACGAGATCGAGATGCTCTCCATCATCGATCCGACCGCGCGGACCAACGCGCTGATCACCGGCGAGGTGGACGCCATCGACAAGGTGCCGGTCCAGGTGGCGGGGCGGCTGGGGCGGCATCCGAACGTGGAGCTGCAGGAGGTTGCGGGCAACCAGCACTACACCTTCGCGATGCATGTGACCGCCGATCCCTATGCCGACAATAATGTGCGCCAGGCGTTGAAGTATGCGATCGACCGGCAGGAGCTGGTGGACAAGATCCTGAAGGGCTATGGCGTGGTCGGCAACGACCATCCCATCGGGCGGGGCCAGCGCTTCTTCCACGCGGATCTCGAGCAGAAGGCCTATGATCCGGACCGGGCGCGCTTTCATCTGAAGGAGGCGGGGCTCGACCGGCTGGCGGTCGATCTCTCCGCGTCGGATGCGGCCTTCGCGGGGGCGGTGGATGCGGGCGTGCTCTATGCCGAGAAGGCGGCGGCGGCCGGCATCGACGTCAACGTCGTGCGCGAGCCGAACGACGGCTACTGGTCCAATGTCTGGCTCAAGAAGCCGTTCTGCGCGGTCTACTGGAGCGGCCGGCCGACCGAGGACGCGATGTTCACCTCGGCCTATGCCGAGGGCGTGCCGTGGAACGACACCTTCTGGTCGAATGCGCGGTTCAACGAACTGCTCGTCACCGCCCGCGCCGAGCTCGACAACGACCGGCGGCGCGAGATGTATCGCGAGATGCAGGACCTCTGCGCCAATGACGGCGGCACGGTGATCCCGATGTTCGCCTCCTATGTCTTCGCCCACAGCCCGGCGGTGAAGCACGGCACGCTCGCCTCCAACTGGGACATGGACGGCGAGAAATGGGCCGAGCGGTGGTGGTTCGGATGACGTCGGCTTAGCCGCTTCGCGGTGCCCCCTCGCGATGCGACACCGGATGGCAGGGGATGCGGCCATCCGGTACCCTGCCGCCCGGCTCCGTGATCGCGGTCCGATCGAGGACATGTGGCTCGGCGCTCTGTCGCGAGACAGACGTGAGCGAGGAGGTCGGGTCATGCCGAAGACTGATCTTGCGAGGATGACATTCGCGAAGATCTATCCGCTCTACGTCCAGAAAGCAGAGCGCAAGAACCGCACGAAAGCAGAGGTGGACGAGATCCTGCGGTGGCTGACCGGGTACGATCAGCCGGGGCTGGAGAGGCAGATCGAGAGCGGCACCGACATGGACGGGTTCTTCGGCGAGGCACCGCGGATGAACCCGAATGCGGCTCTGATCAAGGGCGTCGTGTGCGGCGTGCGCGTCGAGACCATCGAGGACCCGCTCATCCAGCAGGTCCGCTACATGGACAAGCTGATCGACGAACTGGCGCAGGGCAAGGCCATGGAGAAGATCCTGCGGCAGTGACGGCCCACGCCTGACCGAAGAGCTCCTCCCGTGCCGTCGGTCGGGTGCGCGCGTTTGCGATGGCCTCCCTGCTGCGGACGGATCGGCCTTCCCGCGGCGGCTCCTGCGGGACGGCTACCCCGCTCTGGCGGGGCGGGGCGGGGGCTCAGATCGCGTCCGGCGCCGCGACATCCGACCAGGCGGCCAGGACCGGCGGGGCGCGGTTGCCCCGGACCTCGATCGCATCGAGGGCTGCCGTCAGTTCGACCAGCCCGCTCTCGGTGAAGGCGACCCGGGCGGCGGAGATGGTATCGCTCAGATGCGGCGGCTGCGTGGTGCCGGGGGATGGGCACGATGTCAGTCCCCTGCGCCAGGAGCCGGGCCGGCGCGATCTGCGCCGGCTTGGCGCCCGTCCGTTCGCCCCACGCCCTCGCCAGGTGATGGGCAGGATGTCCGCCTCCTGGCCGCGCCAGAGCATGGAGTACCCGCTCTGCACCGCGCTGAGCGGCAGGATTTCAGGCGCCCGGCGGAGCGTGTTGGGGCCCATCTCCGACAGGCCCCAGCGCAGCACCCTGCCCTCGCCCATCAGGTCCTTCACGGTCCCGGCCACATCCTCGATCGGCACCTCCGGGTCGACGCGGGCCGGCCGTTGGCGCCGAAGTCCCAGGCGCCGGTCTCGATCAGGCCCAGACGGAGCGTGCCGCCGCGCCCCTCCTAAATGTCCCGCAAGGTCCGGCTCACGGCGGGTTGGGCCAGGTTGAGCCGGGCTGCGGCGGCGTACACCCCGCCGGTCTCGGCGATGGCGCGGAAGGTTCGGAGATGGCGCAATTCCATCGACCTGCCCCGCTCTGGCAATGCCGAACGGTAGCAGGGCGACATCGGCTTGCGAGCGACGGAGAGCGGCCTGGCATTGCCTTCGATACCGCGATGTCTCGGGCGCTTGCGTGGTTACAGGAGGAAGTCGAGCTGGTGGACGCCTCGGGGCGCCGGCAAGACGGGGCCGGTCGGCGAGAGCGTGACGGCTCCGCCTCGCGCGCGGATCTCGAGGAACGCGACGCTGCCGCCCTCCCGGTCGTCGTGCTGGAAGGAGGTGACGGCGAGGTGGCTCGCATCCGCGTCGAAGGTGATCCCCTGGGGCAGGATCACGCCGGGCAGACGCTCGCGGGCAACTTCGGAGAGCGCACCGGTGGGGCCGTCGATCTCGAAGAGCGCGACTTCGCTGAGTTCCGTCCGCCCCGGATGGCCGGCGGGCAGCCAGCTCGCAGCCATGTTCGCGGCGGCGAGGAAGCGGCCATCCGGCGACAGCGCGAAGCTCTCCACATACCCCATGCCGCCCGGGATATGGGCGATGTGCGCATGCTGGATGTCCGGGCTCGCATAGGTCGTCTTGCGGTCATTCGCGCGGCGGGGCGGGGTGTCGGGCGCCGCCGTGTCATCGAACCGGAAGACCGCGAAGAGGCTCGCGTTCTGCCCGTAGCCGTGCTGCGCCATATCGACCGTCGCCGTGATGGTCGTAACGATGAAGTGCCGTCCGTCGGGTGTCCAACGCCCCATTCCGGGCAGCGGCGCGGTGCGCATGGGCGGCCCTCAGGGCGCGAGCGCACCCGCCCCGAAGCGGTAGAAGAGGACCCGGTCGGCGGCCCCGAGCGTCACGGCAGCGAAGCGACCGTCGGGCCGCCATTTGAACTCGGGCACGAAGCTGTTCGGCAGATCCTCGACGCCGAGGCCGAGGCGCAGCAGCTCGCCGAGGCTGCCTTCGGCGAAGGGAAAGAGCGCGATCTCGCCGTCGAAGAGCAGCGTGACGGCGGCGACGCTGCCATCCGGGTGCACATCGATGCCGGCCGGGGTGCTCGGCGCTTCGATGCGCTGCACGACGGCCGGGCCGCCGGGTGCAGCCAGGTCGATCACGGTGATCGCGCGGCCGCGCTCGATGGTGTCGAAGGTCTCCGCCTCCTCAGGCGGTTGCGCGAAGGGCTCGGCGACGATCGCGTATCGCCGGTCGGGCGTCAGCGCCATGGTGTTGGGCCAGGTCGCGACGGAGTTCGCGACGGCCACCTCCGTGACCTCGCCGCCGCCGATGGGGACGACGCTCAGCAGGTCGGGGCGGCGCGGCAAGGAGCAGGGCCGCTGCGATCGCTGTGGACGGTTTCATCTCGCTCTCCCTGATTGGCTGAGCCCGTGCGGCTCTGGCAGGGAAGGTCGCCAGCTGGCTGATTATCTCCAACGAAGACTGCGACCGCTGTGATAGGCAGGCATTATGAGCATGCTCGATCTCGTCAGCCTCCGCGCTGTCGCCGTTCTGTCGGAGACGTTGAACTTCAGGGAGGCCGCGGCCCGGCTGCACATGACGCAACCGGCGCTGAGCGTGCGGCTGAAGCGGCTCGAGGATGTGCTGGGCGTCAGGCTCTTCGAGCGCTCCCGGCGCGGCGTGGAGCTGTCGCCTGCAGGACGCAGCCTCTTGCCCGCGATCCACCGTGTTCTGCGCGAGGCCTCCTGCCTGGAGCGCGAGGCCCGTAAGGTGGCCGAGGGGGCCGCCGGCCGCCTGCGCATCGGCTACACGCCCATCTCCTTCATGGCGGCGGTGCCCCGCTGGAGCCGCCGGTACGCCGCGGCGTTTCCGGAGGTGGAGCTCGACCTGGTGGAGCTCCTGTCGTGGGAAGTCGAAACCGCGCTGGTGAACGACGAGATCGATCTCGGCTTCCTGCATCCCCCCTTCGCGGAGGACGGTCTCGAGGCTCTGGCCTTGCCGACGGAGCGCTATGTGATCGTCCTGCCGGCCGACGATCCGCTGGGCCGGGCGGAAAGCCTGCCCTTCGGCGCCCTCGCCGAGCGCGACCTCGTGCTGCCTGCGCGGAGTGTGGGCCCGCATCTCTTCGCGCGCATTCTGGCACTCTGCGAGGCGAGCGGCTTCGCGCCGCGCATCCGCCAGGAGGTGCCCACATCGACCGCCGTGCTCGGGCTTGTGGCCGCGGGCCAAGGCGCGGGCATTGTGATCGGCGCCTGCGCTTCGCTGGCGCGGTCGGATCTGCGGTTTGTTCCGATCGAAGGGCCGGCGCCCGAGCTTCCGTTCGCGCTCGGCTGGCGTGCGCGCCCGCTCTCACCGCTCGACGAGCGGTTCATCGAGCATATCCGCCGCGAGGTTGCGTGACGCGGAGCCTGCGCGGACAGGGCCTAGAAGGCGCCGAACGCGCTGGCGAGCGCCAGCACGGCGACCAGCGCGAGCACCGGAATGGCGACCGCGACCACGAAGATCGGCCCGTAAGCCTCCCGATGGGTGAGCCCCGCAATCGCCAGGAGCGTGACGACCGCGCCGTTATGCGGCAGCGCATCGAGCCCGCCGGTCGCGAGCGCGACGACGCGGTGCAGGGCGGACGGATCGGTCCCCTCCGCCAGCGCCTGTTCGAGATATCGTGCCCCGAGTGCGTCGAGCGCGATCGACATGCCGCCGGACGCGGACCCGGTGATGCCGGCCAGGAGGCTCGCCGAGACGGCCAGCCCGCTCAACGCACCGCCCGGCATCTCGGCGGTCAGCGCGTTGACGGCCGCGAAGGCGGGCAGCGCGGCCACGACGGAGCCGAAACCCACGAGCGCTGCGGTGTTGAAGAGCGGGAGGAGCGCTGCCTGAGCCCCGTCGGACAGCGTCCGGCGCGGATCGCTCAGCCGCCGCCAGGCCAGCGCCAGGAGCAGCAGGATGGCAAGCGTTAGCGCGCCGATCAGGGCCCAGATGCCGATCACGCGCGACGGGGCCACCCCGCCCCAGGCCGGATCTGCGAGGTAGCGCAGATCGAGCCGCGGCAGCAGGATCTCGGCGAGGACCCAGTTGGCGACGAAGACCGTGAGAATGGGCGCCAGCGCCAGCCAGAGGGGCGGAAGGGCGTTCTCGCTCTCCGGCGCTGCGGCGGCGGCCAGAGAGGGGCCCGGAGGCTCAGCCCGGGCCAGGCGCCCGAGATAGAGGAGCCCGCCGCCCGCCATGATCAGGCCCGCCACGATCCCCAGCCCGGGTGCCGCGAAGGCCGTGGTTCCGAAATACGGCATGGGGATCGCGTTCTGAATCGCAGGCGAACCAGGCAGCGCGCTCATGGTGAAGGTGAAGGCGCCGAGCGCGATGGCGGCGGGGATCAGCCGCTGCGGCAGGGCGGCCGCGCGAAAGAGCGCGACGGCCAGCGGAAAGACCGCGAAGGCCACGACGAAGAGGGAGACCCCGCCATAGGTCAGCGCGGCACAGGAGAGGACGACAGCAGGCAGCGCCTGGCGCGGACCGAGGCGCGCGACGATGCCGCGGGCGAGGGCAAGCGCGGCCCCGGAGGCCTCCATCAGCGTCCCGAAGATCGCACCGAGGAGAAAGAGCGGCAGGAAGGCGACGACAAAGCCACCCGTGGCGGGCATGAAGCGCTGCGTGAGCGTGGCAAAGAGCGGGTCGCTGGCGAGCGCGGCGGCGCCCAGCGCCATCACCGGAGCCGCGAGCAGCACCGGCCAGCCGCGGTAGACCGACCAGATGAGCAGCGCCAAGGGCAACAGCAGGGTTAGGGCTATCCACATGATCGAAGCCTGCGCGCGTCCGAAGAATGCTGCACGAACCTGCCGCAGCGCAGCATAAAAGGCCAGACCGGTCTGGGGGCCTCATGCGGCCGGCTTGCGCCCTGCCCGGAAAGGCGACCGCGTTTACAACGGGTTCTGCGCCACACGGCTCAGCCTGGGCGACAGGCCGGACAGGTCTGACGGATGCGCGACCGGCGCGGCGTGACCTCGCAACCGCAGCATAGATGGTCCTCGACGAGGCCCGGCGCGACGGTGGAGCGTCAGAGAAGCAGCAGGCGGGAAAGTTCCTCGGCCGCGTTACGCAGGCGCTGGGTGTGTTCGCGCGCCTCGGCGAGGGGCATGCGCATCGTGGGCGCGTGGAAGGACACCGTGGAGACGAGCCGGTCCTGATCGTCGAGAATGGGGACGGCGATGGCGACCATGCCGTCCATGAACTCCTCGGCATCCTCCGCGAAGTCGCGCTCGCGGGTGCGGGCGATCTCGTCGCGGAGCCCGGCGATATCGGTCAGGGTCGCATCTGTCTGCCGTTCAAGCTTGGCGGTGCGCAGATAGCGCTCGAGATGCGCCTCGTTCAGCGTCGCCAGATACATCTTGCCGCTTGCGGTGCAGTAGAAGGGCACGCGGGTGCCGATGGGGAGCTGGATCCGAAGCGGCCACTTCGTCTCGACGCGGTCGAGATAGACCATCGCCTCGCGGTCCGGCACGGCGATGTTGCAGGTCTCGCCGATCTCCTCGGCGAGCCGGCCGAGCACGGCGAGGCGTGCGGTGCGGATCCGGAGCGAGGAGAGCACGTTGAGCGACATGCCGCGCAGGCGCCGCCCGGGCGTGTAGGAACGCCCGTCGAGTTCCCGCATGAGAAAGCCCTCCGCCTCGAGCGTGGCGAAGAGCCTGTGGATGGTGGGCTTCGGCAGCCCGATCGCCTGGTTGACGTCGGTCGGCGTGACGGGCACGCCGATCCTGGCGATCTCTTCGAGAATGAGGAGCATGCGCAGGTTGGTTGGGATGTTTGCGCTGGGCGGCGCATCATCCGTCGCGTCCATGCTCCCCTCCCTATCAGCGGTCCGGCAACAGCACTGAGGTAAGCTCCGGCACCAGCGCCACGACGAACCAGACCGTGAGCAGTGCAGCAAGATAGGCGATTGTATACCGCAGGAGCCGGAAGTAGGGAACGCCGGTGACGCCGCTGGCCACGTAGAGGTTGAGCCCGTAGGGCGGCGTGATGAAGCCGATCGACGCACCCACGAGGAAAATCACCGCGAAATGGATCGGGTCGACCCCGACCGATGCCGCGATTGGCGCGAGGATCGGGGCGAGGATGATCGTCACCGGCAGGCTCTCGAGGATCATGCCCGAGACGAAGACGATCGCCATCGCCGTGAACAGCACCGCGTGATAGCCGCCCATCGAGGTCACGAAGCTGCCGATCACCTCCTGCGCGCCGAGGAGCGACAGGATCTGCTGCATCACCACCGAGATGGCGATGAGCGGGGCGAGGATGCCGGTGATCTGGGCCGAGCGCATGGTGATCGAGGGCAGCTCGGTCACCTTGAAGCCCTCGACGACCAGCATCTCGCCGACGCCCTTCTGGGAGACCGGCCGGTCCGCGTCCGGCGAGCCCATGAGCCGGAAGATCGGCAGCGAGATCAGGCCGACGATCACGCAGAAGCCCACGGTGACACCCGCTGCCTCGGTGGGCGAGAACTTGCCGGTGTAGATCCCCCAGAGCACGAGGCCGATGGCGAAGAAGCCGAGCCAGGCGCCGAGTGCGGTCTTGCCGACGCGGGAGAGCTCGAGCGGGATCAGGTTGCCCCAGCCGTTGATCATGCAGAGGATCCAGCAGGCCAGCATCATGCCGCCGACCATCATGGTGCCCGGAATGATGCCGGCCACGAAGAGGTCGGAGATCGGCAGGTTCATCAGGAACCCGTAGACGATGAAGATGATGGAGGGCGGGATGATGATCCCGACGGTGCCGCCTGCCGCGGCGGTGGCGGCGGAGAAGCGCTCGTCATAGCCGCCCTTCACCATCTCCGGATGCAGCATCGAACCGATGGTGGTGGTGGTGGCGGAGTTGGAGCCCGAGATCGCCGCGAAGAGCCCGCAGGCGCCGAGCGAGGCCATGGCGAGCCCGCCGCGCAACCAGCCGAGACAGGCATAGGCGAAATCGGATAGCCTTCGCGCGATGCCGGACTTGTTGATGAGATCCCCGGTGAGGATGAAGAGCGGCATCGCCAGCAGCGCGAAGCCGTCGGTGAACACGTCCGACAGGGCCGCGCCGATATTGTCGAGGGTCATGCCCAGCACGAAGCTGCAGCCGAGCACCCAGTAGGCGATCACCAGGAAGACCGGGACGCCGAGCATGAAGAGCATGGTGACGCCGAGCGAGATCAGCGTGATCAAGGTACCGTCGGTCATGGCGGCCTCCCTCAATCGCCGCCGATGACAGCCTGCTGGATCAGCGGGCGGCCGGCGCGGTAGTTGCGGATATCGTCGAGCAGGTTCTCGATCACCCGTGTCGCCATCATGGTGAAGGCGAGCGGGACGGAGACCAGGAACCACCACTGCAGCACGTTGTCGGTGCCGAGCATGATCTGGAAGTTGGAGGCCGAGTTGGCGGCCACGCGCGCCGAGGTCACGACGACCACCCAGCAGAAGACGAGCCAGAGCACGGCATCGAGCACGAGGCAGATGAGCTGGCCGCGCGGGCCCATGTTCATCCGGAACTCGCTGAAGGCCAGATGGGTGCGCAGACGGATGTTATAGGCGCAGCCGAACCAGGTCATGATCAGGAACAGGAAGGGCGGCAGCGTGGTCGACCATGGCGCCTGCTCATTGAGCACGAAGCGGCGGAACACCTCCACGAAGATGATCCCGGCGATGATGAGATAGGTCCACACCATCACGGTGCGCTCGAAATGGCGATCGACGAGCGGCACCAGCTTGTAGATCGCAAGCAGCAGCATCGCGGCGACCAGCATCGCGACGAGCCCGACGGGCCAGGCACCGGCGGTCCGGAGTGCCTCGCTCATCTCCCAGGCGTCGTCGGACAACAGCGCGGTCACCACCGAGGCGGCCTCGGTGAGCAGGGTTTGCATGGGGTTCCTCCAAGTGAGCCGGTTTGTCCGGTCTCGTTCTGATGGCGTGCGGGCACCGAGAGCCGGTGCCCGCCGTCTTCGCAGTCTCTTGGGAGGTTAGGTCAGGCGGGCGTGCGCCACCAGCGCCGCGGCTCCACGTTCTCCGCCAGCGTATCGGCCGGGATCTCGCGGGCGACGCGGTGAATCTCGGTGTAGGTGTCGATCCCGCCGGCCCATTTGTTGATGCGCTCGCGCCACTGCGCCCAGGGCTCGGGGTTGAACTCGGGCGAGCACATCTCCTCGGCGACCTTGATCTCGGAGTCCGGCAGGAAGACCGGCTTCACGTTCTCCTTGACGAAGATCGTGTTCGGCAGCTGCGGCTCGGAGTAGCCGACGGTGTTCACCAGCGCCGCCTCGTTGGCCGCCTGCACATGAACCTGCGTCAGATAGGCCGACTCCATGATCGCATCCTGCAGATGCGGCTCCATCGCATCGAAGATCTTGGAGGACATGGCGGTGTGCTCGGTGCCGCAGAAGAAGCGCAGATCCACGGACTGCGAGACCACCGGCGACATGTTGGCGTAGGCCACGGCCGAGGCCCAGGTCTCAGCACCGTCGATCAGGCCCTGCTTGAGGCCGTCCAGCGTCTCCTCCCAGGCCACCGGCACCGGGTTCAGGTTGAGAAGCTGCATGGCAATGCGGCCGAGCTGGGTGCCCGTGACGCGGTTCTTGGTGCCGAAGATGTCCTCGAGCTTGGTCACCGTCGGCTTGTCCTGCCAGCCGAGGCCGAGCTGGATGCCGCGCAGTTCCGCGTGGGAGAACAGGAACTTGAGCCCGTGACGCTTCTCCAGCGGGTCGCGCAGGATGCGCTGGCTCTCGGGGCTGTAGAGGAAGTAGTACTGCGACGCCCGGCTGGGGAACATGTAGGCGTAGTCGAGCACGTTGAGATAGGGCGCGCCGCCGGCCGAGTTCTGCGTCGAGGCCGCGTAGATGTCGACGATGCCGAGCTGGGTCTTCTCCACGCAGGAGAGCTGGCCACAGATCTGGTTGTCGCCGATGAACTCGACGCGGATCTCGCCCTCGGTGCGCTCCTCGAGGTCGCGGGCGAACTCGAGGCAGCCGGCGCGCTCGATCAGCAGGTTGCGCTGATTAAATCCCGCTGCGCCGAACTTCAGCGTATGCTTGGGCTCCTTCGCGAAGCGCTTCTCGTAGGTCGACTCGGCCGCGCGCGCGAGCGAGGCGAGGCTGACGGTGCCGGCGAGCCCGCCCGCGGCCATGAGCGTCGAGGTCAGCCCGAACTGTCCCGAAAGCCGGAACAGGTCGCGGCGCGAGATGCCGCTCAGCCTTTGCGAGATCTTCATTGTCTTCCTCCCTTTGGGTCTCCGAAAAATGAGACTTGTGGTCTCAAAAATACAGAGTATGGTCCCGCTGGCAAGCAAGAATGCTAACGAGGCCGGGAGGCCCAGGGGAGGTGACTGAAATGGAAGCGGATTTCGTCGTC
Source organism: Pseudomonadota bacterium (assembly GCA_039817245.1). Lineage (GTDB taxonomy): Bacteria > Pseudomonadota > Alphaproteobacteria > Rhodobacterales > Rhodobacteraceae > Thermohalobaculum. Next base: position 9,192 of record JBCBWF010000003.1, on the reverse strand, counting down.
GTGGGTGCGGGCTCGGCCGGGTGCGTCCTGGCGAATCGCCTGAGTGCCGACGCGGCGAACCGGGTCGTGCTGCTGGAAGCCGGCGGGCGCGACTGGAACCCGTGGATCCATGTGCCGGTCGGCTACTTCAAGACGCTGCACAACCCGACGACGGACTGGTGCTACAAGGCCGAGCCCGATCCGGGGCTGAACGGGCGCGCGATCGACTGGCCACGGGGCAAGGGGCTCGGGGGATCGAGCTCGATCAACGGCCTGCTCTATGTGCGCGGCCAGCGGCAGGACTACGACCACTGGGCACAGCTCGGAAACACGGGCTGGGGCTGGGACGATGTGCTGCCGCTCTTCAAGCGCTCCGAGCGCCATGAGGACGGGGAGACCGCGCTCCATGGCGGCAGCGGGGGCCTCGCGGTCTCGCGCATCCGCGCCAAGAGCCGCATCGCCGAGGCCTTCATCGACGCTGCGGTCGAGATGGGCGTGCCGCGGTCCGAGGACTACAACGGCGAGGTTCAGGAGGGCGCCGGCTATTTCCACCAGACTGCGAAGGGGGGGTTCCGCTGCTCCAGCGCGCGCGCGTTTCTGAAGCCCGCGCGGGGCCGGCAGAACCTGGAGATCGTCACGCATGCGCATACCGAGGGGTTGGTGTTCGCGGAAGACGATCCGGGCCGTGTTGCCGGTGTGCGCTATAAGCGGGGCGACGCGGCCGAGACGGTGTGGCTGCGCCCGGGGGGCGAGGTCATTCTCGCGGCCGGAGCGATCGGCTCGCCGCAGCTCCTGGAGCTCTCGGGCATCGGCCGGCCCGACGTGCTCGCGGCTGCCGGCGTCGAGACCCGCCATGCGCTCGACGGCGTCGGCGAGTGCCTGCAGGACCACCTGCAGATCCGCCTCGTCTACGAGGTCAATGTCCCGACGCTCAACGATGCGATCAACCGGTTCCTGCCGCGCATGGGGATCGGGCTGAACTACGTGCTCTTCCGCAAGGGGCCGATGAGCCTCGGCGCGAGCCAGGTCGCGGTCTTCGCGAAGTCGATGGAGGGACTGGAGACCCCGGACATCCAGTTCCACTTCCAGCCCCTCTCGGCGGACAAGCCGGGGATCGAGATGCACCCCTTCTCGGGGATCACCTCCTCGGTCTGCCAGCTCCGTCCCGAGAGCCGCGGGCATATCCATATCAGCAGCCCCGCGGCGCGCGACTACCCGAAGATCGTGCCCAACTATCTCTCCGCCACGGCCGACCAGCTCTGCGCCATCCGGGCGGTGCGCTTTGCACGCGCGATGACGCAGACCAAGGCGCTCGGCCCCTACATCCTGCGCGAGCATGTGCCGGTCGGCGACCCGCAGACCGACGAGGAGATCCTCGATGCGGCGCGCAGCATCAGCCAGACGATCTATCACCCCACCAGCACCTGCCGCATGGGGCAGGACGATCTGGCGGTGGTCGACGAGCGGCTCCGCGTGCGCGGCCTGCGCGGCCTGCGCGTGGCCGATGCCTCCATCATGCCCGCCATCGTCAGCGGCAACACCAACGCCCCGGCGATCATGATCGGCGAGAAGGCGAGCGACATGATCCTAGCGGACCGTCGCTCCTGAAGAACACGTCAAAACATTCGGACACTGAAAGGAAACGTCATGAAGATGACCACGGAAGAGGCCTTCGTCAAAGTTCTTCAGATGCACGGGATCGAGCATGCCTTCGGGATCATCGGCTCCGCCATGATGCCGATTTCGGACCTCTTCCCCGCCGCCGGCATCAAGTTCTGGGACTGCGCGCATGAGGTGAATGCCGGCATGTCCGCCGACGGCTACACGCGCGCCACCGGCAAGATGTCCATGGCCATCGCGCAGAACGGGCCCGGCATCACCAATATCGTGACCCCGATCATCACGGCGTACTGGAACCATACGCCGCTGCTGCTCGTGACCCCGCAGGCCGCCAACAAGACCATCGGCCAGGGCGGCTTCCAGGAGGTCAAGCAGATGGCGATGTTCGAGGACTGCGTCTGCTACCAGGAGGAGGTGCGCGATCCCACCCGCATCGCCGAGGTGCTGAACCGGGTGATCATGAAGGCGCATCGCGGCTCGGCCCCCGCGCAGATCAACATCCCGCGCGATATGTGGACCCAGGTGATCGATATCGAGCTGCCGCAGATCGTCGATATCGAGCATCCGCGGGGATCGGAGAAGGGGATCGCCGAGGCGGCGCGGCTCCTCTCGGAGGCGAAGTTCCCGGTGATCCTGAACGGCGCGGGAGTCGTGCTCTCCGGCGCGATCCCGGCCGCCGCGGCGCTGGCCGAGCGGCTCGCAGCGCCGGTCTGCTGCAACTACCAGCACAACGACGCCTTCCCCGGCAGCCATCCCCTCGCCTGCGGCCCGCTCGGCTACAACGGCTCGAAGGCGGCGATGGAGATGATCTCCAAGGCGGATGTCATCCTGGCCCTCGGCACCCGGCTCAACCCCTTCTCCTCGCTGCCGGCCTATCAGACCGAATACTGGCCGAAAGAGGCGAAGATCATCCAGGTCGACATCAACGCGGACCGGATCGGGCTGACCAAGCGCGTCGCCGTCGGCATCCAGGGCGATGCACGGATGGTGGTCGAGCAGATCACGGCCCAGCTCACGGACAGCGCCGGCGATGCGGGCCGGGCCGAGCGCACGGGCATGGTGGCGCAGGCGAAGTCGCGCTGGGCGCAGGAGCTCTCCTCCATGGATCACGAGGACGACTCGGACGAGGGCGTGACCTGGAACCAGCGCGCGCGCGACCGTGAGCCCGACCGCATGAGCCCGCGTCAGGCCTGGCGCGCGGTGATGTCCGCCATGCCGGACGATGCGATCATCTCGACCGATATCGGCAACAACTGCGCCATCGGCAACGCCTATCCGATGTTCGAGAAGGGCCGGAAATATCTGGCGCCGGGCCTCTTCGGCCCCTGCGGCTACGGTCTGCCCTCGATCCTCGGCGCCAAGATCGGCTGCCCGGAGGTCGCCTGCATCGGCTTCGCGGGCGACGGCGCCTTCGGCATCTCGATGAACGAGCTCACGGCCTGCGGACGCGGGGACTGGCCGGCGATCACCATGATCGTCTTCCGCAACTACCAGTGGGGCGCGGAGAAGCGGAACTCGACGCTCTGGTTCGACGACAACTTCGTGGGCACCGAACTGAACCTCGGCGTCGACTACGCCAAGGTCGCCGATGCCTGCGGGCTCCGCGGCGTGCAGGTGCGCTCGATGGAGGAGACCAGCGAGGCGCTGCGCGAGGCCGTGCGGGCACAGATGGAGGACAATGTCACCACCCTCATCGAGGTCGTCCTCAACCAGGAACTGGGTGAGCCCTTCCGTCGCGACGCGATGAAGAAGCCGGTCGAGATCGCCGGCATCCGCCGCGAGGACATGCGCCCGCAGCAGCCGCGGCTCTGAGCGCCCTGCCCCGCAGAACCGACCTGGCGGGCCGTTGCGGCGGCCCGTCTCCACGCCACGCCCCCGGCGCGCAGCAGGCCGGGGCCGCGCCTCGGGAGGCAGCATCGTGACGCTCGCATTCGTCCGCTCCTTGCGGGATCTGGACGGCCTGAAGGCCCGCGCCCATGCGCTCGGACCGGGCATCCTCGTCTCGGTGGTGGTGGGGATCGCCGCGCAGTTCCTCTCCGAGCATTACGGCGCGCCGGCAATGCTCATGGCGCTGCTGCTCGGCATCGCGTTTCACTTTCTGGCGGAAGAGGGGCGCTGCGTCGCGGGCATCGAGTTTACCGCCAAGACCGTTCTGCGCCTCGGCGTGGCCCTGCTCGGGGTGCGGATCAGCGTCGAACTGCTGATGGGCCTCGGGATCGAGCTGATCGCGCTGGTGATTGCCAGCGTCGCCCTCACCATCCTCTTCGGGCTGGTCGGCGCGCGGCTTCTGGGGCGCGGCTGGCGTCTGGCGCTGCTGACGGGCGGGTCGGTCGCGGTCTGCGGCGCTTCGGCGGCCATGGCCATCGCGGCGGTGCTGCCGAAGAACGAACATTCCGAGCGCAATCTCATCTTCACGGTGCTGAGCGTCACCGTGCTCTCGACGCTGGCGATGATCGTCTACCCGATGCTGGCACAGCTCTTCGATCTCGATCAGCGCGCGATCGGCGTCTTCCTCGGCGGCACGATCCACGATGTGGCGCAGGTGGTCGGCGCCGGGTTCTCCGTGAGCGAGGAGACGGGCGATACCGCCACGCTCGTGAAGCTTATCCGCGTCACCTTGCTGGCGCCGGTGGTCCTGCTCTTCGCGCTCGCCATCCGTGCCAGTGGCGCCGAGACTGCCGGCGGCGGCGAGCGGCCGCCGCTGATCCCCGGCTTCGTGCTCGCCTTTCTCGGCTTCGCCACGCTCAACTCCCTCGGCGCCGTGCCGGAGATGGTTGCGGACGGGATCGGCAGCCTCTCGCGCTGGGCCCTGCTCGTCGCCATCGCGGCGGTGGGGATGAAGACCTCGCTGCGGCGGATCATGGATGTGGGCGGGCCGGCGGTGGTGCTCATCGTCGCCGAGACTGTGTTCATCGCCGTGCTGATCCTCGCCGGCATTCACTGGCTCGGCTGAGGGGGGACGCGATGGGTGAGACGCGCGACACCGCGATCCTCACGATCAATGCCGGCTCCTCCAGCATCAAGCTCGCGGTCTTCGGCTGCGAGGCGCTGACGCAGCCGCGGCTGACGGCGCTGGTTCAGCGGATCGGCACCCCCGAAGCCGCCGCCGAGATCCGCCTGCCCGACGGTGCGCGCGAAACGGTGACGCTGGATGACGGGGCCAGGTTGGGGGCCGGGCCAGGAACCGGGGCGGGCCATGCGACGGCCCTCGCCGCACTCCTGCCCCGCCTCGATGCGCATGTCGACGTTCCCATCGTCGCGGCGGGCCACCGGGTGGTGCATGGCGGTGAGCGGTTTCGGGGGCCCCTTGCGATCGACGACACGGTCCTCGCCTCGCTCGAGGAGCTGATCCCGCTCGCGCGCACGCATCAGCGCCACTGCATCGCGGCGATCCGGGCGGTGGCGCGTCTCCGGCCCGAGATCCCGCAGATCGCCTGCTTCGACACCGCGTTTCACGCGACCCTGCCCAGCGAGGCCCGCACCTTCGCGCTACCCGAGCCGGTGCGCCGGGCCGGCGTGCGGCGCTACGGCTTTCACGGCCTCTCCTACCAGTGGATTGCCGACGTCCTTCCAACGGTCCTGGGCGAGCAGGCGGAGGGTCGCGTCATCGCCGCCCATCTCGGCAATGGGGCCAGCCTCTGCGGCCTGGTCGGTCTCGAGAGCCGCGCCACCACCATGGGCTTCACCCCGCTCGACGGCCTGGTGATGGGCGAACGGCCGGGGCTGACCGACCCCGGTGCCCTTCTCTTCATGCTGGAGGAGATCGGCATGGGCGTGGAGGAGGTCCGCGAGACGCTCCTGAAGCGGTCAGGGCTGCTCGGCCTCTCCGGCCTCTCGAACGATATGCGCACGCTCTCGGCCTCCGCAGCCGTGGAGGCCCGGTTCGCGCTTGCCGTCTATGTTCACCGCGCGGTGCGCGAGATCGGCGCGATTGCAGCCGAGATCGGTGGCGTCGACGCGCTGGTCTTCACCGGTGGCGTCGGGGAGAACGCTGCGGCGATCCGGGCGGAGATCGTGGAACGGCTCGGCTTTCTCGGCCTCCGGATCGACGCAGCCCGCAATGCCGCTCCGGATCGCCTGATCTCGCCGGACGGCGAGAAGCCCGTGCTGGTGCTGGCCGCGAACGAGGAAGCCGTGATCGCCCGCGAAACCGACGCGCTTCTGGCCCCGCGGCCCGCATAGCCGCTCACGCCGCGCCCCGCATCGCCGGGCTCTGGCATCCGGCATGTCTCCGGAGGCGACGGTATCGGCAGACCGCGGGGCGGTACGGGATCAGGCGGGCTCTTCGCGGTTGCGAAGCTTCAGGGCGACGGAGCCGACAATGAGCATGAGGACACCGATCGCGATCCGCTTCAGGCCATAGAGCAGCGTGCCCCGGTCGTCGGCATCCACGTAAGGACCGCCGCCGGGCAGGGCGCGCACGGAGATGCTGTTGCCCTTCCGCTCCTCGCGGAACCGGCCATAGCCGACAGGCGCGAGCGCCTCGCGGACCGCACCGTCCTGCTCGTAGCGGACCTTCAGGAAGTAGTCGCGGTAATAGGTCCGCATGTCGCGCATCTCGATACCGTTGACGCTCACACTGGCGAAGTGGATGTTGGAGCTGCGATGGGGCGCCTCCACGCGCTTGCCGGTGACAAGCGCTGCGACGGGTTCGCCGATCGCGCCGATCTTCAGGCCCTCGGCCACCGTCTGCAGGTTCGTGCCCGCGATGAAGAGGCCGATCATGATAATGATCACACCGAAGGCGAGGCTGAGCAGGCTGTTCATCGTGGTTCATTACTCCGAGACGATCTGCGAATTTCGCGCAGCGGTCGGCTGGTTTCATGGGGCAATCAGCGTTGCCGCTGCGAGTTGTCTCAAATTCGCTCAGAAAGATGGCCAAAGTCGGGTGGGCCGGATGCCACGGACCGGACGCCATGGCACGGTCCGGGATTGCGGCGGCCGGTCACGACGATAGGCTTCGCCGACGAGGGGCGCGGGACTGGCTTGCGCCCTGCATCAGGCCTTACGGGCGGGGGAAGACGACGATGCTGCCGTTGTTCGGGCGCGAGCCGCTGGACCTTCTTCAGCCGCAGGACTGGACCTTTCCGGTGCCGATCGCCTACGGCCCGGGCTGCCTCGCCACGATCGGTGCGCGCTGTGCCGCCATGGAGATCGAAGCGCCGCTGATCGTGACCGATCGCGGCAGCCGGAGCCTCGGCTTCGTCGGCGAGCTGCAGCGGTTGCTCGCCGAGGCCGGGCTTCGCACGGATCTTTTCGCCGAGATCTCCCCCAATCCGCGCGACACCGAGATCGGGGCCGGACGGGAGGTTTTCCTGGCGGGCCGGCACGACGCGATCATCGCCATCGGGGGCGGCAGCGCGATGGATGGCGGGAAGTCGATCTGCCTCACGGCGCGGAACGACATCGATCTCTGGGCCTTCGAATACGAACAGCCCTCGCCGGAGATCGGCGCCGACCGGGCCTTCCCCAGGCTCATCACCATCCCGACCACGGCGGGCACCGGTGCCGAGACCGAGAGCACGGCGATGGTGACGCATGTCGCGAAGGGGATGAAGTTCTGCGTCTGGCATCCGGCGCTGAAGCCATCGCTCGCCCTGCTCGATCCCGCGCTCACGGTCGGGCTGCCGCCGACCCTCACCGCCTGGACGGGGGCGGACGCTCTCACCCATGCGATCGAGGCCTATACGGTGCCGGGGTTTCATCCGCTCTGCGACGGGCTCGCGCTCGAGGGGCTCTCGCTGATCGCGGAGTGGCTGCCGCGCGCGGTCGAGGAGCCGGAGAACATGGCGGCAAGGGGCGGCATGCTGGTCGGGTCCTGCCTGGCCGGTATCGCCTTTCTGAAGGGGCTGGGGATGGTGCATGCCATCTCGCATATGGTCGGCGCCGAGTACGACACGCAGCACGGATTGACGAATGCGGTGGTCCTGCCGGTGGTGCTGCGGTTCAATCTGCCGGGGCTGGAGCCCAAGGTCCGGCGCATGGCCGATGCGATGCAGCTCGAGGACCGCTCGGTGGCGGGCTTCATCGGCCATGTGGAGCACGTGCTCGACGGGATCGGCATCCCCCGCTCGCTCGGCGAAATCGGCGTGCCGCTCGACTGCGCCGCGCGGATTGCGGAGAAGGCGTTGCAGGACAGCGCCGCCGCCACGAACCCCCGCAAGGCGACGCGGGAAGAGGTGCAGTCCCTCCTCGAGACCGCGATCCGGCAGGCGCGGGCCTAGGGCGGCTCGATACGGGCCGGGGCGGGCGCCGCCAGGTTCTTCGCACACATCAGGTCTTGCGCCATTGCGATTGGCTCCAAGCCCGCGCGCTGAGACGCCGCGCGAAGCTGCCCCCCGCTTGTGTCGACAATCCCGCCGCGAGCCCTTGCACCCTCGTGCATCGGCTCTGGTTTGCACTTTGGCTCGATTTACGCCCTGCCCTGCCGGAGCTCTCGGACCCTCATCGCACCCTGTGGCCAAGGTGATCACTGGGGCCTGCATTGGACTGGCCCGGAACGGATCGCCCCGGACGGATACGCACGAATACTTTCCTATTGTTCCGCCCACAGGGTCGCACCGGTTCGTAAAAGATCGGAACTGAAACGGCCACGCCCTCAACAGCGGAGGCTTTGATTTTGGAATGCGCTACCGTTTCTCTATTTTGGAAACCATTCTGCCCCTTGGAACTCCGGAAAGCCGTGATATCGCAGCGCGATACTATCATTCTTGTCGTTTCGTTTGACATTCCTTTAAGCGGAGCAATATTGTTGCTCGGCCAGCTCAGGCATGCGGCTTGGTCCGGGACCCGTCCCGGCGAGGGGTTGCTGACACGGTAGGCTCACGCAAGCGCCGGGAGGGATGACATCACGAGAGCGACGCCATTCTCGGCTGGGAACAGCCGGGCACGGTGATCGCGTGGCCTGAACGGAGCCACTGGGTACGATCAGAAAAGAGCCAAGCAATGGCTCGAACGGCTTGAATTCGGACCTGACCGAGGCGCTTCGCTGCGCAGATCGGCCAGGGCTGATGCGACGGCTCGACACAAATGCGCGTCGCTGCGCAAACAAGGGAGTGAATGCATGACATTGAAGATCCGTGGTGGTGGCTTGGCGGCTCTGCTGACCGCCGCTTTGATATCCTCCGCCGCGCCGACCGAGTATGCGGTGGCGCAGGAGACCCAGTACTTCCCGATCGCGAGCAGCCGCGTCGGCCCGTACTCCGCTATGGGCACGGGGTATTATGGCGCTCAGATCGATTACATGAACTATGTCAACATGAACGGTGGCGTGAACGGCGTCATGTTGACCTGGCAGGAATGCGAGACGGAGTACAACGCCGTGAAGACGGTGGAGTGCTATCAGCGCCTCCTGGAGAAGGACGGCCAGCGCATCGTGGTCTTCGACACGCTTGGCACGCCGGGCGCCTATGCCGTCATCAACCGGATGGCCGAAGACGAGGTGGTGCTCGCGCAGTACGGCTATGGCCGGACGGACGCGGCCGACGGCACCGTCTGGCCCTGGGTCTTCAACGCCGCCAGCCATTACTGGTCGCAGATCGCGGTCAAGATGAAGTTCATGGCCGAGCAGGAAGGCGGCATCGAGAACATGGC
>JBCBWF010000422.1:0-4353 GCA_039817245.1 Pseudomonadota bacterium | reverse complement strand
GCGTCAACCACTCTTCCGGGCCGAAGCGCGACTGGAAGGTGGTCTGCAGCGCGCCCTTCTCCCATCCCAACCGGTCGCGCAGAAGCCGCGAGGTCTTCTGGCAAAGGCAGTGATAGGGATCGCCCTTCATGAAATAGCTCTTCGGCAGGCCGTGATAGGAGGCGACGAGCACCGACGGCTTTTCCACCATCGTCGCATAGGCGCGCTCGACCGACTGCGCCAGCGCCTCGATATAGGCGGGGTGGTCGTGATAGCTCGGCACGGTCCGGAAGGCCGGCTGCCAGCGCAGCTTCATTAGCGTGCGGAAGGCATGATCATTGGCCGTACCCGTGGTCGCCGCTGCGTAATGCGGGTAGAGCGGGAAGAACACGATCCGTTCGCAGCCTTGGGCGGCCATGCGCTTCATCACGCTGTCGGTCGACGGGTTTCCATAGCGCATGCAGAAATCCACCACCACGCGGTCGCCGAACGCAGCGGTCATGCGCCGGCGGAGCTTGTCGGTCTGGTTGCGGGTGATGGTGAGCAGCGGGCTTTCGTCGAGCTCGGTGTTCCAGATCCCGCGATAGGCCTCCCCGCTCGAGAACGGGCGCTTGGTGAGCACGATCGACTGCAGGATCGGCTGCCAGATCGCCGAGGGCCATTCGATCACGCGCTTGTCGGACAGGAACTCGTTGAGATAGCGGCGCATCGACCAGTAGTCGGTGCCGTCCGGCGTGCCGAGATTGGCGAGCAGGATCCCCACTTTCGCCGGCGGCACGGGCGGGTGATCCGGCCCCGCATGGGCCAGCCTCCCCTCGCCTGCCAGTACCTGCGAGGCACTCGTCCTGTCGAGCATGTCCGTCTCTCCCGCTCAGCGCGCTGTCTTGTGGACGACACGTATCGCAATGCGGGTGAACATCAAATGCCGCCCCTGCGACGCGATGCCCCCGCCGGGCGGGCGGGGGCGGGGCTGGCGCGCCGGTCAGGCCGCGAGATCGGCGATGCGGGCGAGGGACTGGGTCCAGCCCTCCTTGAACCGCTCCGGCGTGAAGCGGATCTTGCGGTGATGCAGGGTCACCCGGCAGCCGCCGGCGGCGGGCTCGAACAGCACCTCGAGCTCGGTTTCGTTGCCGCGCACGCCCTCATGGTCCACATGCGCCCAGCTCTGCACCAGCCGGCGGGCGGGCTCGAAGGCCAGGATCGCGCCCTCGATGCTGAACTCGCGGCCCTCGGGATCGCGCGCGCGGCTCTGCCAGCTGCCGCCCATGCGGGGCTCGAAGGTCACGCCGATGTTGGTGATACCGTCGAGGCCGAACCAGCGCGCGATCTGCTTGGGATCGGTCCAGATCTCGAACACGCGCTCAGGGCTTGCCGCGATCTCGCGGCTCATCGTCACTTCGGTGGTTTCGTTCGTTGCCGTCTGGGTCATCGGGCGTCTCCTCCGCCAGTTCCGCGATGCGATCCAGCGCGCGCTCCCAGAAGCCGCGATAATCCGCCAGCCAGGTCTCGAGGGGCGCGAGGCCCTCCGGCGTCAGCTCGCAGATCCGCTCGCGCCCGCGGGCACGGCGCCGGATCAGGCCGGCCCGCTCCAGCACGCCGAGATGCTTCGTGACACCGGGCTGGCTCAGCGGCAGGCGCGCCACCAGCGCGCCGACCGTCTGGGGCTCCTCGCGGAGCCAGCCGAGGATCTGCCGCCGATGGGGATCGGCCAGCGCCACGAAAACCTCGTCATGGGGTTCGGTTCGGTCCATGGATATCATATCGCCGATCAGTTATATAACTTGCAAGCTATTTATTTGGTGGCGGCAGGGAGGGCGGCAGCGGGGCCTTCTCGCCGGCGGCGCGCTCCTCGGTGCCGAGCGCATCGGCGAGGCGCGCGGTGGCCGAGCCCGGGCGGAGCGGCCGGGGCTGCGAGGGGGCGGGCGACCAGCCGGTCAGAAAGACGAGGTCGAACTCGGCGCGCACCCGGCCGCCGGCCTCGCCCATGCGCTCCGCATAGAGCGCGGCGGCGCGGAGCAGGACGGCGCGGCGGGTCGGGCGGCGGAGGCGGCCGGCGAGCGCGTTGGCCTCGCCCATGGCGCGCAGGTCCTGCATCAGCGCGATCGGCGAGGCATAGCTGACGGTCACGCGCTCGCTGTCGGCCACCGGCATCGCCAGGCCTGCGCGCTGGAGCAGCGCGCCGAGATCGCGCAGCTCACCCATGGGAGCGATGCGCGGCGAGAGCCCGCCGGTCTCCGCCGCCTCCGCCTCCGCCAGCGCGATGCGCAGCGCGGAGAGCGTCTCGCCCCCGGCGAGGGCCGCGACCATCAGCCCGTCCGGCACGAGCGTATGGCGCAGCTGCACGAGATGGCCGACCGGGTCGTCGAGCGCGTGCAAAAGCCCGAGGGAGAGCGCGAGATCGGCCTCGCCCGCCGCGAAAGGCAGCGTCTCGCCGCGCCAGGCGAGGGCGCGCGCCTCCGGCAGCGCAGCACCGGCGGCGGCGAGCATGGCCGGGGACGGATCGGTCATCACGAGCCCTGCACCGCGCAAGGCGACCTCGGGCGGGAGCGCGGCGCGCGCGGCCCCGGCGCCGGTGCCGGCGAGCACGACGCGCGCGAAGCGCCGGCGCACATCGCCGAGGCGCTCGCCCACCGCCTCCGCCCCGCGGCGCATCAGGAAGTCGGCGCCGCCCGCATAGCCAAGGCGCATCGCACGGTCGCGGCGCCGGCGCAGCGCGACGGGATCGAAGAGGCGGGGTTTCTGCTGGTCTGGGGACTGCATGCGCGCAATGATACTCCAGCCGCGGGCGCTGGCGAGTGCTGCGGCCGCGAAAAGGCGATGGGGGCCCAAGGTTTGGGGACAGGGCAGGCATTGGCGGAAGACCGGCAGCCGGCGATTGCCAGGCTGCGCGATGCACTCTTCCCGCCGCAATGCCCCTCCTGCGCGGCGGAGACCGGATCGGCCGGCGGGCTCTGCCCGGCCTGCTTCGCGGATGCACCGTTTCTGAGCGGGGCGGCCTGTTCGCGCTGTGCCCGGCCGGAGCCGGGGCTGGCGGAGGCGGATCCGGACTTCATCTGCACCGCCTGCCTCGCGGAGCCGCCGCCCTGGCGGCGCGCGGCGGCGGTGGGGATCTATGGCGGCACGCTGCGCCGGATGATCCTCGGCCTGAAGCGGGCGGACCGGCTGGATACCGTGCCGCTCCTTGCTGGCTGGCTCGCCCGGGCTGCGGCGCCACTGCTGGCGGAGGCGGAGGTGATCCTGCCCGTGCCGCTGCATTGGCGCCGGCGCGTGGCGCGGCGCTACAACCAGTCGGCCGAGCTGGCCCGCGCACTGGCGGGTTTGACGGAGGGGGCCGAATATGCCCCGCAGCTCCTGCGCCGCGTCCGCGCGACGCCGAGCCAGGAAGGGCGCAACCGCGAGGAGCGCTTCGCCAATCTCGACCGTGCCTTCGCGCCGGCCCGAGGGGCCGCGGCGCGCATCGCCGGGCGCCGGATCCTGTTGGTGGACGACGTGCTGACCACCGGCGCCACGCTGGGATCGGCCGCGAAAGCCTTGCAATCGGCCGGCGCGGGCCAGATTGACGTAGCTGTGATCGCTCTGGCGGGCTCCGGTGACGGCGCTTATCTCGGCGACCTGACGAATTCGAGAGACGAAGGAGAGGCCGCTTCATGAACCCCGTCGAGATCTACACCACGCCGATCTGCCCCTATTGCATGATGGCCAAGCGGCTGCTGACGCAGAAGGGCATCGCCTTCACCGAGCACAATGTGATGGGCGACCGGGCGAAGAAGGCGGAGATGATGCAGCGCGCCCATGGCCGGCACACGGTGCCGCAGATCTTCGTCGGCGAGACCCATGTGGGCGGCTGCGACGAGCTCTATGCCCTCGAGGATGCCGGCAAGCTCGACCCGCTGCTGACCGTGGCCTGAGGAGGACCGGCGATGCCGCTTGCCGCAGCGCTCGTGCAGCTCAACGCCTCCGATGACCCGGCCGCGAACCTGCCGGAGACCGAGCGGCTGGTGCGCGAGGCCGCCGCCGGCGGTGCGCGGCTGGTGCTGACGCCGGAAGTGACGAACATCGTCTCCGCGAGCCGGTCGCGCCAGAGCGCGGTGCTGGCGGAGGAGGGCGCGGACGAGACGCTGGCGCGGCTGCGCGCGGTGGCGGCAGAGACCGGGATCTGGCTCTCCATCGGCTCGCTCGCGCTGAAGGCGGGCGGCGGGGAGACGCGCTTCGTGAACCGCCAGTTCCTGTTGGCGCCGGACGGGGCGATCGTCGCGCGCTACGACAAGATCCACATGTTCGACGTGGCCCTCGGCGGCGAGGAACAGTATCGCGAGAGCGCGGGCTACCGGCCCGGCGAAACGGCGGTGCTGGCGGAGACGCCCTTCGGCGCCG
>JBCBWF010000632.1:0-2004 GCA_039817245.1 Pseudomonadota bacterium | reverse complement strand
CCGGGCGCGATGCCGAGTGCGGCAAGCGGTGCCCGCAAGTCGAGCGCCCGGCGCGCCCCTCGCCCTGGTTGCGGATGGCGCGATGATCACGCTCGGCACCGCCGCGCGCATTGCCGAGCCGCTGACGCGCGCGGGTCACCCGGTGCTCGGCCCGTTCGCAGTGAACGGGGAGCCGAAATGCGCAGAGGTGGACGCGATGGTCGCGGGCTTCGCGGGCGCGGCCGGCGTCATCGCTCTCGGAGGCGGGGCCGCGCTCGATGCGGCAAAGCTCGCGGCCTGCCTCGCCGCGGCATCCGAGCCGGAGACGCAGGCGCTCGACCATGCGCTCGCAGCGCGGCCGCTGCCCGCCGCGGCGCTGCCGCTGATCGCGCTGCCCACAACGGCCGGCACCGGCTCGGAAGTCACGCGCACCGCCGTCGCCACGGGGCCCGATGGCGCGAAGCTCTGGTACTGGGCAGACGCGCTCCTGCCGGCGCGCGTCGTCCTCGATCCCGAGCTCACCCTCAGCCTGCCGGCGCACATCACGGCCTGGACCGGGATGGACGCGGTGGCCCATGCGCTGGAGGCGGCGAGTTCAGCGCGCGCCACGCCGCCGGGGATCGCCTTCGGCACCGCAGCACTCACGATCCTGGCGGAGGCCCTGCCCCGCGCTGTCGCCGACGGCAGCGATATCGCAGCGCGCGGCGACATGCTCTGGGGCGCCTGCCTCGCCGGCAGGGCGATCGAGGAATCTGGCACGCATCTCGGCCACGCGATCAGCCACGCACTCGGCTCCCTCGCGCCGGTGCATCACGGCCACGCCACGGCGCTGGCGCTGGAGGCGACGCTGCCCTGGCTCGTCGGCACCGATGCCGCGGCCACGCGCTTCGCGCCCGTCGCCCGGGCCATCGGTGCCGAAACCCCCGCCGCGCTGCCTGCGCGTTTCTCCGCGCTCATGCGCAGCGTTGGCATCTCCGCCGCCTTGCCCGAAGCCGCGCGGGCGCTTTCGTCCAGCGCCGTTGCGGAGGCGATGCAGACCGCGGCCAACGCGCCGATGCTCTCCGCAGCCCCGCGCCCGCTCGATGCGGCGACGGTCGCCGAGGTCGCCGCGCTCGTCACCGGCCTCGGCGCCGCCAGCCCCGCGGTGCCGGCATGAAGGTCGGGTTCGTCGGTCTCGGCAATGTCGGCGCGAAGCTCGCCGGCTCGCTCCTGCGCAACGGCACGCCGCTCACGGTGCGCGACCTCGACCCCGCCGCCGCCCGCCCGCTCCTCGACGCCGGCGCGAACTGGGCGGAGAGCCCGGCCGCGCTCGCTGCCGCCTCGGATGTGGTGATCACCTGCCTGCCCTCCCCCGCCGCCTCCGCCGCCGTGCTCGAGGGGCTGGACGGGGTGCTCGGCGCACTCCGCCCCGGGGCGATCTGGGCCGAGATGTCCACCACCTCCGCCGCCGAGGTGCAACGCCTCGGCGCCCGGGTGATCGAGACCGGCGCCGCGGCCGTCGATTGCCCTGTCTCCGGCGGCTGCCACCGCGCCGCCACCGGCAACATCGCCATCTTCGCCGGCTGCGAGCGCGAGACCTTCGAGCGCATCCTCCCGCTCCTCACCCGCATGGGCCGACGCATCCTGCATACCGGCCCGCTCGGCTCGGCCTCGATCCTGAAGGTCGTGACGAACTACCTCGCCACCGCCAATCTCGTCTCGCTCTGCGAGGCGCTCGTCACGGCGCGCGCGGCGGGACAGGATCTCGCGACCACTTATGAGGCGATCCGCATCTCCTCCGGCAACTCCTTCGTCCACGAGACCGAGAGCCAGGTGATCCTCAACGGCTCGCGCGATATCAGCTTCACCATGGACCTCGTGGCCAAGGATGTCGGCCTCTTCCAGGCGCTCGCAGAGGAGGCGGAGGTTCCGCTCGAGCTGTCGCCCCTCCTCAACCGCATCTTTGCGGACGGAATCGAGCGCTACGGGCCACGCGAGCTCTCTCCCAACATCATCCGCCGGCTGGAGGACGCCACCGGGCTCGAT
>JBCBWF010000069.1:0-17485 GCA_039817245.1 Pseudomonadota bacterium | reverse complement strand
GGCCGACTGGATTCGCAGAGCCTTAAGCGCGCCGAGCGGGTGGCCGAGGAGAGCGCGGAGCGACTCGACCGCGTGCTATGCCGGCTCGGCATGGTGAGCGAGCGGGACATGGCCGGCGCGCTGGCGGAGGCGCTCGGGGTGCCGCGCATCGGCCCCGAGGCCTTCCCGGCCGAGGCCGTGCTGCGCGACGAACTCGGCCCGCAGTTCCTCGGCGACGCACTGATCCTGCCGCTGGAGGACGGACCCGAGCGGGTGCGCCTCGCCGTGGCCGATCCGATCAACCGCTCCGGCCCCGAGGCGGTTGCGCTGAAGCTCGGCCGGCCGGTGGAGATCGCCGTCGCCCTGCCTTCCGAGATCGAGGGCGCGATCGAGCGGCTCTATGGGGGCGCGGAGAGCGCCGAGCTCGAGGCCGATATCGGCGAGGACGACACCGCTGCAGATGTCGCGCGGCTTAAGGACCTCGCCTCCGAGGCGCCGGTGATCCGGCTGGTGAACCGGATCATCCGCAAGGCCGCCGATGCGGGCGCGTCGGACATCCATTTCGAGCCCTTCGACCAGAGCCTGCGGGTGCGGCTGCGCGTGGATGGCGAGCTGCAGGAGATCGAGGCACCGCCGGGCGCACTGCGCAGCGCAATCGTCTCGCGCCTGAAGATCATGGCCAAGCTCAACATCGCCGAACAGCGCCTGCCCCAGGACGGGCGCATCCAGGTGACCATCGCCGGGCGCGAGATCGACATGCGCGTGGCCACGGTGCCGACGTTGCATGGCGAGGGCGTGGTGCTGCGGCTGCTCGACCGTTCGGGGCTGGTGCTGGATCTGGAGGGGCTCGGCTTCGACGCCGAGACGCTGGCCGCCCTGGTGCCGCTGATCGAGCGGCCGAACGGGATCCTGCTGGTGACCGGGCCCACGGGCAGCGGCAAGACGACGACGCTCTATGCAGCGCTCGGCCGGCTGAACAGCGTGGCGCGCAAGATCATCACCATCGAGGACCCGGTCGAATACCAGCTCCAGGGCATCACCCAGATCCAGGTGAAGAGCCAGATCGGCCTCAGCTTCGCCCATGGCTTGCGCGCCATCCTGCGCCAGGACCCGGATGTGGTGATGATCGGCGAGATCCGCGATCTGGAGACCGCGGAAATCGCGGTGCAGGCGGCGCTGACCGGCCACCTCGTGCTGGCGACCCTGCACACGAACTCCGCCGCCGCCGCGATCAGCCGGCTGCGCGACATGGGCGTGGAGGACTACCTCATCACCGCGACGCTGGTGGGCTCGGTGGCGCAGCGGCTGGTGCGCCGTCTCTGCCCGGCCTGTGCGCGGCCGGCGGAGCCTGCGCTCGTGGCGCGCATGGCGCCGGGCTTCGAGCCCGCAGGCTTTCGCGCGCCCGGCGGCTGCTCCGCCTGCCGCGACACCGGCTATCGCGGGCGCACGAGCGTGCTCGAGGTGCTGACGGTGGATGACGAGATCCGCCGCGCGGTGCTGGAGCGGCGCGACGAGCGCGCGATCGAGGCGCTTGCGGTCGGCGCGGGCATGCGCCGGATGCGCGCGCATGGGCTCGAGAAGGCGGCCCGCGGCGAGACCTCGCTCACCGAGGTTCTGCGCGTGACGGCGGAGGTCTGAGGATGCGCGCGCCGCCTCTCCCCGTGCCGCGAGCGTCCTGGCCATGACGCTCTATCACTACCGCGCCGTGGGGCGGGACGGGGCCGTGGAGACCGGCTCGCTGGAGGTGGCGGACGAGGCGGCGGCGGTGGCGCGCCTGCGGGCCATGGGGCTCCTGCCGATCCGGCTCGACCGGGACGCGCCGGGCCCTGCCGGCGGGCTCATGGCGCTGCTCAACACCGAGATCACGCCGAAAGATGCCCTGGGCACGGACGACCGTATCGCCTTTACCCGCTCGCTGGCGACGCTCACCGGAGCGGGGCTGCCGCTCGACCGGGCGCTGGAGATGACCCGCGATCTCGGCACGCGCCGCGGCATCCGGGCCGTGGCGGGGCGGCTTCTGGAAGCGGTCCAGGGCGGGATGCGGCTGGCGGATGCGGTGGACCGCGAACGCGCGGCTTTCCCGCCGCTCTATCGCAGCATCCTGCGCGCCGGCGAGGCGGGCGCGGCGCTGGAGAGCACGCTGGCGCGGCTGGCGGACACGCTGGAGCAGGCCAAGCGGCGCCAGAGCGAGCTGCGCTCGGCGCTCATCTACCCGGCCTTCCTGCTGGTCACGACGATCGGCTCGGTGGCGATCCTGCTCGGCTATGTGGTGCCGAGCTTCCAGCCGCTGCTGGCCGATGCCGGGCTGGAGCCGCCGGCGGTGACCCGGCTGGTGATCGGCACCGGGCTCTTCTTCGAGCGGCACTGGGCGGTGCTGCTCGGTTCGGTCGCGGGGCTGGCGGTCGCGGCGCGGCTTGCGCTGCTCGTGCCGTCGCTCCGGCTGCGCTGGCACCGCGCGGCGCTGCATCTGCCGGTGCTGGGCGGGCTCTGGCGGAGCTTCGAGACCGCCCGGCTGGCGAGCCTGCTCGGCACGCTCCTCGGCAACGGTGTTGCGCTGCCGGCGGCGCTGCGCCTGTTGCCGCCCGCGCTCGGCAACGCGGCCTTCGCGGCGGAGGTGGAGCGCATCATCCCGGAGGTGGAGGCCGGGCGCGGGCTCGCCCCCCCGCTCGCCGAGGCGCGGATCCTGCCGCCGCTGGCGCTGCAGCTCATCCAGGTGGGCCAGGAGAGCGGCCAGCTCACCGAGATGCTCACCAAGACCGGGGAGATCTTCGAGACCGAGGCCAAGCGCGGCTTCGACCGGGCCCTCGCGGTGCTCACCCCGTGCCTCACGCTGCTGATGGGCGGGCTGATCGCGCTCATCGTGTCCTCGATCCTCTTCGCCCTCTTCAGCATCAACGAACTCGCGCTCTAGGAGCTCCTCCATGCGATCGAACCGTCAGACCCTGAAACCGGATGCGGGCCTTACGCTGCTGGAGCTGCTGGTGGTGGTCACGATCCTGACGCTGCTGGTGGTCTCCATCGGGACGGTGGCGATCAACTATCTCGGCTCCTCCAAGGCGCAGGTGGCGCGGGTGCAGCTCACGCAGCTCGAGGCCGGGCTAGACCTCTTCCGGCTCGACATGGGCCGCTATCCCGAGGAGGGCGAGGGGCTGCGCGCGCTGGTGGAGGCACCGGGCGGAGTGGAGGGCTGGAACGGGCCGTATCTGCGCAAGGAAGCAGCACTCACCGACCCGTGGGGCGAGGAGTTCCAGTATGCCGCGCCGGGGCGCGCGGGGCCTTACGATCTCTACTCGCTGGGCGCCGACAAGGCCGAAGGGGGCGACGACGATGCGTCCGACATCACCAACTGGTAGGCGCAAGGCAGGCTTCACGCTGCTGGAGCTGATGGTGGTCGTCAGCATCCTCGCGCTGCTGGCGGTGGCGATCCCGCGCCTCGGCGGAAGCGGGCTGCCGGCGGGCGAGGAGACCGCGCGCAAAATGCTCGGCGAGCTGCGCGCCGCGCGGGCGGAGGCGATCGGCGCCGGCGCGCCTGTGGCGGTGAGCTTCGATCTGGCAGCGCGCCGGTTCGGCCGCGAAGGCAGGGAGGCGGCGCTGCCGGAGGGGGTGGAGCTGACGCTGCGCACCGGGCTCGAGGCGGCGGACCGGCGGGGGCGCGCGCGGATCGTGTTCTTCCCGGATGGCAGTGCGACCGGGGGCACGCTGCGCCTGGAGGGCCGCGGGCCGGCGACGGTGCTGACCGTGCGCTGGCTGACCGGCGCAGTGCGGCGGTCGTGAGCGGCGCGGCCCGCATCCGCGCCCTGCGGGGCGATGGCGGCTTCACGCTGCTGGAGGTGCTCGTCGCCTTCTCGCTGGTGGCGCTGATGCTCGGCGCGGCTTATGCGACCTGGGGCGCCGGCAGCCGCGCGGCCGAGCGCTCGGAGCGCAGCCTCGCCGCGCTGAGCCGGGCGGAGAGCGTGCTGGCGCGGCTGGGGGCCGACCTGCCGCTGGTGCCCGGCGAGCAACGGCTGGAGGAGCCGGGCTGGGCGATCCGCATCGCCGTGACGCCCTACGGCCGTGCGCGGGCGGCAGAGGCGCCCCAGCTCGGCCTCGGCGCCTACGATGTGCGCGTGACCGTGCGCGAGCGGGGCGGCAGCGGGGCGCAGGCGCGCCTGGCGACGATCCTGCTCGGAGGGACGTCATGAGCCGGCGCGACGGCGGCTTCAGCCTGCTCGAGCTGATGGTGGCGATGACGCTGCTCGGGCTCGTCGGCGTGATGGCGGCGGACGGACTGCGGTTCGGGCGCGCCGCCTGGGAGCGCGCGGAGAGCCTCGGCGAGACCACGGTCGAGACCCGCGCGGTGCAGCGCTATCTCGCCCGCCAGATCGCGGCGAGCCGGCCGATCCGGGTGCGCGACGGCAGCCGGACGCCGCCGGTACTGTTCGAGGGGCGCGCCGGGAGCCTTGCGTTCGCGGCCCCGATCCGGGCGCATCTGGCGCCGCGCGGGGACCATCTGATCGGGCTCTCGCTGGAGCAGGGCGGGCTGGTGCTGCGCTGGGTGCGGCTCGGCGACCGGCGGCCGAGCCTGTCAGCGGCCGGCCCGGGCGAGCGGCTGGTGGAGGAGGTGGCCGGCTTCGGCCTGCGCTACTACGGCCCGGCGGCGGATGGCGGCCCGGCGGCCTGGCAGCGCGCCTGGATCGGCCGCGAGACACTGCCGGAGCTGGTCGAGCTGGCCATCGCCTTCGAGGGCGGCCGCGAACCGGCCCCGCTCGTGCTGCGGCTCGAGGGCGGCCCGGCGGGGAGCCTCGTGCGATGAGCGCGCTCGGCCGGTTCCTCGACTGGTGGGGTCGCGAGCTCGGCGCGGTGCTCTCGCTCGGCCGCGAGCGCCGCGGCCCGGTCCTGCTGGCACGGGCCGGCGGCGAGGATGAGGGGCCGGTGCTGGAGCTTCGCCGCGGCCGGAGCCGGCACGCGCTGGGCCCGCTCGGCGGCGTGGCGGCGCGCGAGCTGAAGCGGCTGCAGGCAGCGCTCCGCGAGCGGCGGCTGACGGTCTTGATCGGGGTGGCCGAAAGCGCCTCGGTGCGCCGCACCACCACCCTGCCCGCGGCCGTGCGCGAGGATCTGGAGGGGGCGCTGCGCTTCGAGGTCGAGCGGCTCACCCCCTTCCGCGCCGACGAGGTGTTCTTCACCGCGCGCATCCTGGAGGAGCGCAGCGGCGCGGGTCAGCTCGAGATCGAGATGGTGTTCGTGCCCCGCCGGGTGGTCGAGCCGCTCCGCGCCGCGCTGGGCGAAGCGGGGCTGGCGGCGGGGCGGATCGATCTGGTGGACGCCGAGGGCGCGCTCGCGGGGCTCGACCTGATGCCGGCGGCGCTGCGCCCGCGGCCCGCGCGCGGCCGGGCCTATACCGCGGCGGCGATGGCGGCCGCGATGCTGCTGGCGCTCCTGTGGTCCGGGGCGGCGCTGCTGGAGCGCTCGCGCGCGGTGGCCGATCTGCGCGAGGCGGTCACCCAGGCGCGCCGGATGGCGGTTGCGGCGGAGGATGCGCGGGTGGCCTCCAGCGGCGGGGATGCGGCGAGCCTCGCGGCCTTTCGCGAGAAGCGCGACCGGCCGCTTGCGATCGAGGTGCTCGCGCGCCTCACCGAGGCGGTGCCGGACGGGACCTGGATCGAGACGCTGAGCCTGGCCGGACGGGAGCTCGAGCTCAGCGGGGTCTCGGACGACGCGGCGGGGCTCATTGCGCGGCTGGAGCGCGATCCGGGCTTCGAGGGGGCGGCCTTTCGCGCGCCCATCACGCGCATCGCCGAGAGCGGGCGGAAGCGGTTCGCGCTGCGCCTGCGCCTCACGGCGGCGCCTGCGCGGGCGGCGGAGCGATGAGCCCCTTCGTCTCGCGCCTCGCCGCTCTGGCCCTTGCGCTGGGGGTGGCCGGGGTGGCCGTGTTCGGCGTGGCGCTGCCGCTGGCCGAGCGCCACCGCGCCCTCGGCGAGGAGATCGAGACGCTGCAGGACCAGCTCGCCCGCTTCGAGGCGCGGATCGCGGCCGGCGCGCCGCCGCAGCGCCTGGTGGTGGCCGAACCCGCGCTCTTCGAGGCGCCGAGCGATGCCATGGCCGCGGCCACGCTGCAGGACGTGCTGAGCGACGTGATCCTCGAGAGCGGCGGCCGGCTCGACAGCGTGCGCATCGAGAGCGCGGTCGATCTGGAGGAGGCGGGCCGGCAGATCCCGGTCACGCTGTCGCTGACGACCGATATGGAGGGGCTGGCGGAGATCCTGCACGGGATCGAGTCGCATCGCCCCTACCTCTTCGTCGAGCAGGTCGAGGTGCGCCGCCGGCGGACCGGCACGAGCCTTGCCGACGACACCTCGGCGGAGGTCCAGGAGGTCGATTTGCGCCTGCGGATCTATGGACTGAGGCGCGCGCCGGAGGGCGGCGAGTGATATACGTTTTAGACACCAACCGGACCGGCGGCGGGCGCCGGGTGCCGAGCCAAGCGAGCATGTCCCGATGAAGCGGCTTCTTCTCAATGCGATGCTGACGCTCCTCTGCCTCTGGTTCGCGGCGGAGAGCGTGCGTGCGGCCTTTTTCGCCGAAGACCCCGAACGGCCCGCGGCGCGGGCGGCCGCCGGGCGGGGCGAGGCCGAGGAGGTGGCGGTGCGCGTGGAGATGCCGCCGCGCGCGGCCTTTGCCGCAATCGCCGCGCGACCGCTCTTCGATCCGGACCGCCGGCCGCCGGTAGTGGTGCGCGCAGCGGCGCCCGTCGCCGATCTGCCGCCGCCGGATCTGCGGCTGACCGGCGTGGCGCGGAGCGGCGGCGTGGGCCGCGCGATCGTCTCGCTCGCGGGGGCACCGGTGCAGCTCGTCGCCCCCGGCGAGCGGATCGCCGGCTGGCGGGTCGCGGCGCTGACCTCGCGCAGCATCGTGCTGGAGCGCGACGGCGAGCGAGTGACGGTGCGCCTCGGCGAGACGGAGGCCGAACGCGAGATCCGCCGCGCGAGCCGGGAGCGCGCCGGCGCCCAGCGCCCGGGGCGCCGCGATGCGCCGCGCCGCGCGCAGCCGCTCGTCGACATGGCCCAGATCGCCGACGACGATTGAGCCCGCCCACCGCCTTTCCCGATCCCGCCCCTCGATCCGTGCCCATCTGGACCCCGCCCGCCTGACGCGCTGCGCCGACCGGCCCGGGACCCACAACAAGAAGGAGCGCGCCTGCAATGCGCTCAGCTCTTCCGATCCTGCTGGCCGCCGGCATGCTTGCCGGATGCGCGGAGGATGCCGCCGCGCCGGACCCGCGCGCCGGCATCACCGCTCCGGTGCGCGCGGCGATCGAGCGCGAGGGGCCCCTGCCGGCAAGTGCGCCCAATGCAGCGACGCCGGCCAGCGCCGACCCCGAGGCGGCGCGGGCCGCGGCGGCACGCGGCTTCGTGCGCCGGGCCGCGCGCCCTGCCCCGCCGAGCTTCGCGCCGGAGGAACCGGGCGCGAACGGGCGCGCGGGCGACATCACGCTCGATTTCGAGGGGGCCGATCTCGCCGCCGTGGTGCGCGTGCTGCTGGAGGACGGGCTGGGGGCAACCTATGTGCTCGACCCGGCCGTGCGGGGGACGGTGACCCTGCGCACCAACCGCCCGCTCCGGCGCGCCGAGATCCTGCCGACGCTGGAGGAGATCCTGCGGCTGAACGATGCCGCCATCGTGGAGCGCGACGGGACCTTCCGGGTCGTGCCGCGCGCGCAGGCGGGGCTCTCCGCGCCGCTGGTGACGGCGCGGGACCTGCGCGCGCGCGGGCTCACCCTGCGCATCACGCCGCTGCGGTTCGTGCGGGTCGACGAGATCCAGCAGGTGCTTGAGGGCTTTCAGCCCGCGGCCGGCGCGATCCGCTTCGATCCGCGCCAGAACCTGGTCTTCAGCACCGCCACCGCCGCCGAGCAGCGCACGATCATGAACGTGATCGCGGCGCTCGATCGCAACCAGTTCGCCGGGCGCTCCTTCGCGCTGCGCCCGCTGCGCCAGTCCGAGCCCGAGCCGGTGGTGGAGGAGCTGGAGGCGCTCTTCGCCGAGGGAGGCGCGCGCCCGGTGATCCGCTTCCTGCCGATCCAGCGGATGAACGCGGTGCTGGTGATCTCGGAGGACGCGGTGCTGCTGGACGAGGCGCTGCAGCTTATCCGCGGGCTCGATCAGGGCGCGGCGGAGCGGGCACGGCTGCATGTGTTCACGGTGACGAACCGGCGGGCCTCCGACCTCGCGGTGCTGCTCGGCGAGCTCTTCGACGTGGAGGTGAGCGGGGCGGAGAGTGCGGCCACGAATGTCGGCCAGGCGGCGGCGCTGGCGCCGAGCCTCAGCCCCACGATCGGCAGCACGGTGGGCGGCGCCGCCGGCGGTTTCGGCAACGGTGCCGCGGAGGACGGCGGCGGGATCGGCGATACCGGCGGTCTGGCGCCGGCGGCGGCCCCTGCCGCCGATGCGGGCGGGAACGGAGGCGGCAGCCTCGGCGCCGGCGGCTCGGCGCGCACGGGTGCGGGCGGCGTGGTCCGGATCGTGGCGGACGAGGCGAGCGACGCAATCATGGCGCTGGCCACCGCCGATGGCGCGCGCGCCGTGGCCAATGCGCTCCGCCGGCTCGATGTGCAGCCGGTGCAGGTGATGATCGAGGCGACCCTCGTGGAGGTGGAGCTGAACGACGCGCTCGAATACGGTGTGCGCTGGTTCCTGGAGACCGGCAATTTCAGCTTCGGCTTCGGGGATCTGCTGGGCACGGGAGCTGCGACGGTGCTGCCCGGCTTCAATGCGGCGTTCCAGACCGACGATGTGCAGGTCACGCTCTCCGCGCTCGATTCCGTCACCGATGTGAGCATCCTCTCCTCGCCGACGCTGATGGTGCTGGACAACCAGGTGGCGCGGCTGCGCGTCGGCGATCAGGTGCCGGTGACCACGCGGACGGCGACCTCGGTGGAGGATCCGCTCGCACCCATCGTGGGCGAGGTGGAGTATCGCGACACCGGCGTGATCCTCGATATCCGGCCGAGCGTGAATGCCGGCGGGCTGATCGTGCTGGAGGTGCGCCAGGAGGTGTCGGACGTGGTGGCCACGCCGGGCAGCGACAACCCAACCTTCGCGCAGCGCTCGGTGCAGAGCACGATCGCGGTGCAGAGCGGGGAGACCATCGGGCTCGCCGGGCTGATCGAGGAGAGCGCGAGCTCGGGGCGCGAGGGCATCCCGGTGCTGTCGCGCCTGCCGGTGGTGGGCTCGGCCTTCGGCGTGACGGAGACGAGCACGAACCGGAGCGAGCTGATCGTGCTCATCCGCCCCATCGTGGTGCGCGACCAGACCGAAGCCTTCGCGGCGACGCAGGAGCTGGGGCGGAAGCTCTCGACCCTGCTGGGGCCGGGGCAGTCGATCACTCCCTGAGAAGCGCTGGCACGCGTTCGATCAGCCGGAGAGCGTCGTCGCGCCCGGCGGCGATCTCGACGAGGGCGGCGCGCTCGACCGTGATGCCGCCGGGCAGACGGGCGACGGCACGCAGGGTGAAGCGCTCGGGCTCGCGGCCGAGCAGGACGGGCTGGGCACGGCGGCGAAGGGCGGCGAGACGCCGGCGGGTATCCTCATCGAGATCGAGGAGGCGGAAGATCGCCTCGGGCGCGGTGAGCGGGTCCGGCTCGGCACGGCCGGTCCCGGTGCTCACCAACCCGTCCAGCCGGGCCATGATCTCGGGGCTGGCCGCCGGCAGGCGGGCGAGATCCTCGAGGCTCTGCATGTCCCCGGCCTCGAGGCGCCAGGACATCCCGCGGCTGGTGCCGTCGCGCTCGCGGGCCACGACGATCTCGGTCGCCAGCCGCTCCGCGCGGTCAGGTGCGAGCCTGGCGAGGAGCGCGAAGAGGAGCGCCTGCTCGCCGGTGGCGAGGTCGAGCTTGCCCCGCTCGGCCTGCACGGAGAGCGTGACCGCGGCGTCCTCGTAGGCCCAGGCATAAGGCGTCCCGTCGAGCCGGAGCGCCTCGCCCGGGCGGGGGAGCGCCCGGCCCTGCCCCGCGCGCTTCGTCGCGGGCACGCTGACCGAGACACCGCGCGCCGCGGCGGCGAGCCCGAGGCCGAGCCGCGCGAGCCCCGCCTCGGCCGCGGCGGCGGCGCGGGCGGCGGCAAGCTCGTTAGCGGCCACGCGCGTCAGCGTCTGTGTTTCTCGCGTGACGGAAAGTGCGAGGGCCGAGAGCGCCATCACGAGCCAGATCGCCGCAAAGAGGGCGATCCCGCGCTCGCGCCGCCGCCCTGCCCGCATCGCCCCTGCCCCCGCCGTCCTGCTTGCTTGTGACCCGGCGCCATCTATGCCATGGCAATCGCGTCAAGGCATTGGTCGATTGAGCGTATCGGCACCGAAAGGCGCGGCTATGGTGGAGAAGCGGAACCGGGTGATGGGGCTCTTCCCGACCCCGCTGATGCATGCGCAGACGGTGATCGGCGGCGCGCTCCAGCAGGAGCTGCTGGCGCGAATCGAGGCGGAGCACCGCGAGCGCAACACCCATACGGGCCTTCTCTCCCACACCGCCATGGTCAGCGCGTCGGAGGACGCGCTCTTCGCCCGCGTCGCTGCCGAGGCGCGCCCCGCCGTGCTCGAATTCGGCGAGCTCCTGTTCGGCGAGCGGCTCGACTGGGCGATCAAGGAGATCTGGGTCAACGTCCTCGAGACCGGCGGCCATCAGGCGCTGCACAACCACGCCAACAGCTTCATCTCCGGGGTGATCTACCTTACCGAGCACCACCCCAGGACCGGCACGGTGTTTCACAAGCAGCTCGGCGGCAGCGACTACAGCTTCGTCAACCAGAACCGCGGCGTGAAGAACGGACCCTTCAACGCGAGCAAGTGGCAGAGCCCGCCCATGAAGCCGGGGGACATGGTGCTCTTTCCGAGCTACTTGCTGCACGAGGTGCCGAAGAACGAGGGGGGACGGCGCATCACCATGGCGTTCAACGCCCTGCCGGACCGGCTGGACAGCTGGGGTTACACGGTGCGGTTCGGCTAGGAGCGGAGATGCGGGCCGGGCGTTGCGCAAGGGGCCGCCCATGGTGCCCGGAGCCGGACTCGAACCGGCATGCCTTGCGGCGGCGGATTTTGAGTCCGCTGCGTCTACCAATTTCGCCATCCGGGCCTGGGACGTCGTTCCCATGATTGGGCCGGGTTGGCAAGCGTGAAGTCCGGCCGGGCGGGGTGCCCGGCGAGGGGGGTTCTGGACAAGCCGGGCGCGGGACTGCTATCCGCCTCGGCCAGCGAGGGGGACGCGTGCGATGCTGCGCAAGCTGTACGACTGGACCATGGATCAGGCGGAGCGGCCCTATGCGATCTGGGTGCTCGCCTTCGTCAGTTTCATCGAGAGCTCGGTCTTCCCGATCCCGCCGGATGTGCTGCTGATCCCGATGGTGCTGGCGGCCCCGCACAAGGCGTGGCGGATCGCGCTCGTCTGCACGCTGGCCTCCGTGGCGGGCGGGCTCGCGGGCTACGGGCTCGGCGCGCTCGCCTTCGAGGGGATCGGCCGGCCGGTGCTCGATTTCTACGGCAAGATGGAAGCCTTCGCCGAGTTCCAGGAGCGCTTCCGCGAATGGGGCGCCTGGATCGTCTTCGGCGCGGGCGTCACACCGTTTCCCTACAAGGTGATCACCATCGCCAGCGGCACGGTGCAGCTCGACCTCGTGGTCTTCACCGTCGCCTCGATCCTGGCGCGGGGGTTGCGCTTCTTCCTGGTGGCGGCGCTTCTGAAGTATATCGGCCCGCCGGTGCGCGGCTTCATCGAGGAGCGGCTGGGCCTTGTCTTCACGGTCGGGCTGGTGCTTCTCTTCGGCGGGTTCCTGGTTGCGAGATACGCGGTGTGAGGCCGAGGCTGTGAAGACTGCGCGATGCTGACCGTCTATGGCCGGATCCTGCTTGCCGCGACCGGGTCGGGGCTGATCCTGCTGGGAGCGCTCGGCTTTCAGTATCTCGGCGGGCTCGCCCCCTGCCCCATGTGCATCTGGCAGCGCTGGCCGCATGCGCTGGCGATCCTGATCGGCGCGCTGGCGGTGACGGTGCTCTGGCGCCAGCGCCGCTGGCTCGCGCTCTCGGGCGCAGGCGTGATGCTGGTCTCGGCCGGGCTCGGGCTCTTCCATGCGGGGGTGGAGCAGGGCTGGTGGGAGGGCCCCGCCACCTGCAGCGCGGGCGATCCCGCAGCGCTCTCCGCGGACGCCCTCATGAACCAGATCATGGAGGCGCCGCTGGTGCGCTGCGACGAGATCGTCTGGGAGTTCCTCGCCCTCTCCATGGCCGGCTGGAACGCGCTCATCTCGCTCGCGCTCGCCGGGCTCTGGGGCGCCTCCGCCCTCTGGTGGCGCATGCCCTTCGCCAAGGCCGAATGAGGCCGACCGCCTAGGCGGACGAGCCGGCCGGGAGACCGGGCAATCCGGCGCGGCCGGGCCCACCGCTCGAGGAACCCGAAGGGTGAGGAGAGCGCAGGATGCATCGCGGCGCGCCAGCGCCGCGATTCCGCTCGGGAAGTCTCCGGGACAGCCGCGCGACGAAGGGCTCAGCCCTCCAGCTCGGCATCCCAGTAGAGAAAGTCCATCCAGCTCTCATGCAGATGGTTGGGCGGGAACTTCCGCCCCTTGTTCTGCAGCTCCGCCGCATCCGGCCGGTAGGCCGGCCGTGCGAGCCGCATCCCCGCCTCGCGCAGCGTGTGGTTGGCCTTCTTCAGGTTGCAGCGCGAACAGGCGGCGACCACGTTCTCCCAGGTCGTGCGCCCGCCGCGCGAGCGCGGGATCACATGGTCGAACGTCATCTCGCCCTTCGCCCCGCAATACTGACAGGAAAACTCGTCGCGCAGGAACAGGTTGAAGCGCGTGAAGGCCGGATAGCGCGCCGGCCGCACATAGTCCCGCAACACCACCACCGAAGGCAGGCGCATGGTCATCGAGGGGCTGTGCACGCACTGATCGTATTGCGCGACGATGGTCACGCGGTCCAGGAAGACCGCCTTGATCGCCTCCTGCCAGGGCCAGAGGGATAGGGGAAAGTAGCTGAGCGGCCGGTAGTCGGCATTCAGCACGAGAGCCGGATGATCCTTGAGAACCGCCGGCTGCCTTACGAACTGGTTGGCGAAACTGTCGTTCGCTGCCTGAATCGTCATTACTGCTCGCCTCGCCGTCGTTGTTGCGACGCCGCTGGGGCGAGTTGGGGTTCGGCGCCCCGGCACGGTCACTATATCTGGCGGGCTCGTTGGGGCAACGCCCCAGATGGGCTCCCACCGCGGAAGCTATTAACAGCAAGCTGCGACAGTTCCGTAACGCTGTCCATGATGCGTGTGGCGCTCTGCGCTGCGACGCGGCGCCCAGGGGCGCAGTCGTCGCCACCTTGCGGCGGCCGAGGATCGCGCCGCGCGCCGGATCAGCCGACGAGGCGGTCCGCCAGGAAGGCGCGCGCCAGCCCCAGCCCGTCCGGCGCGATGCCATGGCCGACACCGCGGCTGACATGCGTGGAGACCGTGAAGCCGGCGCCGGCGAGCCCGATCCGCGCCTCCTCGAGGGCGGCGACGGGGATCACCTCGTCCTGATCGCCATGCACCAGCAGCACCGGCGGGCGCGAGGCCGCCTTGGCGAGCCGGGCGGGATCGTGGAGCCGGCCGGAGAAGCCGACGATCCCCGCCACCGCCTCCGCGCGCTGGGGTGCGACATGGAGGCTCATCATCGTGCCCTGGCTGAAGCCCACGATCGCGGTCTCCCCGGGCCCGACGCCTTCTGCGGCCATGGCCTCGGTGAGGTAGCGGTCGAGCGTGTCCGTCGCGGCCTCGAGGCCGGCGCGCATCTCCGCCTCCGAGCTGCCATCGATCCAGGAGATCGGAAACCACTGGTAGCCCATCGGATTGACGCGGCAGCGCTGGGGCGCGTTCGGGGCGCGGAAGGCGGTGTCCGGCAGCATCTCGCCGAGCGGGCCGGCGAGGCCGGAGAGGTCCTGCCCGTCCGCCCCGTAGCCATGCAGCAGGATCACCAGCGAGCGCAGCGTGCCGGAGCGCGGCGCGACCCGGGGGCCGGTGAGAGCGGGCTCTGACATGTCGCTTACTCCTGAACGCCTTCGCGGGATTTCGCCTCGGCGTAGTAGGCCCATAGGATGCGCGCGGCAACCGCCCGCCAGGGGGACCAGTCGGCGGCGCGTGCGCGCAGCGCCTTCTCCTTCGGCCGCTCCGGCAGGCCGAAGAGAAGGCGCGCGCCCTCCTGCAGGGCAAGATCGCCGGGCGCGAACACATCGGCGCGGCCGACGGCGAACATGAGGTATACCTCCGCCGTCCAGGTGCCGATGCCCTTCACGCCGGTGAGGCGGGCGACGGCCTCCTCCTCGGGCATTGCGGCCAGCGCGTCGAAATCGATACCCGCCTCCGCGAGGGCCCGGGCATAGGCGATCTTCTGGCGCGAGAGTCCGCAGGCCCGAAGGCCCGCATCGTCGAGCGCGGCGACCCCGTCGGCGGAGGTGGCGCACGCCTCCTCCAGCCTGAGCCAGACCGCATTGGCCGACGCGACGGAGAGTTGCTGGCCGCAGATCGCGCGCAGCATGGCTTCGAAGCCGGCAGGGCGGCGGCGGAGCGGGATGGGCCCGAGGCGGGGGATCACGGCGGCGAAGGCCGGCTCGCGTCCGGCGAGCCAGGCAGCGCCCTCGGCGATATCCGCCTCCGTCTCGATGATGCGCGCGGTCATAGGCGCGATGCATGCCGCCGGTCGCCGGCGGCGTCAACGCCGGGGGTGGCGGCGCCCGTGCCGGAGCGCGGGCGCCGGTCTCGGTCGGGCGCGGCTCAGTGCTGCCCGTCCCCGATGCCGTAGTGCTGGGCGAGCCGCTGCAGGGCGAGCTTCAGCACCACCTTGCCCGATCGCGCGGACCAGCCCATCCGCTTCTCGCAAGCCTCCAGCCCCTCGAGAAAGCAGCAGACGCGGAAGGCCACATCGGCGAGCCCCGGGCCGAGCTCGGTCAGCGCGGCGGAGACGCGGCTGCGCGCGGCCTGGGGCCCGTCCGCCGGGCCACGCCCGCTCGGCGAGCCGGAATAGCGGTCGCTCGGCGTGAGGAAGCGGCGCCAGTCCTGGGTGACGTTCGGGCCCATCTGGGCGTGCTCGAAGTCGCTGCGCAGCCGCTCGCCCGCCTCCACTTCCGTGGCGCCCAGATAGGCCGTGCCGCCCGGGCCGCGGCGCCGCGCGAGCCAGCCGAGCGGGCTCTCGCCGAGATTGACCGTGAGCGCCGCCTCCTCCGCGCCCTCCGGCGGCTGCAGGAAGACGCGGGCGGTCTCGAGGCGGTGCTGCTGCTGGAACGGGGTCGCGGCCTCCGCGAGGCCCGCGCAGGGGCTCGCGGCGCGGCGCTTGCGCTCCGCCTCCTCCGCCAGGGCCCGGCGCAGGAAGGCGCGGCCCGTCTCCGTGATCGCGTAGCGCACGGTCGCGGTGGCCTTGCGCAGGACCCGGATCCAGTCGCGGCGCAGGAACTCGGCGGCGAGCTCCACCGGAAAAAGGGCGATCGGCTTGCGATGCGCGTTGCTGGCGCAGAAGACGCCGGCCTTCTCGGCGCCCTGGGCGATCAGCAGGAAGGCATCGGGCTCGCAGAGGCGGCGCAGATAGCGCCGCGCCTCGCGCGCGACGGTCTCCTCGGCCATCACCGCGGGCAGGCCCGGTGCGTCGATGCGGATCTGATCGGCATCCGCCCCCGCCGCCATCGCCTCGCCCGCGGGCGCGCTCGCGGCCCCCAGCGCCGGTCCCGCCTCGCCGCCGGCCTGGCCCTCGCTCGCCTGCTCGAGGTCCTCGAGCAGACGGTCGAGCAGCGGGTCGTCGCGCCGCTCCTCGATCCGGCGCACCGTGCGGAGCACCGTGGAGGGGTGCGTCCCCGTCACGGCCGCGATGGCCCGGATACTCTGGCCCTGCACGGTATGCGCCAGGTAGATGCCGGCGTCTTCCGCCGAACAGGCGCTGCTCCGCTCCCGGAACAGATGCGCCGCCTGCACTCTGCACTGCTCCAGAATCTGCGATGTATTCATGTTACGCCAGCCCCATGGTGAATTAAGCCTTATCGTGCAAACCATGTCTCTGACAGATAAACAGTTTCTTAATTGCACTCTAAAATACAAAATTAATAGTTTGTTTACTTGTCCGCACGCTGCAGGGAGAAATTGCGCAACAGGCAGAAGGAGATAGGGAGAGTCGGGGGCGAAGCCGGAAACGGAGGATCCGATGCCCATTCATCCCACCCTGAACCGTTCGATGGCGAGCCACCCTGCACGCAGGCGCCCGCGCCTCATCGTGGAGGCAGCGCGGATGCAGGCGCGCGGGCTCCTGCGCCGCGGACTGGCCCAGCCGGCGGGCACCCCGCTCGGCACGCTGATGGAGGCGGAGGAGGCCTGCGAGGCGCTGCGCCGCGACGCCTCGCCCACCTACCGACCGGCGCGCCATGTGGGGCTGCTGGCCGCTCTCCTCGCCGCCGAGACGGCGCGGATCGTCGCCGCGCATGACCGCGAGAGCGCGCTGCTCGCCTCCGTCCTCTAGGCGCAGCTCCCCTCGCCGCGCCAGGCGATCACGCGCAGCTCGACGACCACCCCTTCGGTCGCGAAGCCCGCGACCTCGATCGCCGTCCAGGCCGGATAGGGCTCGCGCATCCGCGCGGCCCAGGCCTCCCGGAAGCTCGGCAGATGGTCGCGCAGCCCGACATGGTAGCTCGTCACCTCGACGATATCGGCCGCGTCCATCCCCGCCTCCCCGAGCACCGCGAAGACCTGATCGAAGGCGGTCTCGATCTGCGTCCGCGCATCGTCGGAGAGCGCGCCTTCGAGCGGCACGCCGTTGAAGCCGGTGAGGAACACGAACCCGTCCACCTCGAGCCCCGGCGACATCCGCCAGTCGCGGTAGAGCGCCTGCATCGACGCCGGAACGATCGCCCGCCGTGTCATGCGCTGCGGTTGCCCGGGCGTCCCGGGCTTGACCCGGGACCTCCTTGACCGTCGCTGATATCCCCGATGACCTCCCCCTCCACGCTCAGGTGAAGGCGTCCGGCATCGCGGCCTTGGTCGCGGCGACGTAGTCTGTCAGCCCCTCGGCCACGCTGGCATCGAGCGGCGGGGCCACATAGTCCGAGAGCATGCGCTGGACCCGGCGCGCGGCGAGCGAGTAGCTGTCCGGCCCGCCATCCTCCACCCAGGTCTCGAAGGGGCGATAATCGAGCACCGAGCTCCGCCAGAACGCGTCCTTGAAGTTCGCCTGGGTGTGGGCGCAGCCGAGATAGTGCCCGCCCGGGCCCACCTCGCGGATGGCGTCGAGCGCCTGGCCGTTCTCGCTCACATCCACCCCGTCGGCGAGGCTGTGAAGCGCACCGAGCTGATCCGCGTCGAGCACGAATTTCTCGAAGGACGACACGAGCCCGCCCTCCAGCCAGCCGGCCGCATGGAGCATGAAGTTCACCCCGCCATAGAGCGCGGCGTTGAGCGTGTTGGCGGTCTCGTAGGCCGCCTGCGCATCCGGCAACTTGGAGCCGCAGAGCGCGCCGCCCGAGCGGAACGGCAGGCCGAGGCGACGGG
>JBCBWF010000097.1:0-13919 GCA_039817245.1 Pseudomonadota bacterium | reverse complement strand
GTGGCGATGGGTGCCGCCATCCAGGCCGGCGTGCTGCAGGGCGACGTGAAGGACGTGGTGCTGCTGGACGTGACCCCGCTCTCGCTCGGCATCGAGACGCTTGGCGGCGTGTTCACCCGCCTGATCGACCGCAACACCACGATCCCGACCAAGAAGAGCCAGGTGTTCTCGACGGCGGAGGACAACCAGTCCGCCGTGACCATCCGCGTCTTCCAGGGCGAGCGCGAGATGGCGACGGACAACAAGCTGCTTGGCCAGTTCAACCTCGAGAACATCCCGCCGGCGCCGCGCGGGATCCCGCAGATCGAGGTGACATTCGACATCGACGCCAACGGCATCGTCAACGTGTCCGCCAAGGACAAGGGGACGGGCAAGGAGCAGAAGATCACCATCCAGGCCTCGGGCGGCCTTTCGGACGACGATATCGACCGGATGGTGCGCGAGGCGGAGGAGAACGCGGAGGCCGACAAGGCCCGCCGCGCGCTGGTGGAGGCCAAGAACCAGGGCGAGAGCCTGATCCATTCGACCGAGAAGAACCTCTCCGAGCACGGCGAGAAGGTGGACGAGGGGACCCGCACCGCGATCACCGCCGCCGTCGCCGAGCTGAAGGAGGTGCTCGACGGCGAGGATGTGGAGGCGATCAAGGCCAAGAGCCAGGCGCTGGCCGAGGCCGCGATGAAGCTCGGCGAGGCGATCTACAACCCCGAGGGCGAGGCGCCGGACATGGAGCCCGGCGACGAGGGCCCCGACCCGCAGGACCCGGACGCCAAGAAGCCCTCGGATGACGACGTCGTCGACGCCGAGTACGAGGAGCTCGACGAGAACGGCAAGAAGCGGGCCTGACCGGGCCTTGTCGTCCCCGCGGCGCGAACAGGGGCCCGGAGCACCGATGACGGATATCGCGACAGGATCGGGGGCGGCGCTCGCCGCTCCCGGTGCGCGCGTGCTGCCGCCGGTGTTCGAGGCCCTGCGCCGGCTTTCGGGCCGGCTCGGCACCGGACCCCTGGCGCGGCGGGGGGCGTCGATTCTGCGCCGTCTCGCCTGTCTCGGCCGGGCGGATCCGATCGATGTGGAGCTCTTCCCTGGGCATTGGGCGCGGCTTCATCCGCGGGACAACCTGTCGGAGAAGCGGGCCTTCGCCTCGCTCCAGCACTGGGATGTGGCCGAGCGCGCGGCGCTGGCGGAGGCGATCGCGGGCGGGCCGCGGCCCTTCGTGTTCGTGGATGCGGGCGCGAATGTGGGGCTCTACAGCCTGGCCGCGCGCGCCGCAGGCGGGGCGGAGGCGGTGCGGGTGGTGGCGATCGAGCCCGATCCCGTGACCCGCGCGCGGCTCGGCTTCAATCTCGGCGCGGCGCCGGCGGGGGCGCCGGTGAGCATCGTCGGCGCGGCGCTGTCGGCGGAGCCGGGGACGCTGCGCCTGACCGCAGCGGGGCGCAATCGTGGCGAGGTTCGCGTGGCGGGGCCGGAGGGCGACGGCGTGGCGGTGCCTGCGCGCACGCTGCTCGAGATCGCCAAGGCGGAGGCGCTGCCCCGGATCGACGCGCTGAAGATCGATATCGAGGGCGCCGAGGCCCCGGTGCTCAGGGCCTTCTTCGAGATGGCGCCCGTGCGGCTCTGGCCAGCGCTCGTGCTGATCGAGGCGCCCCGCGGCATTGAGACCCAAGCCCTCGCGCTTCTGCGTGCAAAGGGCTATGCGGTCGCAGGGCGCACGAAACTCAACGCTATTCTCACCGCGCCGCGGTATCCGGGCTCCCCGAGCCCGGCCGCCGCCGAGCGAAGCGGAGACCGGATGCATGGCGAAGCGTGATTTCTACGATGTGCTCGGCGTGGCCAAGGGCGCGAGCGAGGATGAGCTGAAGAAGGCCTATCGCCGCAAGGCCAAGGAGCTGCATCCGGACCGCAACAAGGACAATCCGGAGTCGGAGGCGCGCTTCAAGGAAGTGAACGAGGCCTACGACATCCTGAAGGACCCGCAGAAGAAGGCGGCTTACGACCAGTTCGGCCACGCGGCCTTCGAGGGCGGTGCGGGCGGCGGGCGCGGCCCTGGCGGCGGGCCGGGCGGGGCCGGGCCGGATTTCGCCTCGGCCTTCTCGGACGTGTTCGAGGACCTCTTCGGGGACTTCATGGGCGGCCGGCGGCCGGGTGGCGGGCGCGCAGGCGGCGTGCGGCGGGGCGCGGATCTGCGCTACAACCTGCGCATCAGCCTCGACGATGCCTTCACCGGCAAGCAGGCCACCATCCAGGTGCCGGGCACGACGCGCTGCGAGGCCTGCAACGGCACTGGCGCCGAGGGCAATGCGCAGCCCCAGGTCTGTCCGACCTGCGGGGGATCCGGGAAGGTGCGCGCCCAGCAGGGCTTCTTCACCATCGAGCGCACCTGCCCCACCTGCTCGGGCCGCGGCAAGGTGATCAAGAACCCCTGCCGCGTCTGCAACGGCGCGGGCGTGGTGCGCAAGGAGCGGGCGCTCAACGTCAATATCCCTGCGGGGGTGGAGACAGGCACGCGCATCCGCCTCGCCGGCGAGGGCGAGAGCGGGGCGCAGGGTGGGCCGCCGGGCGATCTCTACATTTTCATCGATGTCGCCGCGCATCCGATCTTCGAGCGTGACGGGCTGAACCTCTACTGCCGGATCCCGGTGCCGATGGTGTCGGCGGCGCTCGGCGGGGAGATCGAGGCCCCGCTCCTCGATGGCGGACGGACCCGGGTGAAGGTGCCGGCGGGGGTTCAGACGGGCAAGCAGCTGCGCCTGCGCGGCAAGGGCATGCCGGGCCTGCAACGGCCCGGGACCGTGGGCGATCTGTATATCGAGCTGCAGGTGGAGACGCCGGTGAATCTGACGGCGCGCCAGAAGGACCTCCTGCGCGAGTTCGAGGAGGCGAGCGCTGACAATTCGCCGAGCAGCAAGGATTTCTTCTCCAAGGTGAAGAGCTTCTGGGACGGGATGACGGGCTAGTGTGCTCTCTGGCCCAGTTCCTCCGCGCCTGCGGCCGCTCCCACCCACGACATTATGGCCGGGGAGTTAAGAACATAAAATGAACATGCCAGTGCATTCGGCAAAATGGCGGGAGTGCCAGAATGCTCACCTCCCGTTCATAGAGCGTTGCGCAAAATGACGTGGGAGGGAGCGGCCGCAAGACCCGTTGTCGGGGCTCTAGCCTTGGCGGTGACGGGCGGAGCGTCGGCGCCGCCGGTTCCTTGGCGGCGCCGTGGGATAGAGCTCAGCTGCCGATCGCGATTTTCTTCGCCTTGGGGGCGGTCTCCTGCGCCTTCGGCACGCGGATCTTCAGCACCCCGTCTTTGAACTCGGCCGACACGCCCTCCTCCGAGGCGTCGGCCGGCAGGCGGAAGGTGCGCTGGAAGCGGCCATACTGGCGCTCGGAGAAGAAGTAGCCGTCGCGCTCCTCGCTGCGCTGGCGGCTCTTCTCGCCCCGCACGGTCATCACCCCGTCATGGAGCTGGATGTCGATCGCTTCCTGCGGCACGCCGGGAAGCTCGAGGCAGATTTCGTAGGCGCCGTTGCCGGTCGAGGCATCCGAGCGCGGCGAGAACCAGTCCGCCACCTGTTGGCCCACATGGCGGAAGGGCTCGAAGAAGTCCGGCAGCCAGCCGGGCGTGGTCGTCTTGTCCATCATCGGTTCGTTTCCTCCAGTGATCGTGAACACTGTGGGACGACTGTGCCGCGGCGCCCGCATGCGGGCCTTGATCCCCGTCAACGCTCCGGTGGGCGCGGCGCGATCGCCGCGGGGCTTGCTCGCTCGGGATGAACATATATTGTGGTCCAAGGCCAGTAGGAGAGAAGATATGGCGGATTCAGGGTCGAGCGAGCCGGTCGATATCGTCGTCACCGGCGTCTCCGGCCGGATGGGTCAGATGCTGGTGACCGCCACGTGGGAGGAGCCGCGCTGCCGCCTGGTCGGCGCCACGGACAGGCCGGGATCGGACTGGATCGGCCGAGATCTCGGCGAGGCGATGGCCGGCCCGCCTCTCGGGCTCGAAGTGACCGATGATCCGCTGCCGCTCTTCGCGAGATCCCGCGCGGTGCTGGACTTCACGACGCCCGAGGCGAGTGTCGCCCATGCCGCCCTGGCGGCGCAGGCGCGGATCGTCCATGTGATCGGCACCACCGGCTTCGAGCCCGGGCATCTCGAGCGCATCGATGCCGCCGCGCGCCATGCCACCGTGATTCGCGCCGGCAACATGTCGCTCGGCGTGAACCTCCTCCTGGGGCTCGTGCGCCAGGCTGCGGCCGCGCTCGACCCGGCCTACGATATCGAGATCGTGGAGATGCATCACCGCCACAAGGTCGATGCGCCCTCCGGGACGGCGCTGATGCTCGGAGAGGCGGCCGCCGAGGGCCGCGGCCTGGCGCTCGAGGCGGCGTCCGTGCGGGCGCGGGACGGGCAGACGGGCGCGCGCCCGGCCGGCAGTATCGGCTTTCAGGCGCTCCGCGGCGGCGATGTGGTGGGCGAGCATTCGGTGATCCTCGCCGGCGCCGGGGAGCGGCTCGTGCTCAGCCATATCGCGACCGACCGGATGCTCTTCGCGCGCGGTGCGGTGCGTGCCGCACTCTGGGGTGCGGGGGCTCTCGGGCACTGTCCCGCGCCGGGACATTTCAGCATGGCCGACGTGCTCGGCCTCGCCTAGCCTCGAAATCGTTGCAAATCTCCGACTGAACCCCGCGTCCCGCCACGCTAGCTCCACCGCAAAGGGCCAACGATATGGAGAAGATCGCCACCCATAACGCCCTGAATCTCGTGAAGCTGTGCGTTGGCGCAGACACGGTCGAGGATCTCGCGGAATGGCAGGCGTCGGTTACAGCGCGGAGGCGGCAGGCGGGGTTGGACGACCGGCCCCGGCACACGACCCGTATGTGGCCGCGGCGCGAGGCGGAGATCCTGCCTGCGGGCTCGCTCTACTGGGTGGTGAAGGGGCTGATCCTCGTGCGCCAGACCATCGTGGCCTTCGAGGAAAACTGCGGCGAGGACGGGATCCGGCGTTGCGATATCGTGCTCGATCCGGAGCTTGTGCGAACGGAGACGCGGCGGCGCTCGGCCTTCCAGGGCTGGCGGTATCTGAAGGGTGCGGATGCGCCGCGGGATCTCGGCCGTGGGCGCGGCCGGCTGGCGGGCGAGACGGTTTCGTTGCCGATTGCGCTCGAACACGAGCTCAGCGTGCTCGGCGTCGTCTGAGCGGCGCGCGCGCGTGGCCCTCGAGGGAGCGCGCGGGATGAACCGGCTCGATGCCCGCCTCGTCGATGTGCTAGAGCCCGTGCGCGACATGGCCGTGGGCGAGATCCTCGAAGTGATGGCGCGCACGCTCGACAGCGGGATGGATGTGAAACCCGAGCCGAAGCGGCGCAATGCCCGCGGGCAGGTGCTGCGCGAGGGTGCGCTCAGCCTGCCCCGGCGCGGCGATCTGCTGGTGCAGCATTCGGGCGGGATGCTGACGCAGCATGTGCCCTGCGAGCGGGTGCTCTCCTTCGAACCGGTGACGCTGGTGGAGCCGGACGGGTTCGTCTCGGTGATCACGGCGTTCCGTTGGGATGCGGCGGTGGTGATTGCCGAGCGCGAGGCGCCGGAGACG
The DNA here is from genome assembly GCA_039817245.1 of Pseudomonadota bacterium. Classification (GTDB taxonomy): domain Bacteria; phylum Pseudomonadota; class Alphaproteobacteria; order Rhodobacterales; family Rhodobacteraceae; genus Thermohalobaculum. The sequence goes on along the minus strand of JBCBWF010000097.1, from coordinate 8,335 downwards.
CGGCCGGACTGGTCGCCGCTGCGCCGCTGGTATCTCGAATGGTTCCAGAGCCGGTTCAGCGACGAGGCTCCGGACCTGGACGGTGCGGTGCACAGCCTCGCGGGGCCGGAGGAGGTGGAGAGCGGCTGGCGCTTCGTCTTCGATTTCGGCTCGGCGCCGGTGGATGCGATCGCCGACCTGATCGCCGCTTTCGCGGCAACCGGGGTGCCGCGCATTCGCATCGGCACGGGTGCTTACTCTCACTAGTGCCTTTGGCGGGGGCTAAACGCTCCCGTTGCGCCCGCACCCACCCACGACATTGTTAGCCTTGGAAGTAAGAACATTAAGTGAACTTAGCTTTGCCCTTTCGTGACCGTGTTCTGTTCCAGCCGTGTCGGTGAAGCGTGCCGGACCACTGTCGCGGCCGGGACAAGCATCTTCTCGCTCTCGTGGCGCTTCGGGAGCGGGCAGTCGGGTGCGGCTTGGCCCACTGCTCGAGGAACCCCGCAGGGGTGAGGAGAGCGCGGAAAGGATCGTCGCGCGGAGCGCGGCGATGCCGTTCGGCCGCGTCTTGTTCGGAGCGCCGGAGGGCCGGGTCACGGCGTTGGTCAGGGTCGGGGCAGGCCGAGACTGGCGAGATCCGCGGCGTTGTCGACATCGGCGAGCATGTCCGTCAGCGCCACGCGCCGGTCGCCGAAGCTCGCCAGCGTGTCCGCCCGGGCGTGTTCCGTCGACCAGCGCACGGCGTCGAAGAGGCCCGCCGGCACGCGGCCGCCATGCCGAAGGCCCACCAGCCAGTAGCCCCCGTCAGGCGAGGGGCCGATGGCTGCGTCCGCGCCGGCCAGCGCTTGGAACGCGCGCGTGAGCGCGGCGGCATCGATCCCCGGCACGTCGGAGCCGATGATCGCCACCGGGCCCGGCCCATGGGCGCGCAGGGCGCGGGCCATGCGTGCGCCGAGCCCGCCGCGCCCCTGCGGCCAGCGCGCGATCCCGGGCGGCCAGACGCGGCTCGCCATGCCATCCGCATCCGGGCTCACCGCGAGCACGGTGTGCCAGCGCGGATCGCGCCCCACCCGGCGCAGCAGCCGCGCGGTCTGCGTGCGGTACCAGCGCGCCGCCGCCACATGGCCGACATCGCGCGCCAGTCGCGTCTTCACCCGCCCGGGTCTCGGTTCTTTCACGAAGATCACCAGCACTGGCCGCATGCGCTGCTGCGCCATTCTCATCGCCTCCGATACCGTTCGGCCAGCCGGTCGGGATCGGCGCCGAGATGCCAGAGCGCGAGCGTCGTGAGGTTCCGCGCCCCGCGGCGAACCCAGCCGTCGCGCTGATAGCGCTCGGCCGAGGTGAGCGCGTAGCCGGCCAGGCGCCGCAGCCGCCGTCGCCCGATGCGCCGGACCAGCGCCACATCCTCCATGATCGCGATCTCCGGATAGCCGCCGACGGCACGGTAGAGATCGGCGGGCACAAGCAGCGCCTGATCGCCATAAGGCAGCGCGAAAAGGGCCGAGCGGAGATTGGCCCAGCCTGCGACCCAGCCCGCGGCGAACCCCGTCGCATCGAAGCGGAGGCCGAAATAGCCAGCCTTGTCGGGGTGCTCTGCGATATGGCGCGCGACGGTCTCTGCCCAGCCGGGCGGCAGCCGGGTGTCTGCGTGCGCCACCAGCAGCCAGCGACCCGCCGCCGCCTGGCAGCCTGCGGCGAGCTGCGGGCCCCGGCCGCGGGGCGCCGTGATCAGCCGACCGCCCACCGCCTCGGTCACCTCTGCGATCGCATCGGACGAGCCGCCATCGGCGATCACCAGCTCGCGCACGAGCCCGGCCATCAGGCCCTCGCCGAGCGCGCCGAGGCAGGGGCCGATGCGCGCGGCCGCATCGAGCGTGGGCACGATCACGGAGAGGGGCGCGCTCATCGCGGGCTCTCCGCGGTCGTGTCGCGCGGCAGGCCCCGGAAGAGCAGCAGCGCCAGCACGCCGAGCGCGGTGAAGCCGGCGAAGAGGGGCGTGACGGAGCCGTCGTAGAAGGAGGCGATCAGCGCGCCGAGCGCGCTCGCGCCGAGCGTGGAGGCCGCGAGCGCGACCGAGGTCGCCGTGCCCGCCACATGGCCGAGCGGCTCGGTGGCGAGCGCGATCATGTTCGCGAAGACGAGGGCCACCGCCATGAACACTGTCGAGAGGAGCAGGAGGAGGAGCCAGAGCGGCGGCATCCCTGCCATCGCTGCGGCAAGCGCCGTGCCGAGCGCTGCCGCCCCGGTCATCAGCCAGAGCGCGGCGCCCGAGAGCCGCCGCATCCCGAAGCGCATCACCAGCCGGCCGTTGAGAAAGCTCGTGACCGCGAAGGCCCCGGCCAGGAGCGCGAAGGCGGCCGGGAAGAGCGCACCGAGCCCGTAGAGCTCCTCGAAGATCTGCTGGGAGGTGGCGAGATAGGCCGTGAAGCTGCCGAAGACCGCCGAGGTGATCGCGGTGCAGAGGAGCGCCTGGCGCGTGCGCAGCACCTCCATGAGCGCCGCGGCGAGCGGGCGGAGCGCCAGCGGCCGGCGGTTCTCGGGCGCGAGCGTCTCCGGGATCGCGGCGAGATACCAGACGAGCGAGATCGCCGCGGCGGCCATGTAGAAGGCGAAGATCGCGCGCCAGCCGCCGGCGAGCTCGAGCCCCTGGCCGACCAGCGGGGCGAGCATCGGCACGGCCATGAAGATCGTGTTCACCAGCGACAGGATCCGCGCCATGGGCCGGCCGGAATAGAGATCGCGCACGATGGTGACGGCCACGACGCGCGGCGCGGCGGCGCCCGCGCCCTGCAGGAACCGCCCGGCGAGGAGCGCCTCGGGGTTCCAGGCCAGGAAGCAGAGGAGCGTGCCGCCCAGATAGACGGCGTAGCCCACCATCACGGTGCGCCGCCGCCCGATCGCATCGGCCACGGGGCCGACCACCACCTGAGCGAGGGCGAGCCCCGCGAAGACCGCGAAGATCACTGCATGGCGGTCGTTCTCGGCGGTAAAGGCGAGGTCCGCGGACATGGCGTCGAGCGCCGGCAAGACCGCGTCGATGGTGAGGGCGACCACCGAGGTCATCAGCGCGAGCAGCCCGAGAAGCGCGATCGGCGCCTCTCCGCGCTCGCGGGTGGCTCGGTCCGGCAGGGTCATGGCGGCGCCTTCTGGCAGCGGATCTGGGACGCGAGGAGCTGGATCCCTTCCGGGCCCGCTTCGCGCATGCCATATCGCGCAAGGACGGTCGGGAAAAGCGGAGAGAGCATGAGCATGTCGCTGACGGGATGGCTGAGACCCGGGCGCGCAGTCCTGCGCATGGAAGGCGGGGACGGGCGGCAGGTGCTGCAGGATGTGGTGACGAACTCCGTGGACCCGCTGGCGCCAGGGCGGGCGGTCTATGCTGCGCTGCTGACGCCGCAGGGGAAGTATCTGTTCGATTTCTTCCTCGTCGATCCCGGCGATGGCAGCGTGCTGATCGATGCGGCGGAAGACCGGGCGGAGGCGCTGATGCGCCGGCTCTCGATGTATTGCCTGCGCCGCGATGCGCGCCTGAACCCGGAGCCGTCGCTCTCGGCGGCGCTCGCCTGGCCGGGGGAAGCCGGCGCCCGCCCACCCACCCCGCCGGCTTCCCCCGGCCAGGCGAGCAGCGAAGGGCCCGGTGACGAGGAAGGGATGCCGGTGGGCGCTTTGGCGGTGCCCGATCCGCGGCTGCCTGCGTTGGGGCTGCGGCTCTACGCGGCGGATCCGGCGGCGGCGCTCGCCTCCGTCGGCGCGGAGGTGCTGGAGCATGACGCGGCGGCTGCGGCTTGGACCCGCCTGCGCGTGCGCCATGCCGTGCCGGCCGGTGGGGTCGAGCTCGTGCCGGAGGAGAGCTTTGTGCTCGAATTCGGGCTCGACCGGCTGAACGGCGTCGATTTTCGCAAGGGTTGCTATGTGGGTCAGGAAGTGACGGCACGCATGCATCATCGCGCGACGCTGAAGAAGGGGCTCCTTCAGGTGCGCGTGGAGGGGGAGGCGGCGCCTGGCACGCCGGTCGCCACCGCGGACGGCAAGCCCGCAGGCACACTCTTCAGCCAGGCGGGCGGCGAGGGGCTGGCGCATTTGCGCTACGACCGCCTCGCCGGCCCTCTCACGGCCGGGTCGGCAAGCATCGCCGCGGAGCCGCCGGTATTTGACCAGGGCTAGACCGGCGATCCCCATCGCAGCCGCGCGAGGCGGGCCCGGGCTCGATCCGGTCGCCCCACTCCGGATGCCATGGCGAGCGCCCTTTCACCCGCCCCCATCGCCGCCCCCCGGCCGCAGGCCGGCGGGGCGGCGATGGGGGCGGGGGCGGGGCTGCCGCGCGGCGGTGAGGCCGGCGACAGCCGGCCGAATGCCGTGCAACAGCCTCGCTCCATCCGTCGTTCGGCCGGGCGCCTGTTTGGCTCAGCCCGCCGCGGCCTTCTCTTCCTCGGCCAGCAGTGCCGCCAGCCCTTCGCGATAGGTGGGAAAGCGCAGCATCAGCCCCAGCTCCCGCTTCGCCCGCGCATTCGAGACCCGCTTCGACTCCGCATAGAAGCTGCGGGCCATGGCCGACATCTCCGCGGCCTCGAAGTCCACCGCCGGGGGCGGGGGCAGGCCGAGAAGGGCTGCGGCATGCGCCAGCACATCCTCCGGCGGCGCGGCCTCGTCGTCGCAAAGATTGTAGACCGCGCCGGGCCGCGGCTGCCGGATCGAGGCCTCCAGCGCCGCCGCGATATCCTCCACATGGATGCGGCTGAAGACCTGGCCCGGCTTCAGGATGCGCCGGGCCGTGCCGGCACGGACTTTGGCGAAGGGCCCGCGACCGGGGCCGTAGATGCCGGCGAGGCGAAAGATGTGGAGCGCGAGCCCGCTCTCGGCTGCGAGCGCCTGCCAGGCCGCCTCCGCCGCGACCCGGGCCCGGCCGCGCGCTGTGCCCGGGGTGAGCGGGCCGTCCTCGTCCACCCAGCCGCCCGCCCGGTCGCCATAGACGCCGGTGGTGGAGAGATAGCCGGCCCAGCGGAGTGTGCCGGCCCGCGCGCCTGCAGCGATGCCGGCGCCGAGGGCGGCAAGCGCCGGATCGCCGCCGCTCGCGGGCCGGGTCGCCGCCACTGCGGGGTCGGGGGCGGCCGAGGCGAGGAGATGCGTGGCCTCGGCCAGCGCGGTCTCCAGCGCAGGGCCGGGACCCGCCTCCGCCGACCAGAGCAGAGGCTCGGCGCCGTCCGCCGCAATGGCTTCCGCCTTCTCCGCGCGTCGGGTGGTGCCGATCACCCGCCAACCCTCGGCTACCAGCCGCCCGGCGAGCGCGCGGGCGGAGTAGCCGTAGCCGAGGGCGAGCAGGACACCCGGCGGGCCGTCCTCCGGCGCGGGGGCGGGGGCTCTGGATGGATGCGAGGGGTCGGCAGCGTTCATGGCTCTTCCGCAATCGGGACCGTTAGGCGTATGAAAAGCCGAGGTTAGCGCAGGGAGGCGCGAATGCGAGAGCCAAGGTTCGTGGCGCCCGGTCGACGGTTCTGCCGAGGGGGCCGGCGAGGCTTCGCTGCACCGGCGGCGGCCCTCCTCCTGCTCGGCGCGCCTGCGGGTGCGGCGGCCCCGAACGCCTATGACCGCTGCATGGCTCGCGTTGCCGAGGATCCCACGGCCGGGGAGGCGGAGGCGGCGCGCTGGCGCCAGTCCGGCGGCGGGCTGCCCGCGCGCCACTGCCACGCCATGGCGCTTGCGGCCCTCGGCGCGGAGGCGCGGGCCGGCGCGGAGCTCGCCGCGCTCGGTGGCGAGGCGGGCGAGCTGCCGCCCGAGGAGCGCGCCCGCATTCTCGCGCAGGCGGCCGAGTTCTTCCTCGCGGCCGGTGAGCCGGAGGCTGCGGGCGAGGCGGTTTCGCGCGCGCTGCTCCTGGCGCCCGATCCGGCTCTGCACACGCTGGCGGCCCGGAGTGCGGCGGCCCGCGGGCGCTGGGCGGAGGCGGTGCTGGCGCTCGACACGGCGATCGAGATCGCGCCGAGTGCCGGGCGGGCCGCGCTGCGGGCGACGGCCTATAACCGGCTCGGCCAGGCTTCGGCCGCGCGGGCCGACGCGCTCTGGGCGCTGGAGATGGCCCCTGGCGATCCGGACGGACTGCTGGCGCTCGGCAGCGCGGAGGCAGCACTCGGCAACCGACCAGCGGCGCGCGAAGCCTTCCTGCAGGCAATCGAGGCGGATCGCGGCGGGCCTGTCGCCGAGTTTGCCCGGCGCCGGTTGCAGGCGCTCGAGGCGGGGGGCTGAGGGGCGCGCCAGGTGGCGGCGAAGGAAGCGGAATCGCGGCTGGTCGCCGCGATGCGTTCTGCATTGGCGCCTGGGGCTGGTGGTTCGCGCTTTCTCTAGGCGGCGCTTGGCTTGGTGGGCGTTGCGACGAAGGCTGGCTGGGGAGAAGCCCCGACGGGGCTTTGGCGCAAGGGTCCGGCGGGGTCCTGCCCGCGTCAAGGACGGGGCCGGCTGCGCCGGTCGCGCGCTGCGCGATCCTTGACCCGGGCAGGAGCCCGCCTGCTGGTAGTGCGGGCGCGCTCCGTGCGTTGGGTCGGCGCAGCAACGCGACTGTGTTCGGCTCAGAGCGCCGATGGTGGCTTTGGCGCTGCGTATGCTGACAAGAGAAGATGGATGGTCGATCTCAGGAAGAGTCGGGACGCTCATTCGTCCTTCACACTTCGCCGGGAACAATGACGTGGGAGGGAGCGGCCGCAGCCAGCCGGATCACCGCCTTGGGAGAGAGATCAGGGAACGCTCGCGGCCGGATCGGCGGCGGCGGTCCATTCGGCTTCGACCGCGGGGTCGGGGTCGGGCGGGCGGACGGCTTGGCGGGTGGCGAGCGCCCTGGCGCCGATCAGGCGGCCGAGCGCCCAGACGGCGTGGCCGCGGATGAGGGGGTGCTCGTCCGAAAGGAGCCGCTCCAGCGCGGGCAGCAGGCCGGCATCGCCGGAATTGCCGATCGCGATGGCGACGTTGCGCAGGAACCGCGCGCGGCCGATCCGCTTCACCGGGCCGCCGGCGAACGCGGTGCGGAAGCCGGCGTCGTCCAGTGCGGCGAGCTCCGCGAGGTGCGGCGGCTCGGCCAGTGCCGGGCGGGCTTCATAGGCTGCCCGCCCCTCTGCCGCGAATTTGTTCCACGGGCAGACCGCCAGGCAATCGTCGCAACCGTAGATCCGGTTGCCGATCAGCGGGCGCAGCGCGCGCGGCACCGGCCCCTTCAGCTCGATCGTCAGATAGGAGATACAGCGCCGCGCATCGAGCCGGTAGGGCGCGGGGAACGCGTCCGTCGGGCAGATGTCGAGGCAGCGCCGGCAGCCCCCGCAACGGTCCTGCCCCGCCTCGCCCGCGCCCAGATCGAGCGTGGTGAAGATCGCGCCCAGAAAGAACCAGGACCCGAGCCGGCGCGACACCAGGTTCGTGTGCTTGCCCTGCCAGCCGAGCCCTGCCGCCGCGGCCAGCGGCTTCTCCATCACCGGCGCGGTATCGACGAAGACCTTGATCTCGGCGGCCTGCCCCGCCGCCTCCGCCTGCGCGATCAGCCAACGGCCGAGCCGTTTCAGCCGCTTCTTGACCACGTCGTGATAGTCCCGCCCCTGGGCATAGACGGAGATCGCAGCGCGGTCCCGCCGCTCCAGCACCGCCAACGGGTCCGTGGCCGGGGTGTAGGGCTCGGCCAGCATCACCACGCTGCGCACCGCCGGCCAGAGCACGCGCGGATCGGCCCGCCAGTCGAGCCGGTCGGCCATCCACGCCATCTCGCCATGCTGCCCGTCCGCCACCCAGTGGCGCAGCCGCTGGCCCGCGGCCACCACCGCGCCGGGATCCGCGATGCCGATATCGGCGAAGCCGAGCGCCCGCGCCTCCTCGGCGAGCGCCGTGGCCAGCGTGCTTCCGGCTGTCTCCGCCTGCCTCAATCCGCCTCCCCCTTCCGCCACAGCATCCCTCGGAATGCCCGCCGGCGGAAGGGGCGGCGCTGCGCTCAGTCTCCGCCGGACACGCGCCCCGCATCGACGCCCGCGCCGAAGGGCAGGCCCCGATCGCCGACACCGTCATAGGGCGAGGGCGCGCAGCCCGCGAGCCCCAGGATCGCGAGCACTGCCAAATACTTGATCGTCATGGTCTCCACCATCCGGTCCAGGATCACGCCTTTGCGAAGTGGCGTGAGCGGTCCTGTGCGGCAAGTCCCTGCCCGTTCAGCGAAATGTGATCGTCAGAAGTCGAGATCTGCGTAATGCGGCGGCGGGATCGGGAAGCCGGGCACATGATCGGCCAGAAGCCCGCGGAAGGAGGGGCGCGATTTCAGCACCGCATACCAGTTGCGCACCGCCGGGTAGTCGTCCCACGGCACGTCCCCGCAATAGTCGAGGCAGCT
>JBCBWF010000038.1:0-22318 GCA_039817245.1 Pseudomonadota bacterium | reverse complement strand
CTCACCGGCTCCGCCGCCCGCGCGCGCACCCTGGAGCTGCTGGAGAAGGTCGGCATCCGCGACGCCGAGAGCCGGCTCGATGCCTGGCCGCACCAGCTCTCCGGCGGCCAGCGCCAGCGCGTGATGATCGCCATGGCGCTCGCCAACGAGCCGCAGCTTCTGGTGGCGGACGAGCCGACGACCGCGCTCGACGTCACCATCCAGGCCCAGATCCTGACGCTCCTGGCCGAGCTTCAGCGCGAGACCGGGCTCTCCATGCTCTTCATCACCCACGATCTCGGCATCGTGCGCAAGATCGCGAACCGGGTGGCGGTGATGCAGGACGGCGAGATCGTGGAGACCGGCCCCACCGCCGCGGTGTTCGACAGCCCCGCGCATCCCTACACCGCGAAGCTCCTGGCCGCCGAGCCCACCGGCCGGCCCGAACCGCTCGCAGCCGATGCCGAGACGCTGCTCGAAGGCGAGAAGCTGCGCGTCTGGTTCCCCATCAAGCGCGGCTTCTTCCGCCGCACGGTCGGCCATGTGAAGGCGGTGACGGATATCGACCTCACCCTGAAGCGCGGCGAGACGCTCGGCGTCGTGGGCGAGAGCGGCTCCGGCAAGTCCACCCTCGCGCTCGCGCTGATGCGCCTCACCGCCAGCGAGGGGCGCGTCGCCTTTCTCGGCCGGCCCATCCACGACCTCGCCACCCGCGAGCTGCGCAGCCTCCGGCGCGACATGCAGATCGTCTTCCAGGACCCCTACGGCTCGCTCTCGCCGCGCATGTCGGTCGCGGAGATCGTTGCGGAGGGGCTGGGGGTCCACGGGTTGCGCGAGACCGGCCTCACCGAGCGCGAGGCGGTGGCGCGCGAGCTCGAGGAGGTCGGCCTCGATCCCGCGATGATGGACCGCTACCCGCACGAGTTCTCCGGCGGGCAGCGCCAGCGCATCGCCATCGCGCGCGCCATGATCCTGAAGCCGCAATTCGTGGTGCTGGACGAGCCGACCTCGGCGCTCGACATGACCGTGCAGACGCAGATCGTGGATCTGTTGCGCGACCTGCAGCGGCGCTACCGGCTCGGCTATCTCTTCATCAGCCACGATCTGCGCGTGGTCCGCGCCATGGCCCACCGCATCCTGGTGATGCGCCACGGCGATGTGGTGGAGAGCGGCTCCGCCGATCAGGTCTTCGAGGCCCCGCGGAGCGATTATGCGCGCGCGCTGATCGCCGCCGCCTTCGCGCTCGAGGCCGTGCCCCATGCCGTCGCCGACTGAGCCTGAGCCCGTGCAGGGCTCGCCGGAGATCGCACCGGGGGTGATCCTCGCCGGCGGCGTCGCGCGCCATCTGGCCGAGCGCGACTTCGCGGTGCTTACCGAGTTCCCGACAGCGGAGGGCCGGCGGATGGATCTCTGCGCCCTCGGCCCGCGCGGGGAGATCTGGTGCATCGAGGTGAAGAGCTCGCGCGCGGACTTCACTTCCGATCTCAAATGGGAGTCCTATCTCCCATTCTGTGAACGTTTTTTCTTCGCGGTGCCAGAAAGCTTTCCGGTCGAGCTTCTGCCGGAGGAACATGGTCTCATCGCCGCCGATGCCTGGGGCGCCGAGATCCTGCGCATGACCCCCGAACGCCCGCTCGCCGCGGCGCGGCGAAAGAGCCTCACCCTGAGTTTCGCCCGCCTGGCCGCCCAGCGCCTCGCAGGCGGGCGCCCCGCCCTCGGCGCGCCAGTCTGAGCACGGGCGCAGCGCGCTCCGTCCCTTGCTGCGCCCGCGACCTCCCACGTCAGTTTTGCTGCGAGATTCGGAACATTGTGTGAACATGGGCGCAGCATTCGCGCCCCGCGGCATTCGCGCACCGGTGCGGCTCGGAGCGGCCCCGGCGAAATCCAAGCGAGGTCCAAGCGAGGCCCAAGGAACGCATCGGGCCCGGCCCGGGAGGTGGCGCGCCGGCCGCTTGCAGTGGCCGGGCCCCGCGCGGCCCGGCTCAGGGGAGCGAGAGGCAGCGCCGGGCCGGAAAGCGCAGCGTCGCCGTGAAGCCCGGCCCGTTGCCGGCCTGCAGGCGCAGCTCCGCCTCATGCGCGTCAAGCATCGCCTCCGTCGCCGCGAGCACCGGGGGGGCCTCGGCCGGGCCGGATTGTCCGCGCCCCCGGCCTCGCCCGTGCCCCCGCCCGTGCCCGCCCCCGTCCTCCGGCGCCAGCGCCGAGAGGCAGACCGCCAGGCCGCCATCGCTGTCGTCCGGCACCAGGCGGGCGACCAGCGTGCCGCCTTGCGGCAGCCGGTCGAGCGCCGCGGCGACGATCTCCTGCAGGGCGGCCCAGAGCGCCGCCTCGTCCGCCGCCACCAGCGCGCCGCCATCGCGCGTCGGCGCCTGCAGCGCGATCCCGCGGGCTTCGGCGGACGGGCCCGCAAGGCGCAGCAGCCGGCGGAGCAGCCGTTCCAGATCCACCTCGTCGAAGCCGCCGGTCACCGGCAGATCGCCCTGCCAGCGGCGCATATCCTCGGCCACGCGCGCGATGCGCCAGCCGGCGGCCAGGATGTCGCCCGCGAGCCGGGTCACTTCGCCATCGGCCTCCACCGGCCGGGCAGCGTCCGACGCGTCCCCCTGCGCGGCCGTCTGCGCCTCGGCGGCCGGCGCGGCCGCGCTCCGCCGCAGCGTGTCCGCCAGCCCGATGACCGCGTCGAGCGGCAGGCGCAGCGCCTCGGCGAACCGGCCCATCGCGCCGCGCGCCGCGGCCTCCTCCTCACGCGCACCGTCCCGCTCGATGGCCCGCTCGATGGCCCGTGCCGGCGCGACGGGTGAAGGGGCGGCGACCGGGCTGCCGGTCTGGCTGCCCGCCGGGGCCGGCGCCGCCGGCCGGTCCGCCGCAAACGCCGCGATCAGGCGCACCCGGTCCCCGCCGCGCTGGCGCCACAGCGTCACGCGGAAGGGCGCATCGCCCGCTCCGGTGGTGAGCGCCGCCGAGCCCTCCGCCGCCCCCTCCGAGATCGCCCGCGCCAGCAGCGCCTGCCCTGCCCCGGGATCGCAGAACCGCGTCGTGAACCGATCACCGGCCGCGCCGAACACGGCCTCGTCCGCCGGGCTGCGCTCGCGGCACTGCCCCGCCACCGTCACGGCCGCAATGCAGAGCGGGAGCCCGGCTCCGGACGGGCTCTCCCCGCCATGCGCGCTCTGCACGGCCGGACCTCGCGCCGCCAGCCCCCTCACCGCTTGGGCGCGGACTTCGCAGGGCTGCCCTTGCGCCCGTTCGCGGAACCGGCCGCGCGCGCCTTCTCGGCCGAGGCGCGCAGCTCCTCGGCGATCTCCAGCGCCTCGTCGGGGAAGAAATCCATGGGCAATTCGAGACCGTCGGCCTCCACATAGATGCGGACCATGCCGTTGCTCGTCGGTCCGATGGTCAATGTGGCCTGCAGATCCGTTTCGGTATCGATGCCCATCCTCGCCAATCCCTGTCGTGTTCTATGGTGCCATTTTTTTGCGATGCTACGACATTGAACCGCCCGGTCCAGCCCCGACGCCACGCCTGCCATCGTTTTCCCGGGCAACCGCTTGAAATCGGCGCGGCGCGGCGATAGAGGTCTGCCACGCGGCGCGCGGGCCTAAGCCCGGGTCCTGCGGCCTGTGCCTTTGGGCCGACGTAGCTCAGTTGGTTAGAGCACCAGATTGTGGATCTGGGGGTCCCCCGTTCGAGCCGGGGCGTCGGTACCACTCCCACAGCCGTGGCCGCTCCAATCCATGCGCCCCATCCATGCCACAGCCCGACCCCGGGGACCGGCCCCGGCGTCCCGCTCAGGCCTCGAGGCGGTCGATGAGGGCGGGGAGGTCGGCGACGGTGTCGATGACGTGGTCGGCCCCCGCGGCGCGCAGGCGCTCGGCGGCGGCGTCGCGCAGGGGGGCGATCTCGCCCGGCGTCATCGCCGCCAGGGCCTCCGGCGTCAGGCCCACATAATTGCCGGAGAGGGCCACGCCCACGGTCACGCAGCCCGCGGACACCCCCTCCCCGATCCCCGGGGCGGTATCGTCCACCTTGATCACCGCGCCCGGCGGATGGACCAGCAGATCCACGAAGCACTTGTACATGCCGATGGGCCCCGGCCGCCCCTCCGCCAGATCGTCCGAGCAGACCAGATTGTCCGGCTCGTAGCCCTGCGCCGCCGCCACCGGCAGCACGCGCTCCATGATCGAGCGCGTATAGCCCGTGGTCGAGCCGATCTTCATCCCCCGCGCGCGCAGCCGCTCCACCGCATCGCGCGCGCCGGGCACGAGGGCGGCATATTTCGCCACCACCTCCTCGTTCATCGGCACGAAGACCTCGTAGATCCGGTCCACCTCCGCCCGGCCCGCGGGCGCGCCATACCGCGCCTCCCACTGCGCTGCGATGGAGGGCACGGCCAGCATCGCCTGGATGTGATCCCATTTCGGCAGGCCCATGGGCGCGCGGGCCTCTTCCACCGTCGCTTCGATCTCGAAGGCGCGGAAGGCCTCCACGAACACGCCCATCGGCGCGAAGGAGCCGAAATCGATCATGGTGCCCGCCCAGTCGAACACCGCTGCCTTGAACCGCGCCATAGCCCCCCCCTTCAGCCCCGCCGCCGCGAGAAATCGAACTCCTCGGCGAAATGGCAGGCCACGAAATGCTCCTCCGCCACCTCCCGCCATGCCGGCGCCTCCGCCGAGCAGCGCTCCTTGGCGAAGGGGCAGCGCGTGTGGAACCGGCAGCCCGAGGGGGCGGCCAGCGGGTTCGGGATCTCGCCGGTCAGCCGGATCGGCTCGAAGGCCGCGTCCGGGTCCGCCTGCGGGATCGCCGAGAGCAGCGCATGCGTGTAGGGGTGGCGCGGCGTGAAGAACAGCTTCTCCGTCGGCGCATACTCCACGAACTTGCCCACATAGAGCACCGCGACCCGGTGGCTCATCTGCGCCACCACCGAGAGATCATGCGCGATGAACAGGAAGGCGACCCCCATCTCCTCCTGCAAGTCTTTCAGAAGGTTCACGATCTCCGCCTGGATCGACACATCGAGCGCCGAGACGGACTCGTCGCACACCACGAAATCCGGCCGCGACACCAGCGCGCGCGCGATGCATATGCGCTGGCGCTGCCCGCCGGAGAACGCATGCGGAAACCGGCGCAGATGCTCGAGATTGAGCTTGCAGCGCCCCGCGATCTCGCGCACCCGCGCATCGATCTCGTCGCGCTTGGTCATCAGCCCGCTCGCCACCAGCGGCTCGGCGATGATGTCGCGCACGGTCATGCGCGGGTTGAGCGAGGAGTAGGGGTCCTGGAACACCAGGCTCATGCGCGGCCGGAAGAGCCGCAGCGCCTCGCCCGCCAGCGCATGCAGCGCCACGCCCCCCTCGCGAAAGGCCATCTGCAGGTTGGGGCGGATCTTCTGCAGCTCCGCCTCGCTGGCATGGGCCAGATCCAAATCGCCCGTTGCGGTGTGGTAGATCACCTCGCCGCCGGTGGGGTCGATCGCGCGCAGGATCGCGCGGCCGATGGTGGTCTTGCCGGAGCCGGACTCGCCCACCAGCCCCACCGTCTCGCCGCGCTTGATGTCGAAGGACACATCGTCCACCGCGCGCAGATCCACCGTCCGGGTGCGGAACAGGGTCTTGGTGACGATGGGAAAGCGCACCTCGAGATTGCGCACCTCGATCAGCGTCTCGCCGCTCATGCCGCGCTCCTCCCCGCCTCGTCGTAGAGCCAGCAGCGCACCGCGCGCCCCTCCTCCGCCCGCGTCTCCACCGGCGCGCGCGTGTCGCAAACCCCGGCGATGGCCTTGGAGCAGCGCGGATGGAAGGGGCAGCCGCGGGGGCGCGCATGCGGGCTCGGGATGTCGCCGGGCACCGGGCTCAGCCGCGCGGTCAGCGTGTCGAGGCTTGGGATCGCCTCCAACAGGCCGATCGTGTAGGGGTGCTGCGGGTTGCGGATCACCTCCCGCGTCGGCCCGCGCTCCACGATCGTGCCGAGATACATCACCGCCACCTCGTCCGCGATCTGCGCGATCACGCCGAGATCATGGGTGATGAAGATCATCCCCATGCCGAGATCGTCCTGCAGCCCGCGCATCAACTCCAGCACCTGCGCCTGGATGGTCACATCGAGCGCCGTGGTCGGCTCGTCCGCGATCAGGAGCTGCGGGCCCGCCGAGAGCGTGAGCGCGATCATCGCGCGCTGGCGCATCCCGCCGGACATCTCGTGGGCATACTGGTCCACCCGGCCGCGGGGGTTGGAGATCCCCACCTTGTCCAGCATCTCGATGGCAAACTCGCGCGCCTCGCGCCGGCGCATCCCGCGATGGAGCCGGATCGCCTCCATCATCTGGTTGCCGATGGTGTAGACCGGGCTGAAGGAGGCCATGGGCTCCTGGAAGATCATGCCGATCTCCCCGCCGCGCAGCCGCCGGATCTCCTCGCCCGTGCGCCCCAGCGTCTCGACCGCCACCTCGCGCCCGTCCTTGGCGCGGTAGCGCATGCGCGTCTCCTCGCCGAGGATCGCGGTGCCCGGCAGAAGCTGCATCAGCGCCTTGGTGGAGATCGACTTGCCGGAACCGGACTCGCCCACCAGCCCCAGCGTCCGCCCCCGGTCCACCGAGAAGCTCACCCCCTGCACCGGATCGATCCGCCCCTCATCGGTGCGAAAGCCGATGGAGAGGTTCTCGACCGTCAGCATTCGCCCGGTCTCGCCCTCATCCGCCATCACTTGGTCTCCGAGTAAGGATCGGCCGCATCGCGCAGCCCGTCGCCGATCACCGTGAAGGCCAGCACAGCCACCACCACGAACACCGCCGGGATGAACAGCCACGGCGTCTGCTCGATCGCGCGGATCGACTGCGCCTGCTGCAGCAGCACCCCCCAGCTCACCGTCGGCGGCCTCAGCCCCAGCCCCACGAAGGACAGCGCCGTCTCCGACAGGATCATGTACGGAAACGAGATCACCAGATCGACGATGATGAAGCTCGTGAAGCTCGGCAGCATGTGCTGCGAGATGATCCGCCGCGGCCGTGCGCCGGCCAGCCGCGCGGCCACCACGTAATCCTCATTTCGGATGGACAGGAGCTGCGAGCGTATGCGCCGCGCGAGCGTCGGCCAGCCGAAGAGCCCCAGGATCAGGGTCATCGCGAAATAGACCTCGGTGGTCGACCACTCCTTCGGCATGGCCGCCGCCAGGCCCATATAGAGCGGGATGATCGGCACCACGCGGATGATCTCCGTCACCCGCTGGATCACCCCGTCGATGCGCCCGCCGAAATAGCCGGCCACCCCGCCGATGGCGAGCGCCAGCACGAAGGAGATCAGCACCCCCAGCACGCCGATGGAGAGCGAGGTGCGCGTCGCATAGATCGTGCGCGAGAACACATCCCGCCCCAGATCGTCCGTTCCCCAGATATGCAGCTTCGCCTCCGGGTCGGAGAGGCCGAAGAGATGCGTCTTCGTCGGGAAGAGCCCCAGAACCCGCACCTCCTCGCCCTCGGCGAGGAACTCCACATAGACCCGTGTCTCCGGGTCGGGCACAGAAATTGCCCGCAGGGTAACGGGATCGCGCTCAGTCTTCACACCATGGATGAAGGGTTGGGCCGAGCACCCGTTCTGGTCGCAGAACATCGGGATCTGCGGCGCGCCGTCCAGATACTTCGTATCCCGCGTGGTCGGCCCGTAGGGTGCGACGAACTCCGCGAACACCCCCATCAGCGCCATGAACATCAGGAGGCCCGCCGCCACCATGGCCGCGCGATGGCGCCGGAAGCGCCACCAGATCAGCGTCCATTGCGAGGCCGAGTAGTAGCGCAGCAGCCGCTGGCGCTCGCGCTCCGCCGCGCGCGCCTCCTTCCGGCTCATCCCCGGCTTCTGGTCATCCCCGTCCTGATCGTTCCGGGGGGGCTCCGTGGTCGTGGTCATCGCTCAGCCTCCCAGCTTGATCCGCGGATCGAGCCAGGCGAGCAGCAGATCCGACAGGAAATTCATGAACACGATCATGAAGGTGAGGAGCAGCAGGATCGCGCCGGCCACATACATGTCGAGGTCGAGATAGGCGCGCAGCAGGAGCTCCCCGAGCTCCGTCAGCCCCAGCACGACCGCCACGATGGGCAGCTCCGAGAAGATCCGGTTCACGTCGAACCCGATGGTCGAGACCACCGGGTTGATGGCGAGCCGCGCGGGATACTTGATGAGGAGCTTCGTCTCCGGCACCCCGCGCGCCCGCGCCGCCATCACGGAGAGCTTGTTGAGCTCGTCCGACATCGTCGCGCGCACGGTCTGCAGCTGATAGGCCACCGCCGACCAGGCCAGCACGAAGGCCGGCAGCCAGAGATGCGCGATCAGGTCCCAGACCTTGCCGAGCGACCACGGCGCATCCGCATACTCCGCCGAGAAGAGCCCCCCGATATCCGCGTCGAACCACTTGTTCGCGAAGTAGAGCAGGATCAGCGCCAGCAGGAAGTTCGGCAGCGCGAGCCCGAGATAGGAGAACACCGTCAGCCCGTAATCCGCCCCCGAGCCCCGGCGCACCGCCGCATAGATGCCGACGGGGATGGAGACGAGATAGGTGATGATCAACGTGACGAAGAGGATGCCCAGCGTCAGCCACCCCTTGTCCCCGATCACCTTCACCACCGAGGTCTCGAACGCGAAGGCCTGGCCGAAATCGCCCCGCAGCACGATCCCGCCGATCCAGTCGAAGTACCGCAGCATCATCGGCTTATCGAGGCCCAGCTCGCGCCGGATCGCCTCGATATCCGCCTCGGTCACGTTCACGCCGGTGCCGGAATACTTGCGGAAGGCGTAGCGGTCCGCGTAGTCGCCCGGCGGCAGCTCCATGATCACGAACACCATGATCGAGACGAAGAACATCGTGACGATCATGCCGATGAAGCGTTCGATCGTGAAACGCAGCATGGCGCCCTCCTCGGCCGTGACAGCAGGCGGGAAGAAGGCCCCTCCCCCGGCCGGGGGAGAGGCGTCAGCGCATCAGGCTTACTTGGACGACAGGAACCACTGCTGCGGCCGATACGGGTAGACCCAGTAGAAGTCGTAGGTCTTCGCCGTGATCGGCTTCACGTTCTGCAGGTCGTTGCGGAAGAGGAACGGCGCCACGATGTCGCCGACCGTGCCGATCTTCAGCATGTTGTCCACGTGGATATCGACGATCTCGCGGCCGATCCGGTTCGACTCCTCCGAACCGAACTCCACCTGGATGAATTGCTCGCCGAGCTCCCAGAGCTTCTTGATGTCTTCCGGCGGCTCCGTGCCCTCGGCCCCGTCGGTCTTCTTCCAGGAGGCCCACTCCGCACCGGTGCCCGGGTTGAAGAAGTCGCCGAAGGGCGGCACGAACACGGTCACGTCCTGGCTGATGGTCGGGCCGGCATTGCCGTCATACTTCCAGACCGTGAGGTCGAGGTCGTTGTTGTTGCCCGAGGCGCGGTACTCGTCGGAGGTCACCTCCTTCAGGTCCGTGCGCACGCCCACGGCCGACCAGTAGTCGCGCACCAGCTCCTGCATCTTCACCGGCGCGCCCTGGCTCGAGTAGACGAGGCGGATCACCAGCGGCTTGCCGTCCGGGCGCTCCAGCGTGCCGTCGCCGTCGCTGTCCGTCAGGCCCATCTCCGCCAGCAGCGCCTTGGCCTGCTCCACATCGTAGGCGATGTCGCGGTTCAGGTGCTCCTCGGTCACGAAGGACACGGTCTTCGGCTCCGCCGGCACGCCCTGCATCGGGGTGCCCTGGCCGAGATAGACGATCTCGTTCATCTCCCCGCGGTTCATCGCCAGCGACATCGCCCGGTTGAACCGGATGTCGTTGAAGATCTCGCGCAGCACCGGATCCTTATGGGTCCGGTTGAACGAGTAGAAGACGTTCTCGCCAAAGGTCGGCGCGAACTGAATCGTGTACTCGCCCTTGCTCTCGTTGTCCTTGAGCAGCGGGAAGTCCTCGAGGAACACCGCCTGCTGCTTCCAGACCACCTCGCCATTCATGATCTTGAGGTTCTGGACTTCCTTGTCGCCGATATAGGTCTCGACGATCTCCGGAATGTAGGGCAGCTGCTGGCCGGTGGTGTCGACCATGTGGAAATAGGGGTTGGCGACGAGCTTGCGGCCCTCCGCGGTCTCCTCCACCACGATGTGGCTCTCCAGCGTCGGCACCACCGCCGTGCCGATCGCCGCGGCCTTCTCCGCATCCTTCAGGAGCGGCGAGGGCACGTCCTTCCAGTCCGAGCCGCCATAGTAGAAGTCCACCGCCTCGGCACCGTTGGCAAAGCCCAGCGCCTGCGCTTCCTCATCCGCCTTCGGATTGTGCTTCGGCATGAACTTGCCGAGGAAGTGCTTGGGCTGGAAGGGCTGGCCGTAATCCACCGCAAAGCGGTTCATGATGCCCGGCGTCGGCACCGGGAAGGTGAACTTCACCGTGATCGCATCCAGCGCCTCGACCTTGGCGGGCTCGCCGGCGAACAGCCAGCGATCCGGCGTCTTGTCGTAGACATCCGGGTTCAGGATCATGTCGTTGTGCCAGAAGACCACGTCCTCGGCCGTGAAGGGCGCGCCGTCGGACCATTTGTGGCCCTCGCGCAGCGTGATGGTCAGCTCGGTGTAGCTGTCGTTCCAGGACCAGGCCTTGGCCACGTTCGGCACCACGGTCTTCAGGTCGTCCGCGTAGCGCACGAAGTTCACATGGCGCACCGAGAGAAGGTCGGAGGTGCCGGATTCCGTGCCCTTCGAGAGCCCGGTGATCACGCCGCCATACTGGCCGATCGCGCCATAGGGCGCCACCACCAGCGGCTCGGCCGGCAGGCGCTCCGCCACCGCCGGCAGATCGCCATTGCCGAGGATGCGCCCGTTCAGCGCGCCGATCTCCGGGTTCTCCGAGAAGGCCAGCTCGCAGGAGCCGGCGGTCTGGAACTCGGCCAGCTCGAACTGCTGCGGATAGGCCGAGGAGAGGCCCTTCATGTCCTCCACGGTCGCCGGCGGGCAGGCGGCCGCAGCGGCGGCGGCCATGAGGAACGTAGCCGCTCCCGAAAGAAGGGCGGTGCGCGCGAATCTCTTCATGCTGGTCTCCCGATCACGTCATTCTTTCGGACCGGGTTAGCGGGGCTGAATGTCGGTTTTATGAATTAGGGTTAATTATAGCTATACGCTATATTGTGGCCGCCTGTCACAGTTCATTCACACCCCTCGGACACCTCTTCCGCTTCGCGGAAAAGCGCATCGACCGCAGCGACCTCCCGCATCTCGCTCGCACAGGCCACGAAATGGGAGGCCCAGAGGGCGGGATCGCGGATCGTCAGCACGGATACCCGGTCGTTCGGCTCCACCTCGCCGCGCAGCGCCACGCAGCCGCCGATCCCGGCCTCCACCGCCGCGCGCAGCGACCCCCACGAGCCGAGATCGAGCACCGTGCTGAGCTTCACGCCCGCGCGCGCGGCCGCGCGGTCGAAAAGGATCCGCGTGCTCGAGGTCCGCTCGCGCCGGATCAGCGGCAGCGCCTCGATCTCGTGCCAGTCCGCCTCCCCGCGACCCGCCAGCGCGTGATCCGCCGGCAGCATCAGCACGATATCGCAGGTGAAGAGCTTGGCCGAGCAGAGCCCTTCCGGCGCCTCCTGTGCGGTGACGAAGGCCGCATCGATCTCGCCGCGGTCGAGCAGGTCCAGCAGATCCAGCGACGCCATCGACCGCGCCTCGATCTTGATCCCCGGATAGCGCGCCATAAAGCGCGAGATCGTCGGCATCGCATACTGATAGGTGGAGTAGCCCACCCGCAGGAGCCCGCTGCCAAGCGCCTCCTGCTCGCGCAGCAGCCCCTCCACCTCCTCCGCCAGGCTGACCAGCGCGCGCACTTTCGGCAGCGCCATGCGCGCGAGCCGGCTCGGCCGGATATCATGCCCGTTGCGCACCAGAAGCTGCGCGCGGCTCTGCTTCTCCAGCGCACGCAGCTGCGTCGACACCGAGGGTTGCGTGATCCCCAACTCCTTCGCCGCCTTCGAAAAGCTCCGCGTCCGCGCCACCGCCTCCAAGATCCGCAACTGACTGATCGTCACCTTCATCGCGGCCTCCTCCCGAGCCCCCATGCCCCCGAGCCGAGGGGCCCTGCGCACCGGCCCGCCGAGCATCCGCCTCAGGCGTGCCCCGGGAGAAACCCTCTCGGAGATCGGCGCCGGGCTCAAGGAGGCCGGCCGCCGCGCCGCGGCCCGGCGGATCATCCGCGCAAAGGCAGCGCCCCTGCATCCGGGCGCCCCGTGCCCCGTGCCCTGCGCCCCGTGCCCTGCGCCCCGTGCCCCGCGCGCCCTCAGGCCGGCGGAGCGTGGCGGCTGACGATGTTGACGAGGTCGGCCTTGCGGAGGGGTTTGGTGAGGAAGTCGTCCATGCCGGCGGCGAGGCAGGCCTCGCGGTCCTCGGCCATGGCGTTGGCGGTGAGCGCGATCATCGGCACCCGCGCGCGTCCCGTCTCCGCCTCGAGCCTGCGGATCTCGCCCGCCGCCTCCAGCCCGCTCAGCACCGGCATGGAGAGATCCATCAGCACGAGATCGGGCGCCTCGGCGCGGTAGCGCTCCACCGCCTCGCCCCCGTCCCGCGCCACAAGGAGTTCGTCCAGATGCGCGCCCAGCATCTTCTCCACCACCAGCCGGTTGGTGGCGTTGTCCTCCGCCAGCAGCACCCGCAGCCGCGCGAGCCCGTCGGTCGCCACCGGGCCCGGAGCCTGCCGGGGCTTCGTCTCCTCCGGCGCGGCGGGATCGAGCGGCAGCCCGATGGTGAAGGTGGAGCCGCGCCCGAGCTCCGAGGCCACCGCGATGCGCCCGTTCATCAGCTCCACCAGGCTGCGCGTGATCGCGAGCCCGAGCCCCGTGCCGTCGAAGCGCCGCGCCGCGCGCGTGTTCACCTGCTCGAAGGCGAGGAAGATCTGCGCCAGATCCTCCGGCGCGATGCCGATCCCGGTATCGGCCACCTCGATCGTCACCTCGCCGCAGGGCGCGGCCGCGATCGCGATCCGCACCGAGCCCGCCTCGGTGAATTTCACCGCGTTGCCCACCAGGTTCAGGAGGCACTGGCGGATGCGCAGCGTATCGCCCACGAACACGCTCGGCTCGCCCGGCGGATAGCTCAGCACCAGCTCCAGCCCCTTGCGCGACGCAGAGGGCGTGACAAGGTCCACCACCTCCCGCGCAAGCTGGCGCAGATTGAAGGGCTCGGGCACGATCTCGAGCTTGCCGGCATCGATCTTGGAGAAGTCCAGCACCTCGTTGATCGTCGCGAGCAGCGCCTCGGCGGAGTTCTCGATCGTGCGCACGATCGCGCGCTGCTCGTCCGGCATGTCCTTCTCGGCGAGCACGCTCGCAAGCCCCATGATCCCGTTGACCGGGGTGCGCAGCTCGTGGCTCATATTGGCGAGAAAGCGGGTCTTGGCCGCCTCGCTCCGCTCCGCCGCGCGGCGCGCCTGCGAAAGCTCGCGCTCGCGCTCCTTCAGATCGGTGATGTCGACCGCAAGCCCCGCCACGGCGCCGGAGGGCAGGCGGTATTTGTGGATGCGCAGCGTATGGCCACCGTATTCGCGCACCACCGGCTCGCCCTGGGCCTTGGCCTGAAACGCCACGCGGCGCGCCACCTCCGCCTCCACTTCGTCTTCCGGCAGTTTGAGCGACAGCTCGTGGCGCATGATGTCGGCATAGGTCGCCTCGCGCGCATCCAGCTTCTCGCGCAGCGCTGCGAAGGCATTGGGATAGTTCTGCTCATACGCCTTGTTCCAGGCGATGAGGCGATCCTTCCAGTCGTAGACGCAGAAATGGACCGGGCTCTGCTCGACCGTCTCCAGCAGGATCTGGTGCTCTCTCAGAAGGCTGTCCAGCGCCTCGCCATCGAATGCGCCGAGCGCCTCCGTGCTGTTTTCCATGCTGTTCCCATGCGTCGGCGACGGAGCCGCAGCACTATGCCCCGAACCGGCCCATGAGGACGTTAACGCGGCGGCGGGAGCGGGGCGGGCCAGACCGCGCATCAGGGACATGAGCGGTGCGCTCACCCGGTCCGTCAGCCTGCGCGTCCCCATATCGCGTTCTCTCCCGCGGCGTGCCGCGTTCTCAAATCGATCGACTGTCCCCGTCAGTCTTTTATCAGAACGCTCCGACGTTTGACAATTCGGTCAACATGGCACGTCGCGGTGATCTGCCGCTGTCAGGCCGGGCGCATCCGGAGCCGCGCAACGGAAAAGGGGCCGGCATGCCGGCCCCTCCGCAATCCTGTCGGCGCAGGATCACTTCAGCATGTCGCCGACCTCGAGCAGGATCCACTCGTTCATATCCGGCGCGCCGATGGTGCGGCCCGTGGAGAAGGGCAGGTTGTTGTCGTTGCCGACGATGATGTGGCTGGCATCGACCATATCGACATCCTCGATGGTCACGAACGGGAAGGTGAACTTGCCGTCCTGACCGCCGATGCGCGCCACGCCGTCCGGATCCTCGATATCCATCAGGTCCACATAGCCGAGCTTGGCAACCGGTGTGCCCGGCTCGCCGAGCTCGATCAGATAGACGCGCTTGAAGGCGGCGGGCTTGTAGAAGCAGTCGAGCCCCGAGGTGCCCTGCGGGCAGGCGAGCTCCGGCACGCCCTCGCCGCCGTCGCGCTCGATCACGAGGCCGCGGGTCTCGGAGATCATGTTGAAATCGCCGATATTGTTGCCGTTCACCTCGAGCGGATAGGTCCAGTTGCGCCCCGTCCAGCTCTGGCTCGCGACATCGAATTCGAGCAGGCGCAGATACTCCTTGCCATCGGTCATCTCGACCGCGCCGGCCTCGGCATCCCAGATCGGCCCCTCGATCAGCGGGTAGAGCGTGGCGCCGTCCGGCGACTGCGCCATGCCCTCGAAGCCGCGCGAGCGACGCACATCGAAGGTCACGGTCTCGGGCAGGTTCGGGAGCTTCAGGCCCGGATGGTCGGGCGAGCGCAGCACCCGGTCGCCGAGCTTGGTCTCGGTGATGAAAGTGACGCGGCCCTGCAGGTCGGTGGCGAAGAGATAGGGGCCGAACTCGTCGCCGAACCAGAGCTGGTCGCCCACGGGCTGGATCGATTCGATGTCGAAATCGGCGCCCGTGAGATACCGCGCCTCGGTGAACTCGGTGGCCAGGCGGAAGGGCAGCACGCCGTCGGGGTCGGAGAGGAAGACGGTCTCGATGATCTCGACCCGGCCGCTCTCCCAGTCGGGGCGGAGCTTGTGCGCCATCAGCATGGCATCGGGCGAATTCACCTTGTTGCCGAAGCCGTTGTCGGACAGCGCCCAGTACACGCCCTCGCCGATATACTTGACGCCAGAGAAGCCCTGGATGGGCTGGCCGACGAAGGGCAGCGAGAGGCCGGTGGCGCGCTTGGGCGCGTCCTTGGCGCCGATCCAGGTGCGGCCCTCGACCGAATAGAGCGCCTCGGTGCGCGCATTGTCCTTGGTGGTGAAGCGGCCGGAGACGGTGAAGCCGCGCGGCGCATCCGCCGGCGGCACCGCGAAGGTGGCGGCGGGGATGAAGGCGTGGCCCTTCAGCGTGGCGGTGAACTTGGTCTGCTCGGCCATGGCGGTGCCGGCGGCGAGGGCGGTGCTCGCGGCCAGGGCGAGGGCGAGCGACAGGGTGGCAGCTCTCATCGGCTCTCTCCTTCTGGGGGATGGACGGCGCGGTCCTACCCAGAGCCCATGTCACTGCGAACGCATTCCCATGACGCCCCCGCGACGCCCGGGGCGCAGTCTCTCTGGATTCCCGTCCGCGGCCGCTCCCACCCACGTCATTATGGGTCGAGTTGCGTGAACGGAGCATGAACGATTAGTCCGGCTCGGCGTTTTATCCGAAGTTCGACATCACGGTGCCGGAACTCCGGTGGCATCGGACGCCGCACGGCCTGCCGTCACCCAAGCAAACCCGGCGACTTGCGACCGGCAAGGACGCTGGACCCGTTGCCCTTCCATACCGCCTTACGCTCTCCCCAAGCCGTCGGCCCGCCGCGGGCAGGTTGATCCCTCGAGCCCTCGCCGCGAAAGGCTGTAGACTATAGCCGGTACCACTCAGGATGAAGACACACAAGGCAGCCGGCCCGTCGAACGGCGCCAACAGGGCCAGTGGACTGGCGGCCGGCGCTACAAGGAAGCCGGCATATCGGGCGCGCAGATCGTCCCGACCAAAACAGCGCAGATCGTGAGGCCCGCACACATCGCGCGGCTTCCATCCCGAAAACAGCGCACCCCAAATGTTCACTAAATGTTCGATACTCTGTGACCACACTGACGTGGGTGGGCGCGGGCGCATATTCGGTCAAACACCAGCGACGCACCCGGCGCGCCATGCCCCCGCCCGCCCCGCCCGCTCAAAGCCCGCACTGCATCTCCATGGCCGCCCGCGCACGGGCGCTGCCGCGCAGGCCGAAGCCCGCCGCCTCCGCACCCGCGGGCCCGATCAGCCGGATCCGCGCGCCCGCAGCGAAATCGTCGAGAAACCCGCGATCGAGCCGCGTCAGCACCTCCCAGTACTGGTCGCTACCATCGATCCGGCGAAGCTCGACCGGAAAATGCCGCTCCCCCCGCTTGCCGGAGATCGCCAAGCGCGCCTGACCCACCGCGCCATTGCCCCGCGGCAGCCCCGCCTGCTCCGGCGCCTCGAAAAAGACCTGGAGGCCCCGCGCGCGCGAACAGCTCACCGTCAGCTGCGCGCTGCCCCGGCGCGCATTCCCCGCGATGGCGCGCACCCGGCCATTGCCGCTGGTCACCTTCCAGTCGCCGCCCTCCGCCTGCCGCGCCGCCGCGGCCTCGACCTGCACGAACAGCCGGAAGGGCTCCGCCGCCACCGCGCGGAAGAGCTGGCTCACGAAGATCCGCTGCACCCCGCCGCGCGTGGTGAAGCGGTAGCGATCCTGCGCATCCGCCAGTCCCTCCACCGAGAACACCGTGTTCCGTCCCTCGCGCACCTCGAGAAAGGCGCGCTGCCCGGCACCGGTCCGCATCTGGTAGCAGATCACCTCATCGGCCGGCGCCAGCCCGCGGATCTCCGCCGAACTCGTGCCCGGCGCGAAGCGGATCTCCTCGCAGGCGCCCGCCTCCCATGCACCGAGCACCGCCAGCAGCGCGGCCAGCTCCCAGATCCGGCCCCGCGCCAGCCCCGAGCCCCGTGCCAGCCCCCGGCCCCGCGCCTGCATGCTCAGATCGCCGAGCGCGGGATGAAGAAGAAATCGCCCGACTCGTGGCCGGCAAACCGCATAGGCGCGTATTCCGGCGTCTGCTCCACCGAGAGCCGCGCGGCCGCCTCCGTCACCCGCTGCGCCACCTCGCGGTAGAGCTCGAAGCCCTCGATGATCTCCGAATTGCCCGCCAGCGCATCGATGAAGGCGCGCGCGAACACCGAATGCCCGCCCGCCCCGCCGCCATCGAGCACCGGGCGCACCCCGCCCGAGCTCAGCACCATCCGGCTGCGCTTCTCCGACATGGTCAGGAGGAACTGCTTCATGCCGGTCTCGCTCATCCCCGGGCGCAGCCGGGTGATCGAGGCGCGCGTCAGGATCCCCGAATAGCAGCTATCCGCGATGACGATCGCCTTGCGCACATTCATGCCCGCGAGCTGATCGGTGATGCTCTGCACCGAGAGCCAGTTGGCCCGGTTGTCCGGCTCCGCATCCACCGGCAGCCAGTGGCCGCGCTTGTTGACCTCGTCGATCTCGCCGTGCCCGGCATAGTAGAGCAGGAAATTGTCGTTCTCGTTCAATGTCCTGTAGTATTTGTTGACCGCAGTCATGATCTGGTAGCGCGTCGCGTCCAGCAGCACTTCCACCTTGAAGCCGTAGCGGTCGCGCAGGATAGCGGCGATGCGGTTTACATCGCGCGCCGGCGTCTCCAGGTCGGGCAGCAGCGCATGCTTGGTGTTGCCGATCAGAAGCGCGTGGAAGTTGCCGAAGAGCACCCGCGTCTCGGCCAGGAACTGCGCGACCTGCTGGCCCACATCGGCCTCCGCCGCGGCCGCCGTGGGCAGCGCCGCGCCGCCGGTCCCGCGCGAGCTCACGCGCACGCTGTCGCGCACCTCCTCGAGCTCCGAATTCAGCGCGTCGATCTCGGCATTGCGCGCGGCAAGCTCGCGCTCTCGCGCCGCGATCTGGCGCTCGAGTTCGGCCACCAGCGCGCTCTGCTCGGGCGAGGGACCGGCGGGCTGCGCCGCGGTGCGGCTCTGCAGCGCCTTCAGATCGGTGCGCAGAAAGGCGATCTCGGTCTCCTGCGCGGCGAGCGAGGAGCGGCTCTCGTCGAGCTCGCTCTCCAGCGTCGCCACCTGGGTCTCGGCCGTCGCCAGGCTGCCCTCCAGCGCCGCACGATCGCGCTCGCTCCGCGCGATCAGCGCGTTCGCGGTTTCCTGCGCCTCGGCGAGCTCGCGCGCGCTGGCGGCGCGCACCGCCTCGATCTCCGCCTGCAAGAGTGCGATCTGGTTGGCGCTCTCGGCGAGCTTTCGGTCCTGCACGGCCACTTCCGCGCTCAGCGCGGTCACGGCGGCGGCGTTGTCGGCGCTGCCGTCATTCACGGTCTCGAGCTTCTCGGCCAGCCGCAGCCGGTCGGCGCGCAGGCGCTCGAGCTCGGCCGCCGCGGCGCGCTCGCGATCGATGAGATCGGTGACCTGCGCCTCGCGGTCCTGCAGGTCGCGCCGCGAGTCCGCGAGCGCCGAGCGCAGCGCTTCGATCTCGGCATCCTTCTCGGCGGCGGGCTCGGCGGCGGAAAGCGCGGCCTCCGCCTGGCCCACGCGCTGTTCCGCCTGTGCCTGCACGGCGACGAGCTGGGTCTGCAGCGCCTCCGCCTCGCGCCGCTCGGCCGCGAGCTGGGCGTCCTTCTCGGCGAGCGCGACACGCAGTGCCTCCGCCTCGGCCTCCGAGATCCCGCTCGGCGCAGGCGCGGTCGCAGGCGCAGTCACGGGCGCAGCCGCCACCACGGGTGCCACGGCCGCGGCCGGCGCCTCGGCCGGCGCCACGGGCGCAGGCACAGGCGCGGGGGCAGCCGGCTCGGCCCGCGCCACGCGGGTCGGCGGCGGGCTCGTCTCGAGCTTCGCCACCAGCGCCGCGCGCTCGCGCTCGAGCTTCACCGCGCGCGCCTGCGCCTCGGCGCTGCGCTCGCCGAGCCGGTCGATCCGCGCCTGCGCGGCCGTCAGCTCGCCGCGCGTCTCCGCCAGCTCGGCGCGGAGCGCGCGGTTCTGCGCCTCCACCGCCGGATCCACCGCAGGGGCGGCCGCCAGCACGACCGGCGCCCGGGCCGGCGCCGCATCGGCCCGCGCCGCCTCGAAGGTCGCGCGATCGAGCCCCGCCGCCTCCGCATAGAGCTCGGCCGCGCGGTTGCGGTTCTTGGTGACACCGCTTCCGGTCTCGTAAAGGGCGGCGAGGTTCACGAGCGCGCGCGTGTTCCCCTGCGCCGCTGCCTTCTCGTACCAGACCGCCGCCTCGGCGAAATCGGGCTGCATCTCCACGCCGCGCTCATAGATCTCGCCGACGAAGGTCTGCGCCTCCGCATCACCCGCCGTGGCCGAGGGCAGCCATTGCGCGAGCGCGGCCTGCCGCCCGTCCTGCCCTGGCAGCACATATTCGCCGCCCCGGCGCGCGCAGTCATAGGCCGGCACCTTGATGGCCTTGCGCGCGGCCACATAGGTGAGCCGGGTGCCGAGCCGGCGCGCCTGGCCGGGCAACAGGCAATCCACGATGAAGAGATCCTCGGGTCCGATCTCCACCCCGGTCGGCAGATCCGCGATCGCGGCGGTGGCGGGCGCCTCGCCGCCGCTCCCGCCGGTCTGGCAGCCGGCCAGCGCCAGGAGGGAGAGGAGCGTCAGCCGCCGCAGCGCGACGACGGGCCGTAACGCGCGCCGCTCAGCCGGGCGCCGGAGGGACTCGGGGCACATCGGGATCACCTTCATCAAGAGTTCACGCAGGAGCATGCCACAGAGCGGGCGAAAGCGAAAACGACAGACGTCACTGCTACGGCCGCGCGCCCCAGGTCGGATGCACCGGATCGCATGCGCCGGATCGGACGCACCGGACCGCATGCACCGGTACGCTGCTGCGCCTGCGCCCCGGATCTCACTGCGCGCTCCCGTCTGAAGGTCTCTGCGGCCGCTCCCTCCCACGTCATTCTGGGCAGCATCTCACGAACATTTCATGAACGCGGCGGCGCGGATCGGTTCACACTCCGATCGGGAAGAGTGCACGCGATGTTCATGAGATCGCGCAAAACCTGTCGTGGGAGGGCGCGAGCGCAGTTGCGCATCACCCACGCCCCCTCACACCGTCGGCACGCCGCCACACACGCTCAGAAGGTGAAGCGCAGTCCCGCGCCGACGCTGAAGATGTCGAAGTTCTTCAGCCCAACCACGCCGCCGCCCTCCACGAAGGCGACCATCCCGTTCGGCAGCGTCACCGTCACACCGCCGGTCAGCACGCCGTAATTCCGGTCCGTCTCCTCGGTCACAAGCGTGAACTGCGAGGCCGGCGCTCCGTTCACGCTCGTGATATCGTCGGCGTACTGCACGATCGCGCCGTCATTGTCGTTCAGGAACTCATGGATCCAGAGCCCGCGCGCATAGGGCGCCACGATCCCGAAGCTCGTGCTGATCGGATAGGTCGCCTGCACGCCGATCTGCGTCGTCGCACTGTCCACATCCTGGTCGGAATACTGCAGATCGAGCCCACCCGCCCCGCTCTCGGTCGCGCCATCGATGCTCGAATGGATATATTCGAACTGCCCGATCGGGGTGATCGTCGCGGTCCCCAGCTGCACATCGTAGCCGCCACCGATCAGCAGGCTGAACTGGCTGCTGTCGTAGTCCGCATCCGCCGTCCGGTCGATCGGGCCCACGCCGTTGCCGGCCACCGCGTCGATCACCACGCGCCGCGTGCTGTCATGCGTTGCGAAGCCGCCGCTCACCAGGCCCTCGACATAGAGCGCATCG
The DNA here is from genome assembly GCA_039817245.1 of Pseudomonadota bacterium. Taxonomy (GTDB): domain Bacteria; phylum Pseudomonadota; class Alphaproteobacteria; order Rhodobacterales; family Rhodobacteraceae; genus Thermohalobaculum. The sequence goes on along the minus strand of JBCBWF010000038.1, from coordinate 1,434 downwards.
GTGATCGCCACCGTCCCGTAGAGCGAGGCCAGGAACGCATCGCTGTCCAGCTCCTGGCCCGAGGCCGAGTTCACCGTGCTGTCGAACTCCACATTCGTATGGTCGTAGGTGAAGGCGAGGCCCACCACCGCATTGTCCGTCACCCGGTAGTCCACACCCACCGTCAGCCCGGGCGAGGTGAAGTCGAACCCGTCCGCCTCGGCGGTCTCGTCCTTCGAGCCGAAATCCACATCGCCGGTCACGAACACGCCGAAGCGGCCGAGAAACGCGTCCGAGAGCTGCGAGCTGCTGGTCGCGCGCAGCCCCTGCGCATCCGTCTTCGTGGTCTGCCGGCCCGACGTGCCCGCCACCGCCGCGTTCACCCCCGGCGAGAACTGCATGGCGATCCCGCCCGAGCCCTGCCCCGCGCGCAGCGCCGACATCCGGGCCGTCACCGCCGCGATCGCACCGGCGCTCAGCTCGCCCACGATGGACTGCGCCGTCTGCGCCTCCTCGCCCGCGATCTGCTGGGTGATCGCGAAGAACTCCTCCGCGGAGAGCTCGCTGCCGTCCTCGTTCAGAAAGCGCGCATCCTCCACCGCATCGATCAGCCCCATGTCGGTGAGCAGGTCGATCGTGTCGTCATACTCCGTCAGCACCACGCCGTCCTGATCGCGCACGATGAAGGCGGTGCCGGTCATCGCGGTACAGATCGCGGCCAGCTCCACGCTGTCATCCGGCGCGCCCGGCATCGCCGCGGCGTCGTTGATCGGCGGGCACACGGTCGCGATGCTCGACGACATCTGGCTCTGCGCGGTGTTCTGGGTGATCTCCTGCGCCCCGGACAGCGCAGGCGCGCCAAGAACCGCGGCAAGGGCGATGGCGCTCAGCGCGCCGCCGGTGGTGGAAACTCGCATATCGGTCCCTCGGTTCACTTGCCGTCGCTTGTGGCCGCGACCTGCAAAACGCGTTCAACAAGAAGTGAGCGACCAAACGTTAACAGATCGTTTCAGCGTCGGAATCGGGAAAGTTCCCTATGGTCCGCAGCCCGCAAGGGTTGTGGGCTCACGGCAACAAGAACCGGCTCGATGGTCACAGCGACGCGGAGGCTCATGGCCATTTCGGCACAGCTTCAAAGCTTGGTGACGAATCTTACAGACACCGGCAGCATGGCTCCGCAGGTTGATGTCTCGCGGAAGACCCTGAGAAACCGAGATCGTATCGCAATGGATGGTCCCACGATGTCACTCACCGACGTGCCGGCGCCGTTCGCGACCCCCGCCCCCTCGCGGCCGCTCCCCGGCCGGCGGCTGGCCGGGGCGTTCGCGCTCGGCCTGATCGCAGCGCTCGCGGCCGATGCCGCCAGCGCGCAGAGTTCCGACCCCGCCAAGCCCGGCATGACGCGCGAGGAGATCATCCAGCGCTGGAACGCCCAGGCAAAGAAGACCAATCCGG
>JBCBWF010000340.1:0-5398 GCA_039817245.1 Pseudomonadota bacterium | reverse complement strand
GGCCGCTGGCCCCTGGCCGCTGGCCGCTGGCCGCTGGCCGCTGGCCGCTGGCCGCTGGCAGCTGGCCGCTGGCCGCTGGCCGCTGGCCGCCGGGATCCGGATTGCGTTCGGTTGCGGTCAGGCTGCCGGGGAAGCGGCGGGGCGCTTGACACATGCGGCGCGGCGCCCCAATCCACCGGAGCGGGCGGTGGGATGGCCGCGCCGGCCCCGGCCGGTGAGGAAAGTCCGGGCTCCACAGGGAAACGGTGCCGGGTAACGCCCGGCGGGGCCGGCGGCTCGCCGCAGGCTTCAGGGAAAGCGCCACAGAGAACAGACCGCCCGCCCGGGCGACCGGTCGGGCAAGGGTGAAACGGTGGGGTAAGAGCCCACCGCGCCTCCGGCAACGGCGGCGGCACGGCAAGCCCCACCGGGAGCAAGGTCGAAAAGGGATGGCACGGCGCGCGCGCCGGGGCGGCCCTGGCCCGCCATCCGGGTTGACCGCAGGAGGCCACGGGCGACCGTGGCCCTCAGATGAATGGCCATCCCCGCGCCGGAGCGTGCTCCGCGTGCGGGACAGAACCCGGCTTACACACCGCCCGCACCCCCCACTCCGCCCCCGATTGCGTGCATTGCGAGAGATTCGCAGCCCGCAGCTGGGGCCGATTTGCCTCGAATTCCGGTCGATCCGTCGCGAATTGGGGGCGCTGTGGTGGTCGTATCTTTCATTGGATGCGCTTTTATGAGAACAATATGCGTACATGGGGGCATTGTGGAGGAAAATGGCTTGCCAGACCAGAATTCGACGCGCATAAAGACTGTGTGCTCAGCAGCGACTGCCCCCGGATCAAAGAGAGCGGGCGGCGCGGCGGGGCGAGCAGAGAACCGCGAGACGCGGCGCGTCGGGCTGGCGAGGCAGAGCAGGCCAAGAACAGGCAGCCGGCACATGACGGACGAGGGGTCGGGCGGATCGTCTAGCCGGAAGGCGCGATCCGCCCTTTCCCGTTTCGGAGGAGGGGATCCGGCGCTGTGGGAGCGCCGCGACCCGAGGCGACGGGCAGGACGACGGGCAGGGGGTTGGCGCGGGCGATGGCGCGGCGGTTCGCGGGCACGCATGAGCACAAGGTGGAACAGCGCGGCCGTGTGGCGATGCCGGCGCTGTTTCGCAAGGTGCTGCGCGACCTGGAGAGCCCGGGCGTGTATCTCGTGCCGCAGATGACCCATGACCGCGCGCATGTGGTGTTCTCCGAGCCCGGCTTCGACGCGGTTTGCGCGCGCATCGAGGAGGCCGAGGTGGACGAGGCCGAGCGCGCGCTGATGCTGGAGCGCGTGATGGGGCGCGCGGCGTATCTGGAGCTCGACGAGGCGGGGCGGTTCGTGCTGCCCCAGGCGCTGCGCGACAGCATCGGGATCGCCAAGGAAATCGTGATCATCGGACTCGGGGACCGCTTCGAGCTGCGCTCGCCGGCATGGCAGGCCGAGCGCGCGGCCGACAGCGAGAGCCGCGGGCGGAGCGCGCTGGCGGGGCTCAATCTGGGGAGGCTGCATTGATGGCGCTCCCGGTTCCTCCCGGGGAGGCGGGCGCGCCGCATGTGCCCGTGCTGCTCGGCGAGGTGCTGGAGGCGCTAGCGCCGCTGGAGGGCGCGGTGGTCGTGGACGCGACCTTCGGCGCGGGCGGCTACAGCCGGGCGATCCTGGACGGGGGCGCCGCGCGGGTGATCGGGATCGACCGGGATCCGACGGCGCTGGCGCTCGGCGCGGGGCTCGAGCTGGAGGCGGAGGGGCGGCTGGTGCTCGTGGAGAGCCCGTTCGACCGGCTGGACGCGGTGGTGGCCGAGGTGCTCGGGAGGGACGGGACGCCCGGCCGGACGCTCGGCGGGGACGAGACGCGGGTGGAGGGCGTCGTGCTCGATATCGGCGTGTCGTCCATGCAGCTCGACCGCGCGGAGCGGGGCTTCTCGTTTCAGCAGGACGGGCCGCTGGATATGCGGATGGGCCGCACGGGGCCGAACGCGGCCGATATCGTGAACACCGCCGAGGAGGCGGAGCTGGTCGCGATCCTGCGCGCTTACGGCGAGGAGCGCCAGGCGCGGCGGATCGCGCGGGCGGTGATCGCGACGCGCGCGGAGGCGGCCTTCGAGCGGACGGGGCAGCTTGCGGCCTGTGTGGCGGGCGTGCTGCCGGCGCCGCGGCCGGGGCAGCTCCATCCGGCCACGCGGAGTTTCCAGGCGCTGCGGATCGCGGTGAATGACGAGCTCGGCCAGCTCGTGCGCGCGCTGCATGCGGCAGAGCGGGTGCTGGCGCCGGGCGGGCGGCTGGCGGTGGTGACCTTCCATTCGCTTGAAGACCGGATCGTGAAGCGCTTCCTGCAGCATGGCTCGGGGCGCGCGGGGCAGGGCTCGCGCCATGCGCCGGCGGAGGCCGCGGTGGTGCCGCGCTGGGAGCGCCCGGCGCGGGCGGGCGAGGCCGGCGAGGCGGAGCTGGCGGCGAACCCGCGCGCGCGCTCGGCGCGGCTGCGCGCGGCGCGGCGCACGGAGGCGCCGGCGCTGGAGGCCGCGCTCGACGACGCGCTGCTCGGCCTGCCCGAGGCGCCGGTGGCGGCAGATTTCGCGCGGCGCGCGGCACGGTTGGCGGGGGAGCGGACATGAACCGCACGGCATTCGGCCTCTCGATCCTGGCGATCCTCGGCATCGCGGCCTGGGCCTACGGGGTGAACTACCGCACGGCCAACGCGCTGCGGGAGGTCTCGCGGCTGCGCGCCGAGATCGCGACGACGCGCGAGGAGGTGCAGGTGCTGCGCGTGGAATGGGCCTATCTCAACGCGCCGGACCGGCTGGCGCGGCTGGTGGCGGCGCATGGCAGGGAGCTGGGGCTGGAGCCGCTGGCGCCGGAGCAGTTCAAGCGCGCCTCCGAAGTGCCGTTCCCGCCGCATGAGGGGGCCGACCCGCTGGAGGCGGCGCTGATGGCCGCGGCGGCCTCGATTCTCGGCCAGCATGCGGATGCGCCCGCGCCGCCGCCGGAGCTGCCGGCCGGGCTTCTGCCCGTGCTCGACGAGGAGGCCGCGGCGCCGCGGCGCAGCGGTGCCGCATTCCTGTTCTTCGACGAGGCGGAGCAGTGACCGATTTCGCCGCCCCCATCCATCGCCGCCTGACCGCCCGCGCGCCGGAGCCGCCGCGCGCCGAGGCCAATGCGCGGCATGACTGGCGGCTGATGTTGCTGATCCTGGCGTTTCTCTTGTTCTACGCGGCGGTGGCGGGGCGGATGGCCTGGATGGCGCTCTCCGATCCCGTGGAGCCGCGGCTGGGCGCCACCAGCCCGGCAGAGCCCGTGCGCGGGGCGATCACGGACCGCGCGGGCCGGCTGATCGCGGCCAATCTGCCGGCCTGGTCGCTCTATGCGCATCCCTCCGATGTGCTGAGCCCGGTGGAGACGGCGGCGCGGCTGGGCGAGATCCTGCCGGATATGGAGGCGGACGAGATCCTGGCCCTGCTGACCTCGCGGCGGAAATTCGTGTGGATCAAGCGGCCGATCACCCCGCGCCAGAAGGCGGCGATCCAGGATCTCGGCAATCCGGGGCTGCTGTTCGGCGCGCGCGATCTGCGGCTCTATCCGCCGGGCCCGGAGGTGGCGCATGTGGTGGGCGGCGTGCAGGCCGAGCGCGAGGCGGTGCGCTATGCGGCGCTGCGCGGACAGGGCGGGGTGGAGCGGTTCTTCGACCGTCGGCTGAGCGATCCCGCGCTTTCCGGCGAGCCGCTGGCGCTGTCGCTCGATCTGAGCGTGCAGGCGGCGCTGCGCGATGTGCTGGAGACCGAGCGGCGGCGGACCTCGGCGATCGGCGCCGCCGGGGTGCTGATGCGGGTGCAGACCGGCGAGGTGATCGCTTTGGTCTCGCTGCCGGATTTCGACCCCAACCGGCCGCGGCGCGCGCCGGACCGTGCGGCCGGCAAGAGCCCGCGTTTCAACCGCGCGGTGCAGGGGCTCTACGAGCTCGGCTCGGTCTTCAAGCCGCTGACGGTGGCGATGGCGCTGGAGCGCGGGCTGGTGGCGCCGCAGACGCTGATCGACACGCGCGGCCCGCTGCGGGTGGGCCGCCAGCGGATCAATGACGATCATCCCCTGCGCTCGCCGGCGACGGTGACGGATATCATCCGCAAATCCTCGAATGTGGGCACCGGGCGGATCGCGCGGATGGTGACGGCGGCCGGGCTGCAGGCGGATCTGAGGAAGCTCGGTTTCGGCGAGCCGGTGCCGATCGAGCTGGCCGAGGCGCCGCGGGTGGACCCGCTCTGGCCGCCGAAATGGCGCGAGATCTCGACGCTGACGGTGTCCTTCGGGCATGGCATCGCGGTCTCGCCGATGCATCTGGCCGCGGCCTACGCGACGCTCGGCAATGGCGGGATGCGGGTACGCCCGACGCTCGTGAAGGGCGGTGTGGAGCGCGAGGCGGAGCGTGTCTTCTCCGAACGCACGGCGCGCCGGGTGCTGGATATGCTGCGCCTCGTGGTGACCGACGGGACCGGGCGGCGCGCGGCGGTGGAGGGCTACGAGATCGGCGGCAAGACCGGCACGGCGGACAAGCCGCGCGAGAACGGGCGGGGCTACGACCACACGCGCACGATCGCGACCTTTGCCTCGGTGTTCCCGGTCTCGCGGCCGGAATACGTGCTGGTGGTGTCGATGGACGAGCCGACGGACCGTTCCGGCCGGCGGCCGAGCCGGCAGGCGAGCCGGACCGCGGCGCCCGCGGTGGCGGCGGCGGTGCGCCGGATCGCGCCGATCCTGGGCATGGCGCCGCGCGAGCGCGAGATCGAGATGCCGGGCGAGGCGCTGCCGGCCGGTGTGCCGCGATGAGGGCTGCGGGCGCGCGGAGCCTCGGCGCGCTGGGGCTTCTCTCGGGCGCGTTCGGGGGGGCAGGTGCGGGCGATGCGCCGGTGGAAGCGCTGGCGGTGGACAGCCGGACGGTGCGGCCGGGCACCCTCTTCGCCGCGATGCCGGGCACGACGCTGGACGGTGCGGCCTTCATCGGCGATGCGGTGGCGGCGGGTGCGGTGGCCGTGCTGGCGACGCCGGAGGGGGCCGCGCGGGCGGGGCCGCAGCCGGTGCCTGTCTTCACCACCGAGACGCCGCGGGGCGCGCTGGCGCGGCTGGCCGCGGCCTTCTACGGCGCGCAGCCCGACGTGATGGCCGCGGTGACCGGGACCAACGGGAAGACCTCGACGGCGCATTTCCTGCGCGCGATCTGGGCCTCGGGCGGGCTGGCGGCGGCGAGCCTCGGCACCACCGGGGTGGCGGGGCGCGCGCCCGGCGGGGCGGATTTCACCGAGCCGCTGGCGCATACGACGCCGGAGCCGATCACGCTGCATGCGCTGCTGGAGCGGCTGGAGGCGAAGGGGTGCAGCCATGCGGCGATGGAGGCGTCCTC
>JBCBWF010000669.1:0-1679 GCA_039817245.1 Pseudomonadota bacterium | reverse complement strand
GCGGCGCGGCGGTCCCGCCCGCCTATATGCTGAAGACGATGATCGCTGAGATCACGCTGGTCCTCGTGGTGCTCAACGCCATCGGGATCCAGCCGCTCTATCCGCTGGTGGTCGCCGCCGGGGGCATCGCGGTGCAGCTCGGCCTCCTCGCCTTCGCGCTCGCGGATCCGCGCACCCGGCTCACGGCGGACTATGCGCAGGCGGCGCTCGGCCCCGCGCTCAGCCCCGATCTCGTCGCAAGCGCCTGCATCGCGATCGCCGTCGCGGGCCTGGCGCTCGCCCATCTCACCCGCGTCGCGCGGCGCACCATCCTCGAAGGCGTGCGCCTCGACGTCGCCAACGCCCAGCTCAGCCGCTACTTCTCGCCGGGGATCGTCGCGCAGATCACGGCCGATGCGGAGCGGCGCACCGGCATCGGCGGCCGCTCGCAGGAGGTGGCCGTGATGTTCACCGATATCCGGGACTTCACATCGCTCACCGAGGCGCTGCCGCCGGCGGAGATCATGGCGCTCCTCTCCGACTATCAGGGCCGCATGGTCGAGCAGGTCTTCGCCTTCGACGGCACCATCGACAAGTTCACGGGCGACGGGATCATGGTGACCTTCGGCACGCCCGAGGGCCGGGCGGACGATGCCGAACGCGCGGTGCGCGCGGCGCTGGCGATGGACGCAGCGCTCGGCGCGCTCAACGCCGCGCGCGCCGGCCGCGGCCAGCCGCCCATCCGCCACGGCATCGGCATCCACTACGGCAGCGTGGTGGCCGGCAATGTGGGCAGCCCCAACCGCCTCGAATACACGGTGATCGGCGATGCGGTGAATGTCGCAAGCCGCATCCAGGACGCATGCAAGAGCGTGGGCGAGACGCTCCTCATCTCCGACGCGGTGGCCGAGCGCCTGCCGCCGGACCTGCCCACCACCGCCCTGCGCGCCCAGCAGGTCAAGGGCCGCACCGCGCCGGTCCCTCTCCACATCCTCCGCGACCGCGCGGCGCCCTAGTGGTTCGACCGGGACGGATGCGTGCGGCGGCAGCCGGGCCGTTCGTCGAGTGAGGTTGAGCCGGAACAACAGCGCGCGCAGCGGGTCGGCCCGACATGCCAGGACCGGGATGACGGAGCCGACCCGCTGGGCGGATGGCGCCGCGGCACGCGGCACCCTTTGGAGCGCCCGAAACCCTTCCGCGCCCGCACCCGCCCACGTCATGGTTGTGCGAGTCGTGCGAACGTTGGGTGAATATCGGGCATCGGCGGGCTCTCTCCGGGGCCGCGGAGCGCCTCGTCCGTCGCCGCGCCCGACGGGACACCCGGGCTCGACCTTGCCCAAGCGGCCCCGGCGCTGCCGCCCCCGCCGGGCCGCGCGGCCGTCCAGCCGGGGCGGCAGGGGGCGGACCGGGCCCCGCATGCCGGCACATCGCTGGGCATCGCTCTGATTTTCGGGGCAACGCTCTGATTTCGCTGTCATAGCATGGAGCATCCGGCCGCCAGACCCGCAGTGCAGGGCCGGTCCTGCGCCAATACGCAGGCGCGCCTTCTTGCATCCGCCCCGCACCGGCTCTGGTCATTCCCGGCCTCGAGCGCAACTCGGCCCTCATCGCGAAGAGATCGCGCGGCCCCGCGGCCGGGCGCACAGGTCCCCGACCCGGCCCGTGCGTCGACAATCCGGGCTGAGCCGGCTATGCCAAAG
>JBCBWF010000468.1:0-3893 GCA_039817245.1 Pseudomonadota bacterium | reverse complement strand
CGCCGCAGCGGAAGCGGAGGCGGCCCTGGCCGCCCTGCCGGCACCCGAAGCCGCCGACGCCGACGCCGAGCCCGAGGACCGCGCGACCGAGGCGGCCGGGCGGGGCGATCTCAAGGCGCTCGAGGCCGAGATCCAGCGGCTGACGCGGGCGCGCGATGCGCTCGGCGCCGTCAACCTGCGCGCCGAGGAGGATGCCGCCGCGCTCCGCACCGAGCGCGAGGCGCTGGAGGCCGAGAAGGCGGATCTCGAGGGCGCGATCGCCAAGCTGCGCGCCGGGGTGGGCGCGCTCAATCGCGAGGGCCGCCAGCGCCTCACCACCGCCTTCGAGGCCGTGAACACCGCCTTCGCCCAGCTCTTCCGCCGGCTGTTCGAGGGCGGCGAGGCGCGGCTGGTGATGGTCGAGGACGACGACCCGCTGGAGGCGGGGCTCGAGATCCTCTGCCAGCCGCCGGGCAAGAAGCTCTCCAGCCTGTCGCTCCTGTCCGGCGGCGAGCAGACGCTGACCGCGCTCTCGCTGATCCTCGCAGTGTTTCTCTGCCAGCCCTCGCCGATCTGCGTGCTCGACGAGGTGGATGCGCCGCTCGACGACAGCAACGTGGCGCGGTTCTGCGCGCTTCTGGACCGGATGCGCCGCGAGACCGATACGCGGTTTCTCGTGATCACGCACCACCCGCTCACCATGAGCCGGATGGACCGGCTCTACGGCGTGACCATGGTGGAGCGCGGCGTGAGCCAGCTCGTCTCCGTCGATCTTGCCGCGGCCGCCGCGCTGGTGGACGCCTGACGCGCAACGCGCTGCCCGTGCCGCTCCAGGCGGGGTGGGCGGGCGGGAGCCTGGAGCGGCACGGGCAGGCCACCTCGCTTGACAGCCGGAGGGCCGCTCCATAGCGTTCGTCCCGGTCCAACCCGGAATTCCCACACCCGGTTTTCCGCAGCGCGAAAGAGGCCGCCCATGGCCGATCGACATCGGCGAGAGGCCGCGCTCGACGATCTCGGATCGCGCATCGAGGCCGCCAAGGCCGCGCACGCCCCCAAGCCGCCCGGAAGCCTGAAAGGGGCTGCCCGCGGCTGGGAACTCGCCTTCCGCATGGTGATCGAGCTCGTCGTCGGCATCGCAATCGGCGGCGCCATCGGCTACGGCGTCGACACGCTTCTGGGCACCCTGCCAGCCTTTCTCCTGGTCTTCGGGATGTTCGGTTTTGCCGCAGGAGTACGCGTGATGTTGCGCACTGCAGAAGAGATGAATAAGAGGTCGGGCAACGGCGATGCGGAAACCCCCGGCGCGGGCGCCCGCGGCCAGGGCGAGGCGAAGAGCGAGGACTGACTGTGGCGAGCGAAGAGTCCTACATCCACCCGATGGACCAGTTCCTGATCAAGCCGCTCTTCGGCGGCGACGGTCACATGGGCGTGCTCACGGTCAGCAACTCCACCGCATGGATGGCCATCAGCGTCGGCGCGATCGCGCTCGTGACGATCTGGGGCACTTCCGGCCGCGCGCTGGTGCCCACACGGATCCAGTCGGTCGCCGAGCTGATGTACGGCTTCGTGCGCCAGATGGTGGAGGAAGTGGGCGGCGAAGGCGCCATGAAGTATTTCCCCTACATCTTCACGGTCTTCACATTCGTGCTGTTCTGCAACGTCCTCGGCATGATCCCGGGCTCGTTCACGCCGACCTCGCATATCGCGGTGACCGCGTTCCTCGCGCTCTCGGTCTTCATCACCGTGACGGTGATCGGCTTCATGAAGCACGGGATGCACTTTCTCAGCTTCTTCTGGCCGGCGGAGGCGCCGGGCTGGCTGCGCCCGATCCTCTGTGTGATCGAGCTGATCTCCTATTTCGTGCGCCCGGTCAGCCACTCCATCCGTCTTGGCGCGAACATGCTCGCAGGCCATGCGGTGTTGAAGGTGTTCGCCGGCCTCTTCGCCATGTGCATCGCTGGCGGGCTCGGCCCGCTCGCAATTCTGCCGCTCGGCGCGATGGTGGGGCTCACGGCGTTCGAGCTTCTGGTCGCGTTCATCCAGGCCTACATCTTCGCCGTGCTCACCTGCGTGTATCTCCACGATGCACTGCACATGCACTGACCCCGCAGAAATCCCGCAGCGCACGGGCCGCTCCGCGCGCGCAACCTCCGAACACCTGAACACACCCTATCCAGCCAAGGAGAGACGAGATGGAAGGTGATATCGCCGAGATGGGCAAGTATATCGGCGCGGGCCTCGCCTGCTTCGCGATGGCCGGCGCCGGTATCGGCGTGGGCCACGTGGCGGGCAACTTCCTCGCCGGCGCGCTGCGCAACCCGGCCGCTGCCAAGGAGCAGACCGCGACGCTCTTCATCGGCATGGCCTTCGCCGAAGCGCTCGGCATCTTCGGCCTCGTGGTCGCGTTCCTGCTGCTTTTCGCGGTCTGATCGGCGCCCGGGCGGGCGCTTCGCCCGCCTCACCCCGAGGCTTGCGGCCCGGGGGCTGACGACAGGAGCGCCGGGCCCGCGCCCGGCGCTCGTCCATCCATACGGAGTGCAGCACCATGGCGACCGAGCAAGCCGTCGAGGCGATGGAACACGGCTCGAGCGGCCTACCGCAGCTCGATTTCAACACCTGGCCGAGCCAGATCATCTGGGCGGCCGTGGCCCTCGTGCTGCTCTACCAACTCCTGAACCGGATCGCGCTGCCGCGCATCTCCGGCATTCTCGAGGAACGCGCGGACGCGATCGCGGACGATCTCGACCGGGCGGAAGATTTCCGGGCCAAGGCCGCGGAGGCGGAGGCGGCCTATGACCGCGCCCTCGCCGAGGCGCGCGCCAAGGCCCAGGCCATCGCGGCCGAGACCCGCGCCCAGATCCAGGCTCAGGTAGACGAGGCGATGGCCAAGGCCGATGCCCAGATCGCCGAGCGCACGGCGGCCTCGGAGACGCGCATCGCCGAGATCCGCGCGGAGGCCGATGCGAGTGTCTCCACCGTCGCGACCGACACGGTGACAGCGCTCCTGCAAAAGCTGCTGCCCGAGGCTGCGGACAGCGCCGCCGCCGAGAGCGCCGTCAAGGCCAGGCTCTGAGGAGAACCCCATGTCGCTTCTGCTCGACAGCAATTTCGTCGTCCTCGTCAGCTTCCTGATCTTCGTCGGCGTGCTCTGGTATGCGGGGGTGCACAAGCTCCTGGGCAGCCAGCTCGACGCGCGCGCAGACCGCATCCGCCACGAACTGGACGAGGCGCGCCGTCTTCGCGAGGAGGCCCAGCGCACCTTCGCCGAGTTCGAGCGCCGCCGCTCGGAGGTGGATGGCCAGGCGGAAGAGATCATCGCCCATGCCAAGGCCGAGGCGGAGCGCGCCGCAGAGAAGGCGAAGGCGGATCTGGCCCTCTCGATCGAGCGGCGCCTGCGCGCGGCCGAGGAGCAGATCGCGCTGGCCGAGGCGACGGCGGTGAAGGAAGTGAAGGACCGCGCCATCGCGATCGCCGTCGACGCGGCGGCGGAGGTGATGCGGGGCCGAATCACTGGCGAGACCGACGAGCGACTCGTCGGCGAGGCGATCGGCGCGGTGGAGCAGCGGCTCAACTGACGACCGGCTGTCCGCGAGCCGCTTTCCGCGCAGTCTCGCAGCGACGCCTGCCAACTGCGTCCCGGGCTTGACCCGGGACCTCCTTGACCATCCCTCAGAGTCCCGGATCGGGCCCGGCCGGCAAGCGCCGGCTCACGCAACGCGCCCGGGCCCATGTCTGCGGCCTCTGACAAATCTTCGGTTGCGGCCGCTCCCTCCCACGTCATCGTGTGCGGAGCACAGTGAATGGCAGGTGAGCGTCAAAGTTTTTCTGCGACACCCTCACAGCGCCTCACTTGTTCATATTATGTTCTCATGCATCGGCACACAATGACGTGGGTGGGAGCGGCCGCTGAGATG
>JBCBWF010000624.1:0-2070 GCA_039817245.1 Pseudomonadota bacterium | reverse complement strand
CGGCCAGCATATCCGCGCGATGGACGACGCGGCCCTGCTCGCCGAGGTCGAGGATTTTTGTGCGCTGCGCAATGTCGCGCTCACGCCGGAGCGTCACGCGCTGTTGAAATCCGCCCTGCCCGGACTGAAAGAGCGGGCCAAGACGCTCGTGGAACTTATTGATCTCGCTTACTATATTCTCGCGGATCGCCCGCTGGAGCCGGACGAGAAGGCCGCCAAGCTCCTCTCCGGAGAGGCCGGCGCACTCCTCGCGCGTTTGACGCCGCATCTGCAAAATGCTAGCGCGTGGCAGACCGAGGCGCTGGAAGATGCGGCGCGCACCTTCGCGGAGAACGAGGGGCTGAAGCTCGGAAAGGTCGCGCAGCCGCTTCGCGCAGCGCTGACCGGGCGGGCCGTGAGCCCAGGCGTCTTTGACGTGATGGTCACCCTTGGCCGCGACGAAACGCTCGCCCGGATCGCCGACGCTGCGGAGTAAGCTTCCGCGATACGGATGACCCCGAGCCGGAGAACCGGACGGGACGCCTCTGGCCGGACCTGCGCGCCCGCCGGCGCATGCGGGCCGCCGCTCTGGGAAGGGGAGAACCATGCCCGATACGACAACGCGCACAGCCACCATCACGGTCGACGGCAAGACGCTCGAGATGCCGATCTATGACGGCGTCCACGGCCCCTCGGTGGTCGATATCCGCAAGCTCTATGCCGAGCTCGGCGTCTTCACCTACGATCCGGGCTTCACCTCCACCGGCTCCTGCGAGAGCTCGATCACCTATATCGACGGCGATGTGGGCGAGCTTCTCTATCGCGGCTACCCGATCGACCAGCTCGCGGAGAAGAGCCACTTTCTCGAGGTCTGCTATCTGCTGCTCTATGGCGAACTGCCGACCACCGCGCAGATCGAGGATTTCGAACACCGCGTGACGCGCCACACCATGCTGCACGAGCAGATGGTGAACTTCTTCCGCGGCTTCCGGCGCGACGCCCATCCCATGGCGATCATGTGCGGCGTCGTCGGCGCGATGTCGGCCTTCTATCACGACAGCACGGATATCACCGATCCCTGGCAGCGCGAGGTCGCCTCGATCCGGCTCGTCGCCAAGATGCCGACGATCGCGGCCTGGGCCTACAAGTATTCGATCGGCCAGCCCTTCATCTATCCGCGCAACGACCTCGATTACGCGTCGAATTTCCTGCATATGTGCTTCGCGGTGCCCTGCGAGGAATATGTGGTCGACCCGGTGCTCGCCCGTGCGATGGACCGGATCATGACGCTGCATGCGGATCACGAGCAGAACGCGTCGACCTCGACGGTGCGGCTGGCGGGCTCCTCGGCGGCCAATCCGTTTGCCTGCATCGCCGCCGGCGTCGCCTGCCTATGGGGCCCCGCGCATGGCGGCGCGAACCAGGCCTGCCTCGAGATGCTGCGCGAGATCGGCTCGGTCGAGCGGGTGGGCGAATACGTCAAGCGCGCCAAGGACCGCGACGATCCCTTCCGCCTCATGGGCTTCGGCCACCGCGTCTACAAGAACTACGACCCGCGCGCGAAGGTGATGCAGGAGACCGCGGCCGAGGTGCTGGATCTGCTCGGCGTGGTCAACAACCCGACGCTGCAGGTGGCCAAGGCGCTGGAGAAGGTGGCGCTCGAGGATCCGTTCTTCATCGAGAAGAAGCTCTACCCGAATGTGGACTTCTACTCGGGCATCATCCTGGAGGCGATGGGCTTCCCGACCTCGATGTTCACGCCGATCTTCGCCCTGTCGCGCACGGTGGGCTGGATCGCGCAGTGGAAGGAGATGATCGAGGACCCGACCCAGAAGATCGGCCGCCCCCGCCAGCTCTACAAGGGCGCGCCCCAGCGCAACTATGTCGAGGTCGATAACCGCTGATCGGCCGCTGACCGGGCTGAGGGCCCGGGCAGAGGGCGCAGGCCGCCTCCCCGCCCGCCCCTCGACCAGCCTCCTCCCAACCGGAATCGGGGGGGGGGCCGCCCCCGGGGGGGGGGTGGGCGCCAAGGTAAAACCCCAAGAGAGGGCCGGGGGGCGCCGGGGCGCCCGCGCCCCCCCGGGGGGGGGG
>JBCBWF010000607.1:0-2242 GCA_039817245.1 Pseudomonadota bacterium | reverse complement strand
CTCGCGGGATCGCGGCCCAACAGGACCCAGCTCGCCACAACATCAATTGTTCCACGTGGAACCTCCACTCCATCCATGGTCACCGAAAAGCGCTTGGGCCGCGGGCTTGGTTCGCTCCTCCCCCCGAAGACGGAAGCACAGAGTGCTCCGGAGATGATTGCCGTCGACTTGATCGAGCCGAATCGATTCCAGCCGCGGAAGTTCTTCGATGAGACGGCGCTCTCCGAGCTGCGCGAGAGTATCCGGACCCACGGAGTTCTCCAGCCGGTTGCATTGCGCCGAGATGGCAATCGATATGAGCTGATTGCCGGAGAGCGTCGCTGGCGGGCGGCCAAGGGTGCGGGTCTGAAGCAGATCCCGGCAGTCATCCGGGAGTCCGCCACCGATGCCGAGATGCTCGAGCTGGCTTTGGTGGAGAACCTCCAGCGTGAGGACCTCGATCCCATCGAGCGGGCTCTTGGATTCCGCCGGATGATCGACGACCTCCGCATGACGCAATCAGCGGTGGCCGAGCGTGTCGGCCTCAAGAGATCGACGGTGACGAACCACTTGCGGCTCCTGGATCTTGCCGAGCCGATCCAGCACATGGTTGCGCGCGGTGCTCTTTCGATGGGCCACGCGAGGGCTCTGCTCGGGCTGGCGGAAGAGGGCGATCGAATCGAGTTGGCCGATCAGATCGTCCAGGACGGGCTCAGCGTCCGTGATGTGGAGGATCGAGTCCGGGAGGCAAATGGCGCCGAATCCGTGACCTCGTCGGCGCCGGTCGAAGGGCGCCCCAGGGGCCAAGAGGCGAGCGAGGCGTCGCTCGAGACAATCGAGCCTGAAGGTGCCCCGGCGTGGGTCCGAACGCTCGAGAGCCGGCTCAGGAATGCTCTTGCGACAAAGGTGATGCTCAAAACCGCGGATGGGGGCTCAGGCTCGATCTCGATCGAGTTCGCGGATCACTCCGAGCTCGAACGAATCGTCGAGGCGATCGCCCCCAGAGATCGCCTGTAGAGGTCGACTCCGGGTTGCTGCGGAGCTCGTTACGTGACGTCGGGTGGGCGCGCGGCACAGGCCTGAGCGGGTTTCGGAGCTCCACGCGGTAGACCGCCCTCATCGCTCTGGGATGCTCACCCAAGCAGAGCAAACCGCCTGGGCTCCTGTTGGCCGCCCCTCGCCAGCCCGCCACGCCGTACCGTTGGCAAAGGAGGCTCGGGATCGACGAGGCTGTTTCCGGCGGGCGGTTGGGCCGCAGAGCCGTCGGAAACAGTGGCGCCGGCAGCTCACTGCGTCCTTCCGCTCGGATTGCGGGTGCACGGCTCTGGTGCCGCTGCAGGCCGGCGGAAGTCCCCGCGTCCAAGTGCTTTGTGTTGTCCGGACAGGGCCTGACCAAGAGCGACCCCAGGCGGTTTGCAGGCAGAGTGGGTCCTCGTGGCGCCCGATCGATCCGATCCCCCATCGCCTGTGATGCGCCACTACCAGTCGACTGGCCGTTGGGGTCGGTCTTGTGAGCTAGGGGGGCAGGGGCCCTTCCCTGCGAGGCCTCGGGGCTTCGCTCAGGCCTTGGACGCAGGCAGTCCTCGGACGTGTGGCTCGCCGAGAACACATCGAGGCCGGCGCCCGCGAGATGCGCGGACGCCGGCCTCGAACAAGTGTGCCGCGGTGGTCAGGGAGTGAGAAAGACTCTCACTCCCGGGGTCTCAACCGCGTTAGCGGTTGAACCAGACGGCACCTGAGCGGCAAGTCGGCAGGGCAGCGCGATTTTTTCTCAGCCTCTCAATCGGTGGTGACTACTGCCGACTCGATCACCACCGGGTTGGCCGGGCGGTCGGCGGTGCCTTCCTCAATCTCGCCGCCGACAATCTGATCGGCCACTGCCATGCCCTCCAGAACTTCGCCGAACACGGTGTGCTGGTTGTTGAGGTGGTGGGGCTCTCCGACCGTGATGTAGAACTGGTAGGTCGAGCTCTCGGTCTGGCCGCCACGCTTGGCCGATGCCAGGTAGCCGCGGAAGTGTGCCAGCTCGCTGAACTCTTGGGGCTGGGTCACATCTCCACCGCCGGTTCCCCATTCGGAGGGCTCGCCGTCGACCGAAAGGGGATCGCCGCCCTGGATCATGAAGCCCCGGACCACACGGAGAACTTCCTCGCCAAGGCGCGCGGTGGCGAGTACGACGGCACGAAGTTCCATCGCGTGATCCCCGGCTTCAAGATCCAGGGCGGCGATCCCCATTCGGTCGACGGCGAGCCCTCCGAAAGGG
>JBCBWF010000351.1:0-5248 GCA_039817245.1 Pseudomonadota bacterium | reverse complement strand
TCGACGAGATCGGCCTGAAGGGCGCCACGCCGCCCTGCATCGAAACCGTCACCGTCGCCGGCGGGCGCGTCACCGGGGACGGCCGGCTCCTGCTGCCACCCGAACTGGTGCGCGCCTGCATCGCCCGCGCCGGGCGCGGCTTCGCGCTCCACGGCCAGCGCCCGGAGCACGCGATCGACCCCTCCGGCACGCGCATCCATCTCGGCACCTCCGGCGCCGCCGTGCATATCGTGGACAGCGAGACCGGTACGATCCGCGACTCGACCCTGCGCGATCTCTACGACATGGCCCGCCTCAGCGACGCCCTGCCCAATATCCACATGTTCCAGCGCACCGTGGTGGCGCGGGATATCGAGGATCCGCGCGAGATGGACCTCAACACCCTCTATGCCTGCCTCCGGGGCACCGCGAAGCCGGTGGGCACCTCCTTCGGCTCGGCGGCGGTGATGGAGGAGGCGGTGGAGATGCTGCATCTCCTGGCCGGCGGGGCGGAGGCGCTCCGCGCGCGCCCGCCCGTCTGCGTCTCCACCTGCTTCGTCGTGCCCCCGCTCACCTTCGCGGAAGAGGCGCTGGGCGTGATCGAATGCGCGGCGCGCCACGGCATCCCGCTGAAGCTGGTCTCGGCCGGGCAGGCCGGGGCCACCAGCCCCGCCCCGCTCGCCGGCGCCGTCGCCCAGCAGACCGCGGAGGTGCTGGCCGGGCTCGTCTATGTGAACCTCCTCGCCCCCGGGCATCCCGCAACCTTCGGCGCGCTGCCCTTCGTCAGCGATCTGCGCACCGGTGCCATGTCCGGCGGCTCGGCCGAGCAGGGCCTCCTGATGGCCGCCTGCGCCCAGATGGCCCAGTTCTACGACATCCCCTGCGCCGTGAGCGCGGGCATGACCGATTCGAAGATGCCGGACTTCCAGGCCGGCTACGAGAAGGGCTACACCGAGATCCTCTCGGCCCTGGCCGGCGCCAACCTGATCTACGAGGCCGCCGGCATGTACGGCTCGCTCCTCGGCTGCTCGCTGGAAAGCTTCGTGCTCGACAACGACATGATCGGCTCGGTGCTGCGCGCCACGCGCGGCTTCGAGGTCACCGAGGAGACGCTGTCGCTGGAGACCATCCGCGAGACCTGCGTCGGCGGGCCCGGCCACTTCCTCGGCCACGACCAGACCCTGGGGCGCATGCTGTCGGACTATTTCTACCCGGCCCTGGCCGACCGGCGGACCCCGCAGGAATGGGCCGCGGCCGACGATAGGGACCTGCTGGCCCGGGCCCGCCAGCGCACCGCCGAGCTCCTCGCCGCGCCGGCCCCCGACCACATCCCGGCAGCGGTCGACCGCGCGATCCGCGCCCGCTTCCCGATCCGGCTGGAGGCATGACGCCCCGGCCGGGAGCGCGCCCCCGGCCGATCCCGGATCAATGCCCCATCAATGCCCCATCAATGCCCCATCAATGCCCGGGCCGCTCCGCCGGCCGCGGCTGCACCGGCAGGCCGGAGGGCACCTCGGCCGGGATCTCCGCGGCACGTCGGAGCGCGGCGCGGTCCGTCAGCGTCTCCAGGAACGCGACGATCTGGGCGACCTGCGCATCCTCGAGCGCGACCGGCTCAAGCGTGCTCGCCCGCGCGATCCGCGCGCGCAGCGCGTCCGAGTGCTGCACCCAGCCGTCGCGCAGCGTGAAGCGCGCGAGCGTGTCCCCCTCCAGCGCGGAATAGCCGCTCGCGGTCGCCGCGCCGAGCTGGTCGATCACCCGCTCCAGCGGCGGCAGGGCGACCGTCTCCGCCCGGAAGGTCTCGAGCGAGGCCACGGCGTCGAGATGGTGCCGCACCATGGCCTCCAGGCTGTCGAAGGCCCCGCTATGACCCCACGGCCCGGTCACCGCCACATTGCGCAGCGAGGGCGTGCGGAAGGCGAAGCGGTCCTCCGGCTCGCCGGTCACCCGGTAGCGGCCCTCATCCTCCAGAAACGCCATGATGCCCGAGGCTTCCCAGTAGCCGGCATGCCGGCCATGCCCCTTGCCGGGACCGAGCTGGGGCACGGCGATGGCATGGAACGCATGGTCGGTCAGCAGCGGCCCCGCATGGCAGACCGCGCAGCCCGCCTCGCCGTAGAAAAGCGCCATGCCCGCCTCGGCCTCCTGCCCGAGGCGCGCGGGATCGCCGCTGCGCAGCGCGGCATCGAAGGCGCTCTCGTCGGAGCGGAAGGCAACGGTCTGGAACGCGGCCAGCGCCTCGGCGATGTGGCGATACGCGATATCGCCCGGCTCGGCGACATCCTCGAAGGCCCGCTCGAAGCGCCCGGCATAGCCGTCGATCGCCGCGACCCGGCCGGCAATCGCCTCCCAGGCCGCGGTGAACCCGGCGGTCACGAGCGCATCGGCCACCGCGTTCTCGCCCCGCTGGCCGGCCATCTCCAGCGCCGAGGTCACCGGGAAGAAGGCCTGCGCGGCGAGCACGCTCCCGATCTGGCGCGGCAGCGGCGCGCCGGCGGGGATGCGCAGCCGCAGCGGATCGCCGCCGAAGGACTCGAGCCTGCCGTCATGGAACATCACCCGCATCTCGCGCGCGCCGATATTCCAGAGCGCCGGGGCGTTGCGGGGCACCCGCCCCGTCACCGGCTCGGTCGTCCGGCGCGCGGGCCCCGCGCCGGTCCCGCCCTCGCCGATGCCCAGCGCCAGCCCGTCGCCGGTCCCGAAGGCCGGGTCGTGGCACACGCCGCAGCTGATGTTGCGGTTGCCGGAGAGGACGGGGTCGAAGAAGAGGTCGCGGCCGAGCTCGGCAAGCCCCGCCGGCGGCCGCCCGTCATGCAGGAAATCGGCATCCTCCAGCGGCCGCGGCAGCGGGGCCTCCACGCCCCGCTCGGTGGAGAGCGCCAGGGAGGATCCGCTCAGGGCAAGAACGGTCGCGGCGCAGTGCGACCAGCGGAGGGAGGGGGAGAGGCTGATCATGTCGGCACCTTCCAGGCAGAACGGCAACGGGGAAACGACGGAAGAGGGGGCGCGCGAAGCCGCCACGCCCCCGCCTGCGCGCGCGTCAGCCGGCCTCGTTCGGCAGCTTGAACACGGCGGTCTGCACCAGGCGGCAGACATTCGGGCCGGCGGCACCGTCCACGCGGGCAGCCGCGGGCATCGGGCCCGGAATGCTGTCGTCCTTGCAGCCGTCGCGGTAGCTCGTGAGCATCGCGCGCTCGCGCCCGGCGATCAGCGGGCCGTGGTCGTTGACCACGAGATGCACCTCGGCGGTGTCGGACTGCTCGAGGCCCGCGCCGAACCAGCCGCCCGTCAGCGCGCCTTCGGGCTGGTGGTAGGCGAACCGGGCCATGCCGTCCTCGCCCACGATCACGCCGCCGGCGAAGCCCACATCGGAGCGCACCGCGTCCGAGCGCAGCAGGACATCGCGGCTGTTGCAGTCCTCCGGGGCCTTCTTGGTGCCGGCGGCCACCGCATCGGCGTCGTAGCAGGCGGCCGGGTTGTTGATCACCACCAGCCAGAGCGTGTGCACATGACCGGGCGTCAGCGCGTTGGTGTCGAAGGACACGAAGACGCCGTCCTCATGGGTCAGGAGCGCGGCGTTGGCACCGGCGACCTCGGTGACCGCGCCCTGCGAGGGATGCGTGTTGACGGTTGCCGTGCGGATCGGATCGGCGCTGGCGGTCCCGGGATGGATCCCGGCGAAAGTCATGGCGGCGACGGCGGCGAGCAGGAAACGGTTCATTGGGTCTGTCCTCCTTTGGCGGGGAACCCACCGTGGGTTCCGATGGCCAGACCCTCCCCCATCGCAGCCGGCGCTGCTTGGGGCCTGTGTGGAGAATGCGTGGGGTTTCTTGGAATTCCGCTGGAGGCCCGCCCTCAGGCGAGGCCGAGCCGGCGGAACCCGCCCGCGATGGTCTCGCGATGCTCGCGCCGCTGGAACGGGAAGGCCTGGAAGAACAGCCCCGCGCCCACATCCGGGCGCTGCGCGAGCGCGCGGTCGCGGTAGCGCTCCGCCCCCGGCCGCTCCCCGGCCAGCTCATGCGCGAGCGCGGCGATCATCACGATGTAGAAATGCGCGCCCGGCGCGTTCACCGCCTGATCGGCGATCCGCCGCGCCTCCTCGAAATCCTCCGACAGCATCGCCGCCATCGCCCGCGTCGCCTGCATGGCATAGCTCAGCGGGTCGAGCGGGCTCAGCGACAACGCCTTGGCGCAGAGCGATCCGCCATCGTCCGGTGCCCCCGCCAGAAGCTGCACCAGCCCGCTGCAATAGTTCGAATGCGCCGAGTTCGGATTGATCTGGAGCGAGCGCCCGATCCAGGTGAGCCCCGCCTCCAGATCCCCCTCCAGCCACCGCGCCCGGCCGAGATTGAAGGCGGCGAAAGGCTCCATGCGGTCGATCTCGAGCGCGCGGTTGGCAGCACTCACCGCGCGGTCCAGCGAGACCCGCCGGTCGTCGCCGAACTGCATGAACGCCGTCTGCCAGTGCACGAAGGAGAGCCCCGCTTAGGCGCGCGCAAAATCCGGATCGGCGCGCACCGCCCCCTCGAAATGCTGCGCGGCCATCAGATTGTCCCCGGCATTGAACCGGTAGAGATGCGTGAGCCCGAGATGGAAATGCGACCAGGCATCGAACTCGTTCGCATCGAGCCTGCGCGAGCCCCGCGCCTCATGTTCCGGGATCGCGATCTCCAGCGCGGCGATGATCGAGGACACGATCTCGCGCCGCCGCATCTGCACCTCGAGCAGGGAACAGGCGAACCGGTCGCTCCAGATCAGCGCACCGTCCTGCGTGGAGAGAAGCTCGACCGTGATCGTGAGCGCCTCGCCGGCGAGCTCCACCATCCCGGTCGCCAGATAGCGCACCCCGAGCCGCGTGCCGACCTCCTCCGGGAGCGCCGCGCTCGGATCGAACTGGAATGAGGAACCGCGCGCGATCATGTGCAGCCAGCCGATGCGCGAGAGATTGGAGATCATCTCCGCGGGGAAGGCATCGGCGAGGCGCCGGCTCTGCTCGCCCTGGTCCACACTCTGAAAGCGCAGAACCGCGAGGCTGGGCCGGCCGGCGCCGACCACATCCCTCGGCGCGCTTCCGGGCGCCACGGCTTCGGACTGAGAACCGAGCTCGGGCGCGGGCCGCACCGGCTCGGCTGGCACGATCGGCGTCGCCTCGCCGACAAAGCGGAAGCCGCGGCTGTGGATCGTGCGGATCAGCTCCTGCGCCGCCCCGATATCGCCGATCGCCTTGCGCGCATGCTTGATCTGGGTGGAGATCGTCGCGTCGCTCACG
>JBCBWF010000058.1:0-18569 GCA_039817245.1 Pseudomonadota bacterium | reverse complement strand
GCGCGCGCGATCGCCACGCGCTGGCGCTCCCCGCCGGAGAGCTGGTCGATCCCGCGCTCCAGGAGATGCCCGATCTTCAGATCCGCCGCCGCCGCGCGCACCCGCGCGCCCACTTCCGCATCCGGCTCGCGATAAACGGGCGAGCGCAGCGGAAAGGCGATGTTGTCGAAGACCGAGAGGGGCGGGAGCAGGTTGAACCCCTCGAATACCACCGCCAGGTCGCGCGCCCGCGGGCTCTCGGCGGTCACGTCGCGCCCGTCGAGCCGCACCTCGCCGGCATCCAGCGCCTCGAGCCCGGCGAAGGCGCGCAGCGTCGTGGTCTTGCCCGCGCCGGTGGGGCCCAGCAGCGCCAGCACCTCCCCCTCGGCGAGCGCCAGATCCAGCCCGTCGAGCGCCACCTGCCCGCCGAAGCGCTTGCGAAGCCCGATCCCCTCCAGCACCGCCATCGGCTCAGACCCGGATCCGGGCGCCATCGGCGCCGAAGAACAACAGCCGCTCGGGATCGAGGCGCACCGCGCTGCCCTCCGCTCCCTCCGCCGCCACGGCCTTGTGCACCGCATCGCCGAGGCGGAAATCCACCTCCCGCTCCCGCCCCGACGGTGCCACGGCGAGGATTTCGGCCGCCAGCGCCCCCTCCACGCCCGCCGCCGCCAGCGACACGTGATGGGGCCGGATGCCGAGCGTGATCGGCCCGCGGATCCGCGCCAGCCCGGCCAGCCGCCCCTCCGGCAGCGCCAGCCGCTGGCCCGCGACCCTCAGGGCGCCGTCGCCCAGCTCCGCCTCCAGCATGTTCATGCTCGGCGAGCCGATGAAATGCGCGGTGAAGAGATCGGCGGGGTCGTCGTAGAGCGCCGCCGGCGGGCCCTCCTGCACGATCCGCCCGTCGCGCATCAGCACCACCCGGTCGGCCAGCGACATCGCCTCGCGCTGATCGTGCGTCACATGGATCGCAGTGGTGCCGAGCGCCTTCTGGATGTGGCGCAGTTCCCAGCGCATCTCCTCGCGAAACCGCTCGTCGATGGCCGATAGCGGCTCGTCCAGCAGCAGCACCCGCGGCTCGCGCACCAGTGCCCGCGCCAGGGCCGCCTTCTGCCAGGCCCCCGGCGGCAGCGCCTTCGGCCGGCTCTCCAGCATGCCTGCCAGATCGAAGGTCTCCGCGATCCGCTCCACCTTCTCGCGCACCGCCCGGCCCCGCTCGCCTCGCGCACGCAGCGGAAAGGCGATGTTCTCGCGCACGCTCAGATGCGGATAGAGCGCGACGAACTGGAACACCATCGCCACCTCGCGCGCCTTCGGGCTCAGCCCCTCCACCGCCTGGCCGTTGAAGCGGATCGAGCCAGCGGTCACCTCCTGCAGGCCGGCGATCGCGCGCAGCGTGGTGGTCTTGCCGCAGCCCGAAGGCCCGAGCAGCACGATGAACTCGCCCTCCTCGATATCGAGCGAGACGCCGTCCACCGCGCGCACATCGTCGAAGACCACCGACAGCGCCTCGAGCGTCACCCGCGCCATCACCGCCGCTCCCGTATGCGGTTGAGATGGCGCACCAGGATCAGCGAGAGCCCGATCACGATCACCAGCAGGATCACCGCCAGCGCCGAGGCGTCCCCGGTATAGAAATAGCTGAACGCGATCTTGGAGAGCCGGAACGATACCGTCTCCGTCTCGGAGCCCGGGCCGCCCCCGGTCATCGCCAGGAAGAGGTCGGACTGCTTGAAGGCATCGATCAGGCGCAGCAGGAACGCGATCAGCAGGATCGGCATGGAGAGCGGCAGGGTGATGCGGAAGAACCGGTAGGCCGCCGAGGCCCCGTCCACATCCGCCGCCTCCTGAATGTCCTTCGGCACCCCGCGAAAGGCGGCGGTGGCGAGCAGGATCACGAAGGGCGTCCACATCCAGGCATCCGCGATCACCACGGCCCAGAGCGCGTTGTCCGCCACCCCCAGCCAGTCGACCTTGCCGAAGCCCGCGAGCCCGATGACCCAGTTCACCACGCCCCATTCGGAGTTGAACATGTAGCGCCACAGGAACCCCACCACGATGGGGCAGAGCATCATCGGCAACAGCGCGATGGTGAAGAGCACATCGCGCCCCCGGAAGTCGCGCGAGAACGCATAGGCCACCGCGATGCCGATCAGGAACTGCACCACCACCGTGGCCAGCACGTATTGCCCGGTGAAGACGAACCGGCTCCAGAGCGCGTCGTCCGTTAGCAGCGAGGTGTAGTTGAGGAGCCCCACCTCCTTCGAGCCCTGCAGCGGCCGAAGCACCGAGAAGCGCAGCGTGCTGTAGTAGAGGAGCGAGGCGAAGGGATAGATCACCATCAGCGCCAGCACCGCCAGGGTCGGCGCCAGGAACATCCCGCAGATCAGCCCGTCCGAGGTCGCCTTCGGCACCGCCCGCACGCCGGCCTGCGCGCCCGCATCGCTCCGCGCGTCCACCTCAGCGCCTCGCCGCGCCGAGCACGCCGAAGGTCATGCCGGTCAGCAGGTAATGGCGGATGAGGTAGAAGAACACCGCCACCGGCGCCACCAGCACCACGCCCGCGGCACAGATCTGCGCCCATTCGATCCCCGTCGCCCCCATGGCGGAGGAGATCTTCACCGGCAGCGTCTGCGCCTTCGTCGTCGCCAGCACCGAGGAGAAGGTGAACTCGTTCCAGGCGAAGATGAAGCAGAACCCCGCCGTCGCGGCCATGCCGCCGCGCACCATCGGTAGCACCAGATGCCAGAAGGCGTAGAGCCGGCTGTAGCCGTTCACGAGCGCGATCGCCTCGATCTCCCGCGGCACCCCGTCGAAGAAGCCCTTCATGATCCAGGTCGCCAGCCCGAGATTGATGAAGGTCGTGATCAGCACCAGCCCCAGCACCGTGTCGATCAGCCCGAGCTTGGCGAACATGAAGTGGTAGAACACCAGCACCGCCACCGGCGGGATCATCCGGGTGGAGAGGGCGAGGAACATGAAATCGTCCCGCCCCAGAAAGGCGAAGCGCGAGCAGGCATAGCCCGCCAGCGTCCCGAACCCCACCGCGAGCGCCGTGCCGGAGACCGACACGATCACCGAGGTCACCAGCGCGTCCACCAGCCCGATGGAGGCCGCACTGCGCGCCGCCTCCCCGAGCCCGAAGACCGCCTGATAGCTCGACCAGTCCGGCACGAAGAAGAGCGTCGGCGGATACGCGAAGAGATCCTGCCGGCTCTTCATCGAGGACAGGATCATCCAGAGGATCGGGCCGAGGGAGAAGGCGAGATAAACGCCGATCACGACGAAGACGGGGACGAGACCGGCCGGCGATGTCCGCATGGAGCCTCCCGCGAACTGCGGCGGGGCAGGGCGCGCGGCCCCACCCCGCATCAGGGCTCAGTCGAAGGGCAGGGGGACGATCTCGGCGCTGCCGACCGGGGTGATCTCCGCATCCGGCACCTCGGGCGTGGTCTCCGAGCGCTTGATCTCGTATCCCGCGCGCTCCAGCACCTCCTCGTGCCGCTCGGCCGCATCGTCGAGCGCGGCCTGCACGGTCTTGGCGCCGGAGATCGCGTTGGAGACCTCCTCCTGCAGGATGTCGAGCAGGATCGAGTACTCCGGCAGGTGCCAGTAGTCGTTGGTGTGCTCCAGCGCCTTGGCGAAGTGCTTGTTGTAGCTGTTCAGGCCCTGCCAGTCGGGGCTGTCCAGCACCGCCTTCAGACCGGTCTGGCAGACCTTCGCGTAGCGCGTCTGCTGCTCGGGCTGGAAGTACCACTCCATGAACTTCGTCAGCGTCTCGATCTTGCCCGAGTAGCCGTTGATGCCCATGCCCTGGCCGCCCACGGAGAACTGCCGGCGGAAGAGCCCGTCGCGCCCGACCGCACCGGGCAGGTTGCCGAAACCGGTGTGCTCGGCATGCGGGTTCACCGACGCATCGGCATTCGAGCCGTTGAAGTAGTACCACTGCATCGCCATCGCGAGCTTGCCCTGCTGGAAGGCGGCGTTCACCTCGTCCCAGCCCCAGTTCTGGCTGCCCGGGGGGCCGTACTGGAACATGTCGACGAAAGCCTGCACCCCGTCCACCGAAGCCGGCGAATTCAGGTATCCCTTCACCTCGAAGGTCTCGGGGTTGTACAGCTCGCCGCCGAAGGACCAGAGGAAGGAGTTCGACGCGGTGGTCGCGAAATCATATTCGCGCCCGCCCATCTGACCCCAGCCATACATGTCCTGGTCGGGCCGGGTGAAGAACTCCGCGACCTCCTTGGCTTCCTGGTAGGTCTGCGGCACCGTCAGGTCGCGGCCGTACTTCTCCTTGAATGCCGCCTGCTCGGCCGAGTCCTCGAAGAGGTCGCGGCGATACATGAAGCCATAGGCGTCCTGGTTCACCGGCAGGCCCCAGAACTTGCCGGACCCGTCCGGATACTCACCATAACGCGCCAGCGACGCAGCCGGGAAGAGCTCGGGCTTCAGGATTTCCGAGGCCTCGAAGATCGCGTTTACCGAATGCGCGTGGCCCCCGCCCGCAAACTCGGCGGTGGACTGGCTGTCCCACATCGCGAAGTCGAAGGCGTCGCCCTGGATCGCGAACTCCGAGGCGATCTTGTTGTGCCACTCGGGGCCATAGGGCACGAGGGCCGGCACGATCTTGATGGTGCCGCCCGGATAGTCCCGCGCGATCTCCACGAAGGCATCGGCGCAGGTGCCTGCATGCCATACGAAGGTCAGCTCCTCCGCGGCCGGTGCCGGTGCGGGCGCCGCCGTCAGCAGGGCTGCGAGCGCGGTGGCGGTAGACGCGATGGCGATGCGAGCGGTGGTCATGGGCGTTCCTCCATGGTGAGTGTCGTTCTCGGTCGCGTGTCGTCTGGCGCATGCTTGCTGCATGCTGTCGTTTGGTGTCGTCTCAGACCTCCACGGTCTCGGGCGCCCGGGCCCCCTCGTGGATCCGGCTGCGCACCGCCTGCATCAGCGCGCGCGGCGTGGCGGACTGGAAAAGGTTGCGCCCGAAGAGCACGCCCTTGGCGCCCGCCTCGAGCAGCGCATCGACGGTGGCCAGCACGCCGGCATCGTCGCCCTCCCGGGCTCCGCCCGCCACGAGCACGGGAACGCCTGCCGTCTCGACCACTTGGCGGAAGGACGCGGCATCGCCGGACCAGTCGGTCTTCACGATATCCGCACCGATCTCGGCTGCCATCCGGCAATTGGCGGCAATGGTCTCGGCGGTGAACGGATCGGCCAGGATCCCGCCCCGCGCCGCCATCGGCTCCATCACGATCGGCATGCCCCAGCGCCGCGCAGCCTGCGCGCACTCCGCCGCGATCTCGATCGACCGCGTCTCCAGCTCCGGCTCGCGGTGGCCTGTAAAGAAGTAGGTGATGACGGCATCGGCCCCGAGCTGCACCGCTTCCTCGACCGTCGCGATCTGCCGCGTATGCCCGCTCGGATAGCCGTTTGCAGCACCCACGCGCCACATGGAGGTCTGGTCGAGCCGCAGGATCACCGAGGGCTTGTCCCGCCCGCAGAGCAGCCCCGCAAGCCGTGCGGCGAGCCCGGGCGCCAGGATGATCCCGTCCATCCTCGCCGCCACCGCGTCGGCAATCACCCGCTCCGGCGCCTCTATCCCCGCGATGGGCCCGAGCTGCGCGCCATGGTCGAGCGCGAGGCAGGCCGCGCGCCCGTCCGGCCCGGCAAGCAGGCGTGCAAGGCGGATCGCCTTTCCAGCGTCTCCCGGCATCCTGGGGCCTCCCTGCTGGCTCCCCGCAGCGCGGTCACGCTGCGTTTCGTTTTGCGACAGCCTATCTCAGGAAGTGGCGCTTCGCTACGCAGTTATCGCGCGCGTTAACCTCTGCTCAGCCATGCGCGGCCGAGTCCAGCTTCTCTCGGGTCCTCCCGAGCAGGCTGTTGAAGAGGTAACGCATCTTTTGCGAGGCAGAGCCTGCATAGAAGCTGCGCCGCGAGAAGCTGCGCGCCGCCTCGAGATGCACGATCAGCAGTACCAGCAGCGGTAACCCGAGCGCATGCGCAAAGAGGCGCACGAACTCAAAGGAGCTCTCCACGATCAGGTAGTTCCACACCACGATCAGCAGCGTTGCGCTCAAGACAAAGCTCACGAAGATCGCAGCGCGGCCCATCACATTGCCGAAACGGCGCCGCTTGGCCACATCGTCGTGGTATTTGCGAATGTCCTCGTAGCTCGTCTCGAGCAGCCCCTTCAGCAGCTCATCCGGCGCCAGCGCGGCAAGACGCATGGTCGTCGCAATGATGATACCGCGGCGGCGATGCTTCGGCGAGATGCGGTAGGAGCTGTACTCCTGTTCGCGCACCACCTTCACCAGCATGGTGGCATTGTTCTCCGGCGCCAGCTGGTTGCCCTCGGCGCGCAGGAGCGGGATCCAGTCGCTCTCCCACTCCTCGAACCAGCCGGCGAAGAGCGAGTCGCGCCGCGCCTCGAAGACCGAGCCCACCTGCGGGCCCTCGTCATTGCCGAGCCAGCGCGGCAGCGGCTCGCCGAAGAACGGCCGCAGATCCGGCCGGCGATGATCGCCCACGATAATGTCGTCGGTGCCCAGATGCTGCAGCAACGGATGGTCGCGAAAGCGCGGCACGATCCGCACCGTCCGCCCGCAGAGTGCCGTGAAGGAGGGCTCGAGATTCGAGACCACCACCTCGCGCAGGCCGAGGAGCGCGTTGTAGGAGCGCTGCGTCGGGATCAGCCGCAGCCCCTGATGCTCGATGATCAGCCGGGGATGCTTGCCGCTCCGGAACCACGCATCCTGCCGCTTCTCGCCCTGGTACTGGAAGAACAGCAGGCTTTCATCCGCGCCGAACACCTTATCGCCGTTCACACAGTCCGTATTGATGATGACTGTATCGAACTCGTCGAAATTGAACACCACGTTCTGCTGCGTCAGCTCCGGCAGCGAGAAGAAGGAAACCGTGCGCTTGTCGAGCACGTCCTCGTTCAGATACTTCCAGTAATTGCGCCGCCCGGCGGCCTTGCCCTCCTCTTCCGTGGCGTCGACCAGCACACAGGTGGATTGCTGGCGCACGATCGTCACAGGATCGATGCCGAACTCGACCTTGTAGACCCGGATGGGCTTGCGGATGTTCTTGACCTTCAGCTCACCCATATCGGTGAAGCCGAATTGCACCTTGCCGTCGATATGTTCATGCGCCGTGGACGAGATCACCACGCTGCCGGGCTCGGCCAGCTCCTGCAGCCGCGCTGCGGCGTTCACGCCCGCGCCATAGATGTCGTTGTCCTCGATGACGATGTCGCCGAGATTGATGCCCACGCGGAACTGGATGCGCCGTTCGATCGGGCCCTCCGCATAGTCCGCGGCCATGTTGCTCTGGATCTCGACGCCGCACCGCACCGCATCGACCACGCTGGCGAACTCGGCCAGCACGCAGTCGCCCATCAGCTTCACCACGCGCCCGCGGTAAAGCGAGATCGTCGGCTCGATCAGATCCTCGCGGATCTCACCGAACCGGCGCAGTGTGCCCTCCTCGTCGATCTCGGAGAGCCGCGTGTAGCCAACGATGTCGGCAGCCATGACGGCAGCGAGCCGGCGTTCCATATCGAGCACTCCCTGCGCGCGGGTAGCGGACCAAAGCTGCCACCGGGCGCTCGAACTTCCAAACGTCAATTCAGCCGAGCGCAACGCTTCGGCTGATCAAGTCCTCTACGCCGCGGCTCCTGAGAGAGCCGGTCTCGGTCCTGTTGCGTGATCCGTCGCCGCCGGTGCGGCGGCCTGCTGTGGGCCCGATCCCGAAATGCGGGCGGCGGGCGCGGTCTGTCCGGCCATCGACGCGGTTCTGCCGCGCTCGCTTATGCCGGGTCCCAAACGGGCGAAAAGTCGTAGTCGCAAATGCGCATTGGCTTTGATCTCAAAGCGTTTAGCGCTTCCATCTCCGCCGGTTCAAGCGCGAAGTCGAAGATCGCGAGGTTTTCCGGTACCCGTTCGGGATTGCTGGTTCGCGGGATTGCAACGACATCCGGCTGCTGAACATGCCATCGGAGCACCACCTGGGCGGGCGATTTGCCGTGCCGCGCCGCGGCCTCCGCCACTGCGGGCTCGGCGAAGAGACGCTCCCCGCGCGCCAGCGGGCAGTAGGACACAAGCGCCATCCCCTCCACCCGGCAGGCCTCCGCAACTTTGCGCTGGTCGAGATAGGGGTGGTGCTCCACCTGGTTGCAGGCCAGCGGATGGCGCGCAAGCATCGCCGCCTCCGCGACCTGCGCGGTGGTGAAGTTCGACACGCCGATGTGGCGCGCCATGCCCCGCTCGCGCACCTCGTCCAGCGCCGCGATGCTCTCGGCCAGCGGGATGGTCTTGGAGGGCCAGTGGATCAGCACGAGATCCACATAGTCCGTGCCCAGCCGGTCGAGGCTGGCGGCGAGCGAGCGTTGCAGGTCGCCCGGGCCGATATCGCTCTGCCAGACCTTGGTGGTGAGGAAGACGTCTTCGCGCGGCAGGCCGCTGAGGCGCAGGCCGACGCCAACATCGACCTCGTTCTCGTACATCGCCGCCGTGTCGATATGCCGGTAGCCCGCCCCGAGCGCTGCGGCCACGAGATCGCGCGCGGTCGCGTCCTTCAGCGTCCAGGTGCCGAAGCCGAGGGCCGGAATCTCTGCGCCGTTCGCATGAACCCGATGCATCGCGATCTGTCCCTTTTGCCCGAGGCGGAAACGGCGTTATAACAATGCGCGGGGCCGGCGCATACGCCCTGCGCTGAATTGCTGACGCGCGCCGCGAGTGTTGCTCCGGTGGAACGGAGCACGGAGTGTGCCTACCTTTCGCGGCGACAGCAGCAGAGGCGCGCCATGACCCCGACCGATCCCTATCGCCGCCGCCTTCTCGCCGGGGCGCTCGCATCGCCGGCGCTCGCCCTCGCGCCGCGCGCGGCGGCCGACGGGGCCGAGGGCGACGAGCGCTTCGCGGCCGCGATCCGCCGCGCCGAGGGGCTCGACCAGCTCCATGCGCTGGTGATCGCCGATGCCGGTGCGGTGCGCGTTGCCCGCGCCTTCCGCGGCCCGGCGCTCGCACGGCCCGCCAATGTCAAATCCGTCTCGAAGACCCTCGTGGCGCTCCTCACCGGGATCGCGATCGACAAAGGCGTTCTGCCCGGCACGGAGGCGACGCTGGCGGAGATGGCGCCGGAGCTTATCCCCGCGCGCGCCGATCCCCGTGTCGGCGCGATCACCTTGGCGGATCTGCTGACCATGCAGGCGGGGCTGCAGCGCACCTCCGGCGCAAACTACGGGAGCTGGGTGCAGAGCTCCAACTGGGTCGCCGATGCGCTCTCCCGCCCGATGGTGGCCGTGCCCGGGCAGCGCTTTCTCTACTCCACCGGCAGCTTCCACATCCTCGGCGCGGTGCTCGCACGGCGGTCTGGGCGGAGCCTCCTCGCGCTCGCGCGGGCGTGGATCGGTGGCCCCCTCGGCATCGAGATCCCGCCCTGGACGCGCGACCCGCAGGGCTACTATCTCGGCGGCAACAACATGGCGCTCACCCCGCGCGGCCTCGCCCGGATCGGCCAGGCGATGCTCGGCGAGGGCATGTGGCAGGGACGGCAGGTGGT
Source organism: Pseudomonadota bacterium (assembly GCA_039817245.1). Taxonomy (GTDB): domain Bacteria; phylum Pseudomonadota; class Alphaproteobacteria; order Rhodobacterales; family Rhodobacteraceae; genus Thermohalobaculum. The sequence continues at coordinate 9,026 of JBCBWF010000058.1, read as the reverse complement.
CTCGCCCGCCTGGCTTGCCCGGTCCTGGGAACCGCGCACCCGATCGCCCTTCTCGGGCCATGACTACGGCTTCGGCTGGTTCCTCGCCGAGGCCGGCGCAGGCGCGGGAGGCCGCGCCACCCGCGTCGCCTATGCCCGCGGCTATGGCGGCCAGATGCTCTACGTGGTGCCCGAGGGGGGCATCACGGTCGCGATCACCTCCGACCCCACACGCCCCGGCCGCAGCGCAGGCTATGTCGGCGCGCTTAACCGCCTCCTCGCCGACGACATCCTCCCCGCTGCGTGAGCCCCCGGCCGTGCCCCCTCCCCGCCAAGACGACTCAGAGCCGGCCCGCCGGGGGCATCGAGCCCCCGCCGGCCCGCGTCCGGCTTCGCCGTCCGGGCCGCGTGGCGGCGCCCAAGCGGGCCCTTGCGCGGAGGGCGTGCTGTGGGGCAATGGCGGTGGCTGATGACTTTGTGCGGGAGCGGAAGGGTTGATGCAGAAAGGATACGCGTATGGCCGTGCGGCTTTGTGCGTGATGCGATTGAGGCCGTCCGCGTCCTTTCGGCGGAATGCTGCAGAATGTTTACTAAGAGGTCTTTCCTCGATGCCTAAAGTGACGAGGGAGGGAGCGGCCGCAAAGGCGGTGCAGAGTGATTGCTGAGTGCCTCAACGGAGGACGTCGTCGATAAAGGCTAGCAGGCCCTCGCGGGAGGCGGCGCGGGCGGCGGCATTGCCCGCAAAGCCTGCGCCGCGGACGCCGCAGTCGCCGAGAAAGGCCGCTCGTCCCTCGGGGCTGGTGAGCGAATGGGTGCCGTCCAAGGTCAGGGTGCGCCCGTTCGTATCGACCGTGAGGGTGCAGCGGGGACTCGTGTCGCGCACCGTGATCACCCGGTCGCTGCGCCCCGGCCGTGCGCGGCTGTCGAAGCCGTGCTCGGCGTCCTCGTAGATCTCCCAACGCACCGGCTGTCCGCGCATCTTCCAGGCTTCGGCCTGGCGCAGGCAGGGACCCGCGGGCGTCCAGTCATCGTCCTCGCCGAGGAGAAGGAGGAGCGGCGTCCCGAGCGCGTCCTTGTCGAGCGCGAAGCCGCAGAACGGGTAGAAGGCGGCTGCGAAGCCGAGCGGCGGCCCCTCCGGCGCGGCGAAGCCGGAGAGCCGCGCCACCGCCGCGAGCGTCACCGCCGTCGCCCCTTTCGACCAGCCGATGGCCCCGATCCGCTCCGGCGCCAGCGCGAGCCGATCGGCGAGGAGGTCCCGCGCCGCCAGGATATCGGCGATCATCGTCTGCTCCGGCACGCGCAGCTGCTCACGCGCAACCGAGCCCACTCCGCGCGGCCCGAAATGGTCGAGGAGAAGGGCCGCCACGCCGTTCTCCGCCAGCACGGCCGCCATGCGCGATTGCCGCGCTCCGGGGCCGGCCGCCCCGTGGCTGAGGATCGCAGCACCGCGCAGCGGGCCCTCCTCGGGCAGGTAGAGACGGCCCTCAACCGGCGCAGGTTCGCCCCTCCCAGCAGCGAAATCCGCAAAGTCGTAGACCGCGCGGGCTTCGAAGCGCAGCTCTTCCGTCGTGCTGCCCGACATCGCGCTGCAGGCGGCCAGGCTCAGCACGGCGAGCCCTGCCAGACGTGCCAGCGGTCCATTGTTGCGTCTGCCCATGACCGCTGCTCCCGTTTTTGTGCGCGGCCTGCCGGTGCGCGGAGGCCGATGCGCGTCTCGAAGGCGCTGAAACCCGGCGCTCGCCGCTTATGTAAGTCGCCCATGCCCGGTCCAAAATGGGTTCGAACCAATGCGCGCACTGCTCTTTCTCCTCCTCGCTACCCTCGCGTTTGCCAGCACCGCCGAGGCGGTAGAGACCCGGGCGATCCGGCTGACGCATGACGGCGTCGTGCGCGAGGCGCTCATGGATGCGCCGCGCGACGCCAGGAATGCCCCGGTGCTGGTGGTGCTCCATGGCGGGCTCGCGGGCCCCATGACCGTGCGGCGCAAGGCGCGCGTCACCCTGGCGCGCGAGGGATGGATCGTGCTCTGGCCCTCCGCGATCCGCGACTGGAACGACGGGCGGGTGGACAGTGGCGGCGTGCCCTATGACGACGCCGACGATATCGGCTTTCTGCGTCGCCTGATCGCGGGGCTCGCGGAGGAAGGGCTGGCCGATCCCGACCGGGTGTTCTTCGCCGGGCCTTCCATCGGCGGGATCATGGTGTTGAAGCTTCTCTGCGACGCGCCGGATCTCGTCGCTGGGGCCGCGATCGCAATCGCGAGCCTGCCGCAAGGGGCGACGTGCCAGCCGGGCCCGCCGCGCCCGGTGCTCTTCATCCACGGCACCGAGGACGACCTGGTTCCCCCCGGCGGCGGGCGGATCGGGGGCTGGAACCCGCTGGTGCGCGACCGCGGCTGGGTGCGTCCCGTCGACGAAACCATGGCGCTTCTGGCCGGGCGCAATGGTTGCGAGGGCTTTCGCGAAACGGCGCTGCCCGATCGCGCGAAGGAGGACGGCTCGACCGTGGCGCTCCGCGAGTATCTCGGCTGCCGTGCACCGCTTCTGCACTATGTGGTCGAGGGCGGCGGGCATACATGGCCGGGCGCCAGTCCCTCGGGCCTTGGCCGACGGATCGTCGGCGAGACCAACCAGGATTTCTCCGCGACGCGCGCCGTCGAGGCCTTCTTCAAGCAACTGAGCGACGGATGACGGATGAGGTGGGCGAAGCCGACGGGTTATCTCTCGGCCATTGCGCGCACACGATCCAGCGATCTCAACTGCCCTAGCGGCCGCTCCCACCCACGATATCGTGGCTTCAAGGGTGCGAACATGCAGTGAACATCCCGCGAGCCGTAGCGCAGTCGAACGCTTGGCAGGATGGTCATCGAATGTTCACCATGCGGCGCGGAAAATGACGTGGGAGGGAGCGGCCGCATCTGCCCGAAGCGCCACCCGGCTCATCCGGGATGGCGTGCGAGTTCCGCCGCCAGCGCCCGGCCGGCCGCAGCTCGCGGCCGGGAGAGCCCTGCGATCAGGATGTAGGCCGCCGGCGTCAGGAACAGCGTGAAGACCGCCGCCAGGCCAAGCCCGCCGAAGATCACCCAGCCGATCGCCATGCGCGCCTCCGCCCCCGGCCCGCTGCCGAGGATGAGCGGCAACCCCGCCAGCACCGTGGACACCAGCGTCATCGAGATCGCCCTCAGCCTGGCGCGCGCCGCGCCATACGCCGCCTCCCACACCGCGAGCCCCCGGTCGCGGAGCTGATCGGCGAACTCGACCAGCAGGATCCCGTTCTTGGCCATGATCCCGATCAGCATCACCACGCCGATCTGGCTGAAGATGTTGATCGTCGTGCCGGTCAGCCACAGGGCATAGATCGCGGCACAGATCCCGAAGGGCACCGTGATCATCACCACCGCGGCACTCGTCAGGCTCTCGAATTGCGCCACGAGCACGAGGAACACCACCACGAGCGCGATCACATAGGTCGCCATCAGCTCGCTCGAGGTCTCCTCCAGCGTCGCCGCCTCGCCGAGGAAGAGCAGCCCGATCCCCGGTGGCAGCGTCTCCTGCGCCAGCGCGCGCAGCCGATCCACCGCCTCGCGCAGCGTCACTTCCGGCGCGAGCGAGGCGTCGATCTCGATCGCGCGCCGCTGCCCGTGCCGGTCGAGTTCCGCGGCCACGCCCTCCTCCGCGAAGCTCACGAGCTGCAGGAGCGGCACCAGCGCCCCGCTCTCCGCGCGTACCGAGAGGTTCAGCAGATCCGCCGGATCGCGCACCGCCCCCGCGGCGGACTGCACCAGGATCGGCACCGCCTTGTCGTCGATGGTCAGCTCCGCGATTTCCTCCTCGTCGATCAGCGCGCGCAAGGTGGAGGAGAGCGCATCCATCGGCACGCCGAGATCGGAGGCCCGCGCGCGGTCGATGCGGATGGAGAGCTGGGGCTGCGTCGCCTGGTACTGGACGCGGATGCCTGAGAGCCCCTCGAGCCCCGCCATCGCCTCCGCGAAGGCGTCCGCCGCTTCCGCGATCGCGGGGTAGCTCGGCCCCGTCAGCGCAAGTGAGATCCCCCCGTCCGAGCCGCGCCGGAGCCCGAGGCTGTTCGAGGACGACACCCGTGCGCGCGCGCCTGCTAGCCGCGCGATCTGCGGCCGGATATCCGCCTCGATCTCGGCCTGCTGTGTCTCGCGCGCTGCCCAGGGCACCAGCCGCGCGCCGATCTCGCCGCGGTTGAGATCCCAGCGCCCGGTGATGGAATAGAGCCCGGTCGCCACCCCGCGCTCGACCCACGGCGCGAGGATCCGCTCGATCTCCTCCACCTGCCGGTCGGTATAGGCGAGGCCCGTGCCGTCGGGCCCCTGCAGGCGCACCGTCACCTGCCCGCGATCCTCCGGCGGCACCAGCTCCTCGCCGAGATCGTCGTAGACCAGCAGCGCCGAGCCCGCCGCCAGCGCGAACACCGTCATCGTCACCAGCGGCGCGCGAAGCGCCGGGCGCAGCAGCCAGCCATAGAGCGCGCCGAGCCAGCCCCCCACAGGCCCCAGCAGCCCGCGGTCATCGCCGAGCGAGGGCAAGAGCGACGCGATCATCGGACAGACCGAGAGTGCGACGAAGGACGAGAGCGCCACCGTCACCGCCAGCACGAAGCCGAATTCCGAGAAGATCCGCCCCGCCTCGCTCGGCAGGAACGAGATCGGCACGAAGACCGCGATCAGCGTCGCCGTGGTCGCGATCACCGCGAAGAACACCTCGCGTGTGCCCACCACGGCGGCTGCCCGCCGGCCCATCCCCTCGTTGCGCCGCCGCTGCACGTTCTCGGTGACCACGATGGCGTCGTCCACCACCAGCCCCGTGGCCAGCACCAGCGCGAGCAGCGTGATGAGGTTGATCGAGAACCCGATCAGCCAGATCGCCGCGACCGATCCCGTCAGCGCGATCGGGATCGCCACCGCCGGCACCAGCGTCGCCCCCAGCCGGCCGAGAAAGAGCCAGATCACCGCCACCACGATCACCAGCGCCAGCGCCAGCGTCTTCAGCACCTCCGCGATCGCGCCCTCGATGAACACCGCATCGTCGCTCGTCACCTGGAAGGAGAGATCGGGAAAGCGCGTCTTGAGCCTGGCCAGCGCGCGGCCCACATCGCGCGAGATCTGCACGGTGTTGGATTCGGACTGGCGCACGACGCCGAGGCTGATCACCAGCCGCCCGTCGAGGCGCGCATGGCTCTCCGGCGTCGCCAGCCCGAAATACACATCCGCCACATCGCCGAGCCGGATCCGGTCGCGCAGCATGAGCGCCTCGATCCGGCCGGGATCGGAGACCGTCGCATCGGCGCGCACCAGCACCTCGAGCTGACCGGCCTCGAAGCTGCCCACGGGAATGTCGAACTGTGCCGCGCGCAGCGTGTCCACCACCTCGCCGATGGAGAGCCCGAAGGCCGCCAGCCGCTTCGGCGCGATCGCCACCCGGATCACCCGCTCGCGCTCGCCGAAGAGCACGACCTCCGAGACCCCGTCCACCGCCGTCAGGTCCGGCACGATCTCCTCGTCGATCCGCCGTGTCAGCACGTCGATGGGGTCGCGCTCGCTCCAGACCGCGACCTGGATGATCGGCCGCGCATCGCGCTCGGACTTCACCACGAAGAGATCCTCGACCCCCGCCGGCAGCCGCGGCACGATCCGGCTCACCGCCTCGCGCACATCGTTGGAGGCCTCGGCGAGGTCCCGCGAGGGGCGAAATTCCACGCGCATGCGGAAATTGCCCTCCTCCGAGGAGGAGCGCACCGCCACCACGCCCGCCACCCGCGCCACGGCGTTCTCCACCAGCGAGGTCACCTCGGCATCCACCGTCGTGGGCGAGGCGCCGGGATAGTTGGCGCGCACCGACACGATGGGCCGGTCCACATCCGGCAGCTCCCGGATCTCGATGCCGAAGAGCGCGCCGAGCCCGGCGATCACCACCAGCAGGTTCATCACCGCCGCGAGCCAGGGCCGGCGGACCGAGAGCCCCGGCAGCCCACCCGCATCGGTCGGCACACTCACAGGCCCGCCTCGCGCGTCGCACTCACCGCGACCGCCTTTCCGGGGGCGAGGCGCTGGGTGCCCTCCACCACCACGCGCTCGCCCTCGGCGAGATCGCCCTCGACCAGCACGGCGCCGGCCCGTCGGCGCACCATCCGCACCGGGATGCGCACGGCCGCATCCTCCACCACCTTCCACACATGCAGGGCCCCGCGGGTGAACTGCACCGCCAGTTCTGGCACCACGGGGTAATCGCCTCCGGGCAGCGCCAGCCGGATGGTGAAGGACGCCCCCGGCCGCAACAGATCCGCCTCGTTGGGGATGGAGACGCGCAGCTTCGCCGTCCGGCTCGCCGGGTCGATGCGGCTGTCGATCGCCGTCACCGCACCCTCGAACACACGCCCCGGAAAGGCCGGCGTCAGCGCCTCCACCAGGAGCCCCGCCGAGACCCGCGCCAGCGCGGCTTCCGGCAGGTCGAACTCCACGAGGAGCGCGCTCCGGTCATCGAAGCTCGCGATCTCCACATCGCTGTCGATCCAGGAGCCCTGCTCCACCGAGGGCAGCCCCGAAACCCCGTCGAACGGGGCCCGCAGCACCCGCTCGGCCAGCGCGCGCTTGGCCTGCTCCACCTCGAGCCGGGCCAGCTCCTCCTCGGTCAGCACCTCCTCCAGCCGCGCGGTCGAGGCGGTGCCCGAGCCCTGCAGCCGCGAGAACCGGGTCTTCACCCGCTCCGCCTCCGCCAGCCGCGTCTCGGCGAGCTCGAGCTGCAGGCGCTGGGTGGTGTCCTCCAGCTCCAGAAGCACCTCGCCGGCCCGGAACCGCGCATTGGCGCCGAGGGCCATCCGCGTGATCTTGCCCGCATCCTCGCTGCGCAGCATCACCGAGCGCGCCGCCCGGCCGGTGCCCACCACCTCGAGCACCACATCGTCGCGTGCCATGCCCACGGGCGCCACGATCACCGGCACGCCGGTCTGCGCCCGCGACGGCCGCGGCGCCACCTCCTCGGCGCCGCCCAGCAGGGGGCTCAGCCGCTCGCGGTTCTCCAGCGCGGCCAGCGCGATCAGCACCACGCCGATGCTGAGGCAGATCTGCAGCCAGGTGGACAGCGGTTTCGCCATGGGCGGCATGCCTCGCGCGACCGCCTCCAAAACTGCGGCCCCTTGAGGGATAGCGCCTGCCTCCGCCGACAGCCACTCAATCTTGCGACCGCTCTCGCCAATGGGATTGAACCGCCCCCGCCCGGCGGTCCAGCCTGCGCAGCATCGCCCGCACGGAGCCACCGCATGCGCCTCACGGTCAGCCTTCCCCTCGCCGCCGCCGAGACCATCGCCGGCGAGGCCCTCGCCCTCGGCCGCGCCGAGGCGATGCTCCCCCTCACCGTCGTGGTCCTCGACGCCGCCGGCAAACCGGTCGTGGTGAAGAGCGAGGACGGCTCCGGGCTCCTCCGCTTCGATATCGCCTTCGGCAAGGCCTGGGGCGCGCTCGGCATGGGCATCTCCAGCCGCCTGATCCGCGACCGTCTCGCCAGCCGCCCGGCCTTCCAGGGTGCGCTTGCCACCGCGTCGGACGGCCGGCTCATCCCGGTCCCCGGCGGCGTGCTGGTCGAGGACGGGCAGGGCACCACCATCGGCGCTGTCGGCATCAGCGGCGACACCTCGGAGAAGGACGAGTACTGCGCCATCCTCGCCATCCGCCGTGCGGGCCTCAGCCCCGAGCCCGCCGAGCCCGACCCGGACTGGCGCCGCTCCTCCCTCTCGGGCCACACGCCGTGAGCCACGACCCTGCGGCAAGCTGCCCACCTGGCGCGCGCCGTTTACGCGCTGGAAACCATCCCGCATCGCCCCACTCTGTGTGGCCCACGCAGCCCGCGCGGCTGCCCACCTTCCGCCGCCGGCACCCAGCGCCGGCCGAGACGAGCCGGACCGCGGCCCCCACCGCGGCATCCATGGACCGAGCGAAGGACGTGCCAGCATGACCGATATCCCCCCGCACAAGACGAGACCGATCGTGACCCGCCTGGCCGAGGCCGCCCGCGCCGGCCGGCTCGACCGCCGCGAATTTCTGGCGCTGGCCAGCACCTTCGGTGCCTCCGCCGCCACCGCCTCGGCGCTGATCGGCCTGCCCAGCCCCGCCCGCGCTGCCGAGACCCCGGTGCGCGGCGGCCGCCTCCGCGTCGGCATGCGCGTCATGGCCATCGAAGACCCGCGCCGCTTCGACTGGCCCGAAATGTCCAATGTCTCGCGCCAGTTCTGCGAAACCCTCGTGCGCTGGGAGCCGGACTTCACCTTCTCCGGCCAGCTCCTCGAGAGCTGGGAAGTCTCCGACGACGCGCGCGTCTACACGCTCCGCATCCGCGAGGGCGTCACCTGGACCAATGGCGACGCGTTCACCGTCGAGGACGTGACCTTCAACCTCCGCCGCTGGTGCGACCGCAGCGCCGAGGGCAACTCCATGGCCAACAGCATGTCGACGCTGATCGACGCGGAGACCGGCCAGCTCGCCGACGGCATCCTCGAGGAGGTCGACGCGCGCACCCTTCGCCTCACCCTGCCCCAGCCCGATGTCTCGCTCATCGCCGCGATGTCGGACTATCCGGCCCTCATCGTCCACCGCGCCTTCCCCGGCTCGCTTGCCGAGGCCCCCATCGGCACCGGCGCCTTCGAGCTCGTGGAGCACAAGGTCGGCGACTACGCTCTCGTCAAGCGGCGCGAGAACGGCCCCTGGTGGGGCGGCGAGGCGTTCCTCGACGAGGTGGAGTTCGTCGATCTTGGCACCGACATGGTCGCCACCATCTCCGCCTTCGAGGCCGGCGATATCGACGTGAACGACGAGAGCCCCGCCGACCAGCTCGACCTCTTCGCCACCCTCGATCTCGAGGTGCAGGAGAAGGAGACCGCGCAGACCATCGTGGCGCGCATGAACGTGGCCGCCGAGCCCTACACCGACCCGCGTGTGCGCCAGGCGATGCAGCGCATCGTGGCGAACGAAGTGGTGATGCAGCTTGCCGTCGAGGGCCGTGGCCTCGTCGCCGAGAACCACCATGTGG
>JBCBWF010000663.1:0-1719 GCA_039817245.1 Pseudomonadota bacterium | reverse complement strand
TGCGCGCGTCCTCTGATCCCTGCCGTCAGATAGTTCTTGGCGATGACGAGGTCTTTGCCGCGCGCATTCTTACCTCTGATCACAATATGGGTGTGGGAGTGGCCTGTATTGTGATGATCGACAGCGACCCAGTCGAGCTCGGTTCCGAGGTCGCTCGAAATTTGTTTCATCAGGTCCCGGATAAAGGGTTTGAGATCACGCATCTTGTCACCATCTTCGGGGGAGACGATGAACCGGAAATGGTGACGGTCTGACTGGGCGCGCGCTTGGAATTGCTCGCGGTCGACGTCATTCTCGACAGCGTTGAAGAGCTTGCCCTGATCTTTTTCCTCCATGGCGCTGTGCCTGGAAATGTAACGCACGTGCTCAGCAAGCGCACCGGCGCTGGACGCCGACATGCGAACGATCCGGGCCTTCACGATGACCCGCCGCGCGCCGGGCGCATTGCCGGTCCGCCTTCCCCGGCCTTTGCGTCCGCCGGTTGCGCCCGCCCGCGCCATCGACCGCGTTACCCTGGAGAGGAAAGAGCGGGCGCGTTTGCTGTTCCCGCCTGACCGGATCCGGCCAAGGCGCGGCCGGAACGCGAACTCCGACGCTTTCTTCACGCCCGGTCCGCCGAACTGGGTTTTTGGGCCAAATAGCTCACAGAGCTGCGCTTGAGCCTTGTATTTGCTGAGTATTCGGCAATTCGCAGCTCCACAGCCCAAAAAATGGCTCTAGAGATAATGATGTGTAGACAAGGGGTTACACCCCTTGCGGCTCTGCCGCCTTTTATCTTGCCCTGCGCGCCCTGCCCCCGCGTCCCGCCCTTTTGCCCGTTTTTCCCGCGCCAGAATTCTTCGAATTGACCGATGTAAGTGGCTCGCCCGAGCACGAGATGCGCCGGCACTTCGCCGAAGTATCGGCTATCGAATGACTGAGCCGAATGAACTGAAGCGAGCAGGATGTTTCCGTCTGCTACACGGCGGCAACCGCCCGCTAATACCGGCATGGCCCGGTTCTGGCTATCGAAGGGTTGGATGAGAAGCGAAGGTTTGCCGGCCACGCTTAGGGCACCGCCCAGGATACAGTATTGATCCCCCTCGCGCGCCCAGATCGTCTTGATGACTGGAATGCCGGGCGGCAGGTATCCGCGCTCGGTAGCCAGCACGCCGGCCTCCTCATGAAGCGAAGCGGCGACGAGGTCTCCAACGTCGAAATGCTGCGAGGGTTTCAGCGCGTACCACGCAACCGGCGCGCTGGCCGATCGATTGTAGAGCAGCCTTGGCGCCCGATCCGGCGCGAGGCTCGCCGACAGGAGCGCCAGTCCGGCCAGCGTTCCAAGGAGCGGTTTACGGTTCACGCGGCGAGCACAGACCGGGCCGCCAGATCGGGATCCAGACCTGAGCCCGTGAGCGCTTCGAACCGCGTCCAGACCGACCGGTCATAGAGGCGGGACTGGCTTGTCTCTCTGATGGCATCGACAGCCGCCAGCATCCATTTCGAGCCAGGCTTGCCATGGACCGCGGCAAGGAGTTCAGCGCCGGGACGGATGCCTGCGATATCATCGACGCGGGCGCCAGGCCGGCGCGTCTCCACAATGAAAATCTGCCAGTCGACTGTGCCGAATGTGCTGGCTTGCCAGCGCTCATACCCAAGGACGCTTCCGGGCTCGAACACGGCGAGGCGGCGTTGCCAGTCGAGGCGGACCAGACGCGCCGGCTGGCCGAAGAGGAGGCG
>JBCBWF010000574.1:0-2563 GCA_039817245.1 Pseudomonadota bacterium | reverse complement strand
GCTGAAGTACGCCTTCATCAAGGATCACCGGGCCGAGTGCGAAAGCCTGGATACTCCGGTCAAATCCGGAGTTTAAGGATCGCTCTGGTCCATTCGAAACCGTTCAAGGCGCGCCTCCATCGACCGGCGGGCTTGCAGCTCCCGCTCGATCCGATCGAAAACCGGCCAGTAGTCCGAGCCAAACCGCCGAACGAGTTCAGCGGCGATTGCTGTCGCGCGCTCTAGATCTCTAAGCGACAGATCCTTTTTCCGAGAGTGGCGACGGCGACGGGGCACAGGATCAGCGGGCCGAGTCGGCGTCCGGTCCTGACCGCCGCGTCCAGACCAGGTCAGCGCCATTCGCCCTGTCGAACAGCGCGGCCTGGATCGGCGCGGCGAAGCTCGGATCATCGAGCACGCAGCGCAAATAGTCCTTTGGCTTGTCGCCGTCGGAGCGCGCTGACCAGGCGACGCCGAGATCGCTGTCGCCGGCCTTGATAAAATAGTCCGGCGATGCGTCGCGCTTCTTCTTGCGGTTCGGCACGATCCGCGCCGGCGAACAGAGCGTCAGCGTCGTAATCGTCCCTTCATATCCTGAGCGGGTCTTGGTGAAGTATCCGATATTGGCCATGGCGTTAGCCTCCTTTGTAAGGCCTGAGGATGAGGTCCTGGTCGGCGATGATGGAAAACCGCCAGCCCTGGCGGATGGTCAGGGTCGGCTGGACGGAAAGTTGGCGCTCGACGATGCGCTGGCCGGCGCGATTGATCCCGTCTTGGGCAGAATTCTGGATGGCGCGGGCGATCTCATTATCATCGTCGCTGGCGAGTTCAGCGCTCACGCCCAGCAAGGTCGAGAGCGCGATGCCCTGGGCGAGCCGCCAGCCGTGGTGATCGGTCCGGTCGGCAAGGCCCGCCTGCCCTCGCCCGTCGACGCCGGGCAGATTGTCGACCTGGATCGAGGAGCCATCCGGCATGATGATGCGCGTCCAAATCAGCAACGCACGTGACTGGCCGAACGCAATGACGCTGTCATAGCGCCCGATGACCCGTGCGCCTTGAGGGATTAAAAGCATTTGTCCCGTGACCGTGTCGTAGACGTTCTCGGTGACCTGGGCGATGACCTGGCCTGGCAGGTCTGAATTGATCGCTGTGATCAGGCTGGCCGGAATGACCGAGCCCGCCATCAGCTGTGCAGACGCGACCGGCTCCTGAACCCGGAACGGGTTGTAGATCGATGGTTCGATCTCGGCGCTGGCAAAGGCTTGCTTGCCGGCCTGGCCACCAGGATCATGCGCCGATGAAAAACCCGAACCTGCACGCTCTGCCAGGTCCGCGAACCCATCATAAGCGCGGCGCGCCTCGCGAACCGGTTCACCAATGGCCCCGAACGCATCTTCGGGACGCCCACGCTCAACGGTAAAGAAGACGCCGCTGGTGCGAGCGGTTTCAGCGAGCCTGGCGGATCTGAGCAGCGCTTCGAGCTCGGCTTCTTCCAGAGCGGCATCCGTCCGACTTGGCGCTTCGGCCAAAGGATCTCTCGCAGCCCGTTCCCGTGCCGCGAGCACGGTTGTACCGAGGTCGCCCTGCAGCGGGGGCCCGAGGTCTGGCTTCATGTCCGCATAGGTGCTCGGCATCGAAGAGAGGCCATCGGCGGTCGTCTTGTTGCGCGTCGAGTAGAGCTCGCGCGGCGTCTGATCGCCATCCCGGCCTGGCGCAAACGCCAGCGCGAACGCGCCCAGGACCACGGCCGCGCCTGTTCCCATCAGGAGCGCGAGCGCCGGCTTGGAGAACCGTTTGACCGGGTCCGGCCGGTTGCGGATCGCCAGCGGTTCTGGAGATGCGGCCTGTTCTGTCATCGGCGCGCCATCTCAAGGTCGGTGCGCGTAATCCGCACGACATCCTGGCGTTTCTCGCCAAGGCGCAATTCGGCTGCTGCGAACAGGCGGTCGACTTCGTAGTAGCTGTCCCGCATCCGGTAATTGACGAGCTGGGAGCGTCCATCGCGTCCGACCACGAAGAGCGGAGGCGCTTCGCCCTGATCCAGCCGGCCCGGGAACTGGATATAGACCTTGTGGCCGTCATCGAAGGCGCGCACGGGCCGCCAATGGGGCTCGTCGCCTGTAATCTCGTAGCGAAATTTCAGCTGATCGAGGTCAATCCCGCCGAACGTATCGCGGGCGCTCGGCTCTGCGCCCCGCCCCGACACTTCAGTCACCAGCGGTTGATCGGGATAGCGCCAGGAGACGGCCGCCATATAGGTCTCGCGGAAGGCGCGCAGTTCCAGATGATAGGCCCGGTGGGATGTGATGATGATCAGATTGGTCTTCAGGCCCGGCTGGGTTGGTTTGACGAGGATGTGGACCTGTTCGGTACCGCCTGAGCCCGAAGATGTATCACCGACGATCCAACGCACCGTGTCACCGGCTGAGAGCGCCATGAGCTTCTCGCCCGGCTGCAAGGCGATGTCGGTGACTTGTTCAGGCGCGGCGTAGACCTGGTAGAGCGCGCCGACCGTATAGGGGTAGATCTGGATGGCGTTCATATAATTGTCGAGCGAGGGCTGTATGGCAGCCTGATCATTGGC
>JBCBWF010000269.1:0-7088 GCA_039817245.1 Pseudomonadota bacterium | reverse complement strand
ACCACCCGCACCGAGGGGTAGCCCATCTTGCCCTTGGCCGAGACATCCATGGCGATCGGCTCGATATTGCCCTTCATCACGTCCCAGGCCGCCGCGTAGCCCGCGCCGCCATACCAGGCCATCTCCACCCGGCCCGCGCCCATGGCTTCGATGATGCCGGCATAGTCGCTGGCCTGGCGAAGCTCGACCTCGATCCCGAGCTGCTCTTCCAGATACGCGACGAACGGCGTCCAGCGCGCCCGCGTGTCCTTGGCGTTCTCGCCGCTGGTCACGCCGAAGGTGATCTTCGGGTACTCCGTGCGCCAGTCGGCAACCGCCGTGCTCGTCAGCGCAGCAAGGCCCAGAGCCGCCGCCGCGAGCGATCTGATGAGTGTCTTCATGCCGTCTCTCCCTGTGTGGAATTCTTAGCCGGGCTTAGGCGGCTACAGGGAGGCGGTGTCAGCCGGATGACGCTCCAGTGAACTTCACCAGAAGACCGACATTCACCTATAAAGATCAGTCAAGAAATGCGCGGAGCACGCAGAAGCAACACAAAAAACCACTCGCATCGCAGTAATGCACCACGAATACTTAACCGTAACGGATCTGTCGCCAGGCGCCAAGCCGCATGCCGGCTAGAACCGGGTGCCCAGGGTGAGGGTGGCGGAGAACTGGCCCGTCTCAGCGGCGCCGAAGCCGAGGATGAAGGGGCCGAGGCTGGTCTCGATGCCTGCGAAGAGCGAGCCGGCGACGAAGCTGTTGTCCCCGCCGACCTCGTCCCAGCCGGAATAGGCCCCACCATACTCGGCGCTGCCGCCGAGGAACGCCTCCTTGCCGAAGAGCGTGTCGAACGGGAAGCGGTAGTAGTAGCGCAGCCCCATGACGCCGGCGACATTGCCGACCAGCTCGCCCTCCTCGAAGCCCGAAAGCCGCTGGAAGCCGCCGATGAACTGCGGCGTGATCTCATCGCTGCCGATCCCGCCCGTGATGAACAGGAAGGGGGAGACGGTGTTGCGCCCGAAGGACATCGCGCCCACCGCATCGACCTCGACCTGGCTCGGCGACGCACCGTCCAGCAGGTCGAAATCGAGCGCCGCGGCGAACTGCCAGCCCTCGCTCGGCAGGTCGGGGTCGTCGAGCGTGTCGTAGTCGAGCAGAAGGCTGAGCGGCAACTCGTCCTCCACCACGCGATCGACCCCGGCCGCGCTGAAGAACGCGCTCTGCACCTCGGAGACCGTGTGGAGATAGGAAAGCCCCAGTCCCACGCGCCCCCAGTTGCCCGGCGCCCAGAGGGCATCGATCCCCACCGCCGCTTCCTCGACCTGCACCTCGGAGACCGGATTGTCCGGGTTCGCGAAGAAGGTGCCCCTCTGGCGGAAATAGCGCGCGCCCGGGCGCAGGAAGAAGGTCTGCCCGAAATCCAGCGGCTGTTCGAACCGCAGGCGCGCGCCATCGATCTCGCCGATCGCCCCGTCGAATTCGATCCGCCCGCCGAGCGCGTTGAGATCCGTCGCGGCTAGTCCCAGGGCAAGCGTGAAATCGCCGTCACCGCCGAAGACATTCGAGAGCGCGAGGCCGATGCGCGGCTGCAGCTGGCCGGCGCCGAGGGGCTCCGCCGAGACGATCAGCACCCGCTCGCCCCCCTGCGGCTCGACGCGGTACTGCACCGCATCGATCGTGCCGAGGCCGTAGACCCGACGGAGCGCGATCTCGATCTCGCCGATATTCACGGGGCCCCGGTCGGGCAGCTCGAGTCGGGCGCGGAGCACGCGGGGATCGAGCCGGCCGGAATAGTCGATCTCGATCCGGTCATAGGCGATCTCGGTGTCGAGCGGGTCGGCGATCGCTGCCACGCGCGCAATCGGCTCGCGCCCGGCCGCGAGCCCCGCGATCCGCGCGGTCTCCTCGACCACCACCGCGCGACCGGCGGAGATCGTGGTCGGCGCCTGCTGGAAGTCCAGCATGCCGACCGCCTGGACATCCGGCACGAGATGGATATCCGCCGGGCCCAGCCCCGCCGTCTGCACGCGCGAGTTTGCCGTGATCATGATGGACATGGTCTGCGCCAGCGCCGCGGTCAGCGAGCGCAGCTCGTCCGGCGTGACCTTGGCGCCGGGGATCTCGGAGACGATGACGATATCCGCCCCCATTGCGCGCGCGACATCGACCGGCAGGTTGTTGACCACCCCGCCATCGACGAGCAGGCGCTCGCCGATCTCCACCGGCGGGAAGAGCGCGGGGATCGACATCGAGGCCCGCAGCGCCGTGGCGAGATCGCCCTCGCCGAGGACCACGGCCTCGCCGGTCACGAGATCCGTGGCGACGGCGCGGAACGGGATCGGCAGCTCGTCGAAATCCGCGATGCCCTCCGCCCGCGCGGCCAGGCGCCGGAGCTCGAGCGTCAGCTTCACCGCATCGACGAGCCCGGCATCCACCTGCACGCCCCCTTCCCCGATCCCGATCGGCAGGTCCGTCTGCGTCGAGAACGGATCGATCCGGCTGTCGCGCCGCAACGGGTGCAGGAGCAGTCGGTCCGACTTGTCGTTGAGGATGCTGGTCCAGTCGATCGCGGTGACCGCGTTCTCCAGTTCGGCCGTGTTGAGCCCCGCGGCGTAGAGGCCCCCGACGATCGCGCCCATGCTCGTCCCGGTGACGACATCGGGGCGGATCCCGAGCGCCTCCAGCGCCTGGATCACGCCCACATGGGCCACACCGGCCGCACCGCCGCCGCCGAGCACGAGCCCGATCCGCGGCCGCTCCGCCGCATCGGCCGCCTGAAGGGCCGGCGCGCCGAGCAGAAGAAGCGCGAGCGCGACCCACCGGACGGCCCGCATCCGCCTGCAGGGCCCATCAATCCAAGCCGCCATCACGCCCCCCTCAGACGTCTGCAGATCTCCGACACCGCCCATTCTATGCCCGCGGCCCGACAGGAACGCGACAGCGGCGTTCGCCGGCTCATCCCCCCTTCGGCGAGACATCCGCATGGCCGCTCCCGGCCCGCCAACGCGCCCTTGGCCCACGTGCAGCGCTGGCCCGCCGGCCGCCTCGCTCGACCGAAGCGCAAACTTTCAAGCCTTGTCAACACCTTGCGGCGCGCGCGCAACAGGAGCATGATGAGGGCTGATTGCGATCAGGAGATTGACCGGCATGTGCCAGACCTGCGGATGCGAGCTCAGCAACGCCAACGCGGCCACGCTCTCCGACACCGACGAGTCCGAAGCGCGCCTGCGCGAGGTGGTCAGCGGAGCCCGGTGGGGCTCGGACGTGCTCGGCCGGCCGGGCGGTGTGGTCACCTGGAGCATCGCGCCCGCGGGCACGATCCTCACCGCGCCGAACTTCCTCTCCGAGCTGGACCGCTCGATCGACGGCCAGTCCGCCTATCCCTTCGATATCGAGGTCGCGCTTCGCGAGGCATTCGCCTTCTGGACCGAAGCGGCGGATATCGAGTTCGTCCAGATCCCCGATGGCGGCGGGGACTTCTCCTTCGGCCAGACCGCCGATATCCGCATCGCCTTCAACGAGATCAACGACGACTTCATCGGCGTCGCCCAGTTCCCCGTCGCGGACTCGTTCCGGCCCTTTCCCGGCGACGGGGCCGCAGGAAACATCGTGCTCGACCCCACCATCGCCGATCTCGCCGAGGATCGCGGGCTGACGGAGCGCGAGCTGTTCGTCTCGCTCGCCACCCACGAGATCGGCCACGCGGCGATCGGGCTCAACCACTCCCCGCTCGAGACGAGCATCATGCAGCCGACGATCCGGCGCATGCCCGGGATCGATCCGGAGGATGCGGCCGCGGCGGAGCAGGTCTACGGCCCGCAGGACGATGCGACGCCGGTGCTCCGCCTCTCCGATCTCGGCGAGACCGATTTCGTCGCGCTGCACGGCCCGGAGGGGCTGGTGATCGAGGGCACGGACGGGCCCGACCGCATCGAGAGCGCGGCCGGCGCCGAGACGCTCTCCGGCGGGGGCGGCGACGATACGCTGATCGCCGGCGCGGGCGACGACCGCCTGATCGGCGGGCCGGGGGCGGACAGTCTCGACGGCGGCGCGGGGCTCGACACGGCCGCGTTCCCGGGCGCCTACGATCCCGCCCGCCTCGACATCACGCTCGAGGCGGTGACCGTGAGCGGGGCGGACGGGCCAGATACCCTGGTCGATATCGAGCGCATCGCCTTCGAGGACGGCCTCTTCGCCCTCGCCGACGACGACACCGAGCTCGGCTTCGCCTTCCGCCTCTACCGCGCGGCCTTCGGGCGCGAGGCGGATGAGGGCGTGCTCTTCTGGCAGGCCGCGCGCCTCGCCGGCACGAGCCCCGGCGCGATCGCCGAGGCCTTCGTGCAGAGCGAGGAGTTCGAAACGCTCTACGGCGCTCCCGACCCGGCGGGTTTCGTCGGCCTTCTCTACGAGAACGTGCTCGGGCGCTCGGCCGACGAGGCGGGCCTCGCCTTCTGGACGGCGCAGTTGGAGGCGGGCGCCGGGCGCGCCGATCTCCTCCTCGCCTTCTCCGAGAGCGACGAGAACCGTGCCGCCACCGATCCCCTCCTCGGCGACGGCCTCTTCTTCTAGCGCCGAGCCGCGGGGCGCGGGCAGATCAGAGCGAGCGCCGGTATTCGAGCGGGCTCATCCCGTAGGCCGCCCTGAAGCTGCGCGAGAAATGGCTCTGATCGGCGAAACCGAGCGTCTGGCTCACCTCGGCGATCGCGGTGCCCTTCCTCAGCAGCCGCTTGCTCTCGCGCAGGCGCAGATCCCGCAGATACACCCCTGGCGTCATGTCGAAGGTGGCCTTGAGGTCCCGGATGACCTGGAAACGGGTCACCCCGCCGAGCTCGGCCAGCATGTCGAGATCGAGCTTGTTGGCCAGCGCCGCGCGCAGCGCCGCATCATACGCGACAGCGCGCGCCCGGCTGCGATACCGCCCCTGTGCGCGCTCGGCCGCGCCGAGCCGCGCTATCCCCAGCGCATCGGCGAGCAGGAAAAGCTGCTCCGCCTCCGCGTGCCCATTGCGCTGGCCCCCATCTGCGCGCACATCGCGCTGGCCCGCATCGCCCAGTGCCGCATGCACTGCCGCGAGCCGGCGCGCCAGACCGGGCGCGCTCAGCACGGTCTCGAAGGCCGGCGGGTCGGTGCGCGCCTCCGGCAGGCCAAGGAGCTCGGCCGCCAGAGCCGGCGACAGATACCAGCACCGATGCGCCCAGCGGCTCGGCCCCATCGGCTCGCAGTCATGGCTGAGGCCCGGCGGCACGACGACGATCTGCCCTGCCTCCACCGAGCGCACCGCGCGGCCCGCGCGCAGGATCTTCCGCCCCTCGGTCACCACGATCAGGGAGAACTCGTCATGTGCATGGCGGTCGTAGCGATGCGCCCCCGGGGCCGCCATATGCCGCTCCAGGCCACCCTCCGCGGGCAGCGCGTGCCGGGTCAGAGCCTCATCCAGTCCCATCCGGGTCCTCGCCGGTCACACAGAGCCCGGATCGCAAGCGGGGCAGCGGGACGCGCAGGAACGACGGGCAAGCGCCATAGGCAGGGCGGACCTCACAAGAGGTACGCGTCGTCGAGCGTGAAGTCCAATCCCTGAATGTTGAAGTCCGAGCTGTTCTCGCCATAGGAGCGCGTGCTGCTCGCACCCGCGCCATGGCCGAACTGCGTGGCCTCGACGCTAAGGCTCAGGAAGGCCGGCGAGGCGATCTCGATCGGGTAGGACCCGTAGGTGTCCGCCACCTTCTCGCCCGGCCCGAGCGCGGAGAATTCCGGACCGATCAGGCCGCTCGCCAGCACCGCGCCGTCGGCGTCATAGGTGGTCCAAATCCCGGTCTCCGGCAGCCGCCCCGGCCCCTCGGTGGCGCCGAGCATGCCCACATGCAAAACCGCCTCGGTCGCCGGCTGCTGGAACTGGAAGGAGATGCGCTCGCTCTCCGGCCCGTTCTCCGCGTAGAAGTCGATCTGCCCGTCCCAGCGGCTGCCCGGGCCCGCCACGCCGTAGCCGAAGCTGTTGAACTGGGTCGAGAACACCACATCGCCCGGCGCGCCGGAGCGGAGCGTGCCGCTCACGGCGACCGCATCGTCCCAGAGATAGCCGCCCGCGCCGTCGGCGGTGAGCCCGTCCGCCGTGGCCACGAGGCTGTAGGACTGGCTCGGCGCAGGCGCGGGCGGCACCGCGTTCAGCACCTCATAGGTGATCGAGGCCGGCGCGCTGCTGGCCTGCCCGTCGCTCGCCACCACGCCCACCTCGTAGATCCCGGCATCGTCGAAGCCGGGGCTCGCCGTCACCACAGAGCCGTCCACGCTCACAAAGGCCGGCGCGCCGACAAGGCTGTAGCTCAGCGCATCGCCATCGGCATCGCGGAAGAGGTGCTGCACATCGATCATGCGGCTCTCGCCCTCGGGCACCTCCTGGCCGGTCAGCGGGATGAACACGACCGGCGGCGTGTTGTCCGGATCGGTGGCGATCGCGTCGTTGATCGTGAGCTCGAAGCGCCAGGGCGCGCTGGTGGCCATCCCGTCCGAGGCGACCACCGCGACCTGATAGACGCCGTCATCCCCGTCCTCCGGCCGGAACCGCAGCACCGGGAAGGGATCGTTCTCGATCCGCACGAAGTCCGGCCCCTCGGTGATCGCGTAAGTGAGCGGATCGCCGTCGGGGTCGCGGAACACGGCCGGCAGCGAATAGGCGATCACCCGGCCCTCGTCGAGCGACGTCTCGTCGAAGAAGGGGCGCCAGGGCTCGGGCGGCCGGTTCTCCGGCACCGCCCCGCTCGGCGTGGTGGTGAGCGCGAAGCGGTCGATATCCATGATCGACCGCGCCCCCCCGCGGAACACGAAGACCAGATCCTGCAATCCGGTCACGCTGCCGAGATCGAGCGCCACCGTATCGTAGTTCGCCCAGCCGCCGGTGTTGGCGGTCGTGTAGGCCGCGAGCAGCGGGCCATCCGGCGCACCGGTGCGCACCTCCACGGTGCCGCCGCCGGAGCCGGAGGAGAGCGTCAGCTCCAGCGTCTGCGTCGCCCTGGGATCGGCGCCGAAATCGACAGCATCGTAGCGCACCCATTCGCCGTCCTGCGTCGCGCCGATCTGCCGGTTGCCGCCCTGGGTGAACACGCCGACCCCTT
>JBCBWF010000189.1:0-9176 GCA_039817245.1 Pseudomonadota bacterium | reverse complement strand
CGTCCAGGAACCAGATCGCCGGGTCCGCGGCCAGGCTGCGCGCGATGCCCACGCGCTGCTTCTGCCCGCCGGAGAGCTGACGCGGATAGCTCGCCTCGCGCCCTTCGAGCCCGACAAGCCGGATCACCTCCTCCGCCCGCGCAACCCGCTCGGCAGCGCCCACGCCCTGCATCTTCAGCGGAAAGGCGATGTTCTCCACCACGGACATATGCGGGAAGAGCCCGAAATGCTGGAACACCATGCCGAGGGTGCGCCGGCGCAGCTCCGTCATCCGCCGCGGCGAGGCGGTCAGGATATCCTCCCCGCTGATCCGCACCGCCCCTGCCGTCGGCTCCAGCAGGCGTGAGATGCAGCGGATCAGTGTCGACTTGCCGGAGCCGGAAAGGCCCATGATGACGAAGAGCTCGCCCTCCGCCACCTCGAAGCTCACATCCTGCACCGCCGGGATGTGCCCCTCGGCGCGCAGATGCTCGGCGACCGCATCCGTGCCCTCTCCGGCACGGCGCGCCTCCGCCAGGGCCTCGCCCGCGCGCTCGCCGAAGACCTGCCAGAGGCCCTCGACGGCGATCGCGGCGGGCGTGCCCCCGTTCACGGCCTCGCCCTTAATGCGTGGCACCCCTGATCAGCGTGTCGACCGTATCCGCATTCTCTTCCAGCCAGGCGGCGACGACATCCTCGACCGATTCGCCGTCCACATCCACCGCGCCCATCATCGGCTGCTGCGCCTCGGTGGTCAGCTTGAAGTCCTGCAGGATCCGGTAGGCCGCCGGCCACTTCGCCTCGAAGCCGGACCAGCCGGTCTTGAAGATGCGCGTCGGCAGGAAGTCGCAGTCGTTCACCGCATTGGGGTTCGGGCCCCAGGCGGCGTCGTTGTAGCACTCATCGGTGCCCGCCGGCAGATCCACGAACTTCACGTCATAGGCCGACATCGCCCAGTGCGGCTGCCAGAAGACGATGAGGAGCGGGCTCTTCTTCTCGGTCGAGGCCCGCAGCTCGGCGATGAGCGCGCCCTCCGAGCCCGCCGGCACCGCCTTGTAGGGCAGCTCCAGGCCGGCGACCCGGTCCGCCCCCGGCGTGCCCCAGTCCGCGGGATAGTCCACCAGCCGCCCGGCCGGGATGGTCTCGGCGGTTGCGAACTGGATCGCGCAATCCTTCAGCGCCTCCCAGGCGGGCAGGCCCGGGCACATCGCCTCCACATGCGCCGGATAGGCGAAGCCCTCGCGCGCGGCCAGGCCAAGATCGGAGATCTCCACCACCTTGCCTTCCGCCTCGAGCGCCGCGAACTGGTCGGAGATGTTGGAGGCCCAGACCTCGAGGGCCGCATGCACCTCGCCATCCGCCATCGCCTGCCACATGTTCATGTAGCCGGCGGTCACGTACTCGACCTTGTAGCCCGCCTTCTCCAGGATCTGGCCCGCCACATGCGTGGTGACGTGCTGCCCGGTCCACTCATTGATGGCGAGCTTGATCGGCTCGTCCACCGCGCCCATCTCGGCCGCCGTCGCGGATCCGGCCAGCGCGAGCCCGAGCAGCCCAGCCATCCATGCGTTTTTCATCGTCCCATCTCCCTGTCCGAACGAACGTCTCTTGGTTGGCGAAACTGTTGCACAGGGTCCAGCCCGGACTTAAGGCTTTTCGACATGGATTTGAGCGCAAGCGCCAGATGACCGCGGGCGGGGACGACGCGCTGCAGGTCGCAATCGTCGTCACGCCCGACTTCAACCTGGCGGCGACGACGGCGTTCATCGACCCGCTCCGGGCCGCCAACTATCTGGAAGGGCGCAGCCTTTTTCGCTGGTCGCTGCATGCGGAGCAGCCCGGCGCCGTCGAGGCGAGTAACGGGATCGCGATCGAGGCGAAGGCCCTGGCCGCGGCACCGGAGCGGCCGGACCTCGCCCTCGTTTCGGCCAGCTGGTCGCCGGAATGCCACGCCACACCTGCCCTTCTCGCTGCCCTGCGCCGCTGGGCGCGCTTCGGCGCGGTGCTTGGCGGGATCGACACCGGCGGCTTCGTCCTCGCCGCCGCGGGCCTTCTCTCCGGGCGCCGCGCCACGGTGCACTACGAGCATCTCGATGCCTTCGCCGAGCTTCACCGCGACATCGAGGCCACCGAGCGGCTCTTCGAGATCGACGGGGACCGGATGACCGCCGCGGGCGGTGCCGCTGCGGCCGATCTCGCGCTCCAGATCCTGCGCGCGCATCACGGCGACGCCCTCGCCAATGCCGCCGCGCGCTACGTGTTCCACGAAAGCCTCCGCCCGGCCGAGGCCCGCCAGAACCCGGACCTCGCCGAGCCCATCGGCGCCGCGGCCCCCGCCGCGCTCCGCCGGGCGGTGCGCGCGATGGAGGCCAATCTCGAGGAGCCCGTCGCCATCCCCGCGATCTGCGCCGAGGTCGGCCTCTCGCAGCGCCAGATGGAGCGGCTCTTCAACCGCCATATCGGCAAGCCGCCGCAACTCTACTACCGCGACATCCGGCTCGACCGCGCCCGCGGCCTCGTCACCCAGACCGAGATGCCGCTTTCGGAGGTCGCCACCGCCTGCGGCTTCGCCAGCCAGGTGCATTTCAGCCGCGTCTATCGCGAGCGGTTCGGGATGCCGCCGAGCGCGGACCGGGTGGAAGGGCGGGTGCCGTTCGAGTACCGCGCCTGGCCCATGCATCGCCCGAACCGGGCCGCTGCGCGAGCGCGCCCATGACCGCGATCGGTGCGCGCCCCGATCTTCGGCCGGTTTGGCTCTCCTTCGGGGCGGCGATCCTCTGGGGGCTCTGGTGGCTGCCGATCCGTGCGCTGGAGGAGGCAGGGCTGCCCGGCGTCTGGGCGGGCATCGCCATGAACCTCGCGGCCCTGCCCCTCATCGCCTGCACGCTGGCCCTGCCCCCGCGCCCCGCCGCCGTCAGTGCGAACGCATTCATCGGCGCCATTGGCATCGGGCTCGCCATCACGCTCTACGGGACCGCCGTCACGGAGACGACGGTGATCCGCGCCGTCCTTCTCTTCTACCTCGCGCCGGCCTGGTCGATCCTGATCGAATGCGTCTTCTTCGGCCGGCGCTTCCGGCTCATCAACGCCGCCGGCCTCGCCATGGCAGCACTCGGCGTGCTCCTCATCTTCGGCGGGCGGATCGAGCTTTCGGGCTGGTCCCTGGGCGACAGCATGGCGCTCGCTTCCGGCGCCTTCTGGGCTGCCGGAGCGGCCATGATCTTCACATCGCCGGAGATCAGCGCGCGCCGCCTTTCGCTCGTGACCTGCACCACCGCCGCGCTGATCGGCCTCCTCATCGGCCTCACGATCGCGCCGAGCACGCCGGAGGCGCTCACGCTCCATGGCGCAAGCCTCGCGCTGGGATCGGGGGCGGTCTATCTCGCGCCCATCGTGCTCGCCACGCTCTGGAGCGCGCGCCGCCTCGCCCCCGCCCTTCTCAGCTTCATCCTCACCGCCGAGATCGTCTCCGGCGTCGGCTCCAGCGCGCTCCTCCTCGACGAGCCCTTCGGCTGGGCCGAGGCCCTGGGCTCCACGCTCATCGCCGGCGCGGCACTGATCGAGCTTCTCCTGCCACGCACCACGCAGCCGGCCTGAGAGGACGAATTTCGCATAATCCGCGGCGAATGCGCTGCGCCCGCCGCCGCCCGACGCTCGCGATCATCTCTCGGAGAGACCCGGCGCGCCGCGCGCGCCAGGTGAGCCCCAGGAGAGCCCCATGACCGCGATGCTGTCCGCGCAAGACCTCGCCGCGATCCGCCACGGCTATCATCCCGACCCCGCCCGCTCGCTCAGCCTCTCCGCCGACGCCTATACCGAGCCGCGCTGGGTCGGTCTCGAGCGCGACGCGATCTTCGCCGCGACCTGGCAATGGGTCTGCCATGTCGAGAAGCTCCGCGCTCCCGGCCGGTTCGTGGCGGTGGAGATTGCCGGGCGTCCGATCGCCGTCGTGCGCGACCGCGAGGGCACGCTGCGCGCCTTCTACAATGTCTGCAAACACCGCGCCCACGGCCTCCTGCAGGGCGAGGGGGAGGCGACGCGCATCATGTGCCCCTACCACGCCTGGACATACCGGCTCGACGGCCAGCTCGTCCGTGCGCCGCATACCGAGCGGCTCACCGATTTCGATCCGGCCGAGATCTGCCTCGATCAGGTGCGCGTGGAGGAGTTCTGCGGCTTCGTCTACGTCAATCTCGACCCGGAGGCCGCGCCGCTTGCCGCGCAGTCCGGCGACCTCGCCGACGAGGTCCTGCACTGGGCGCCCGATGTGGAACGGCTCACCCATGCCCACCGGCTCACCTACAGCATCCGCTCCAACTGGAAGAACGTCGTCGACAACTTCCTCGAATGCTATCACTGCCCCACGGCGCATAAGGACTTCTGCACCCTCGTCGACATGGACACCTACAAGGTGACCACCCACGGCATCTATTCGAGCCACATGGCGGATGCCGGACAGAGCGCGAACTCCGCCTATGCGGTCGAGGAGGCCACGGTGCGCACCCATGCGGTCTGGTGGCTTTGGCCCAACACCTGCCTGATGCGCTACCCGGGCCGGGGCAACATGCTGGTCCTCAACATCCTGCCCGGTCCGGACCCGGAGACGAGTTACGAGACCTACGACTTCTTCCTCGAGGACCCGGAGCCGAGCGAGGCCGAGCACGACGCGATCCGCTATATCGACGAAGTGCTGCAGGCCGAGGACATCGCGCTCGTGGAATCCGTCCAGCGCGGCATGGCCACGCCCGCCTTCCGCCAGGGCCGCATCGTCCATGACCCGGACGGTTCCGGCAAATCGGAGCACGCCGTCCATCACTTCCACGGCCTTCTGCTGGAGGCGTATGCAACCGCCGCAAAGTGACGCTTTCTGACGGGTGGGCTCCGTGCCAGGCGGGCAATGTCGGGACACTGCCCGCAGCGGACCGAGAACCATGATCGCCCGTATCCTCCCGCCCCGACTTCTGATCCAGGCGCATCATGCGAAACCGATGCACTACCACCCGCCGCCCGGAGATCCCTGAGTCACGCCGCACGCAACGCTCTCAGGGAGACCGCCTTTGATGACCCGTCCCGCGCCCAACATCGTCCTGGTGATGGCCGACCAGCTCGCGCCCCAGTTCACCGGCGCCTATGGCCACCCCCTCGTGAAGACCCCGCATTTGGATGCGCTGGCCGCACGCGGCACGCGCTTCGATGCGGCCTATTGCAACGCGCCCCTGTGTGCGCCTTCGCGCTTCAGCTTCATGTCGGGCCAGCTCGTCACCCGCATCGCCGCCTATGACAACGGCGCGGAGTTCCCCGCCACCGTCCCGACCTTCGCGCACTACTTGAGGCAAAGCGGATATCGCACTTGTCTATCCGGAAAAATGCACTTTGTCGGCCCCGATCAGCTCCACGGCTTCGAGGAGCGCCTCACCACCGATATCTACCCTTCCGACCATGCCTGGACACCGGACTGGGAGCTGCCGGACGAGCGCATCGACAAGTGGTATCATAACATGGAGTCGGTGCGCGAAGCGGGTGTTGCCGCCACCACCTTCCAGATCGAGTATGACGAGGAGACCGCCTTCTTCGCACGGCGGAAGATCTTCGAATATGCCATGGAGGGCGTGCAGCCCTTCTGCATGGTGGTGAGCTTCATCCACCCGCACGACCCTTATGTCGCGCGCCCCGAATGGTGGGATCTCTACGACCACGCCGCCATCGATATGCCCGCCAACGCCGCGGCGGACGACCCGCATTCGCGCCGGCTGATGAAGGGGATCGAGGCCGATACCGTCGCCGTCACCGCCGAGGAGGTGCGCAATGCCCGGCATGCCTACTACGCCAACACCTCCTATTTCGACAGCAAGCTCGGCGTGATCGTCCAGGCGCTGGAGGAGGCGGGTCAGCTCGACAACACGGTCGTCGTCGCCACTGCGGATCATGGCGACATGCTCGGCGAGCGCGGGCTCTGGTACAAGATGACCTTCTTCGAGCACTCTGCCCGGGTTCCGCTCGTGATGGCCGGGCCGGGCATCGCACAGGCCGCGCAACCGGCCCCCTGCTCGCTCGTCGACCTTCTGCCGACCTTTCTCGACATCGCGGGCGCCAGCCCGGCGCTCGGGGCGCCCATCGACGGCCGCTCGCTCTGGCCGCTGGCCACCGGCAACGGCGAGACCGGCCCGGAACGCGCAGCCCTCGGCGAATACTGCGCCGAATGCGCTTCCCACCCGGTCTTCATGATCCGGCGCGGGCGCTACAAGTACATCCATTGCGATGTCGACCCGCCCCAGCTCTTCGATCTCGAGGCGGACCCGGCGGAGCTCGTCAATCTCGCGACCGATCCGGCCCATGCCGAGCTCGCCGCTGCCTTCGCCGCGGAAACCGCCGAGCGCTGGGACAGTGAGGCCATTCGCGAGACCGTCCTCGCCACCCAGCGCCAGCGCCGCGCCGTGCATGCGGCGATGGAGGCGGGTCTCATGACGTCCTGGGACTACCAGCCGAGGCGCGACGCCGCGCAGGAGTTCGTCCGCAACCATATGGACTGGACCGTCGCCGCCGAGCGCACCCGCTTCCCCCCGTTCTCGAAGGGTGATCCATGACCGACAGGCTCAAAGGCAAGGTTGCGCTCGTCACCGGCGGGCGCGGCGGTATCGGCCGCGCCATCTGCGGGCGCTTCATGCGCGAGGGCGCGACCGTGATCGCCGCCGATCTCTCCGACGAGGGCTCGATGGAGGCGGGCGGCCCCGGCCGCTTCGCCGCGCTCGACGTGACCTCCGAGCAGAGCGTGCAGGCGCTGATGGCCGCGCTCGCGCTCGAACACAGCCGGCTCGACGTGGTGGTCAACGCCGCCGGCATCGAGATCGAGAAGACCATCGAGGAGACCTCGCTCGACGAATGGAACCGGATCTTCGCGGTCAACGTCACCGGCACCTTCCTCGTCTCCAAGCATGCCCTGCAGCTCCTCCGCCGCGGCAAGGGCGCCAACATCATCAATTTCGGCTCCTATGACGGCTTCATCGCCGATCCGGGGCTCGCGGCCTATTGCGCCACCAAAGGGGCGGTCCACGCCCTCACGCGCGCGATGGCCTGCGACCACGGCCCCGAGGGCATCCGCGTCAACGCGATCTGCCCCGGCTATGTGGACACGCCCATGCTGCAGTCCTTCTTCCGCGAACACGGCGACATCGCGAGCCTGCAACAGGCTGTGCGCGACGTGCATCCGACCCGCACCTATGGCACGCCGGAGGACATCGCCAATCTCGTCCTCTGGCTGGCCTCGGACGAGGCGCGCTACGCCTCGGGCCAGCTTTGGGTGCTCGATGGCGGTCTGTCCGCCCAAGTCCAGCAAATGAGGCTCTGATGGCCAGGTCCGTGATCATCACCTGCGCGCCCACGGGCGGCATCCACACGCCGACCATGTCGCCGCATCTGCCGGTGACGCCGGACGAGATCGCCAAGGCGAGCATCGAGGCGGCCGAGGCGGGCGCTGCGGTCATCCACCTGCACGCGCGCGACCCCGAGACGGGCAAGCCCGATCCGCGGCCCGAGACCTTCATGCAGTTCCTGCCGCGCATCAAGCAGGCCACCAATGCGGTGGTGAACGTCACCACCGGCGGCGGGCTCGGCATGACGCGCGAGCAGCGCCTGGCGGCCGCCGTGCAGGCCTCGCCGGAGATGGCGTCGCTCAATGTCGGCTCGCTCAATTTCGGCATCTTCCCGCTGCTCGAGAAGTACTCGGAATGGAAGCATCCCTGGGAGCCGGAATACCTGGCGATGACCAAGGACTTCATCTTCCGCAACACCTTCGCGGATATCGAGTACATCCTGAAGGAGCTCGGCGAGGGCCACGGCACGCGCTTCGAATTCGAGTGCTACGACCTCGGCCACCTCTACAACCTCGCCTGGTTCGTGGACAAAGGCCTCGTGAAGCCGCCCTTCTTCGTGCAGATGGTGTTCGGCATTCTCGGCGGGATGGGGGCCGAGCTCGACCATCTGGTGCATCTGCACCGCACCGCGAACCGGCTCTTCGGCGACCAGTACGAATGGTCCGTCCTCGCCGCAGGGCGCCACCAGATGCCCTTCGCCACCCAGGCCGCGATGCTCGGCGGCAATCTGCGCGTCGGGCTGGAGGACAGCCTCTATATCGGCAAGGGGGAGCTCGCGACCTCGAGCGCCCAGCAGGTCCACCGGATCCGCAGCATCGTCGAGAATCTCGGCCTCGCCATCGCGACGCCGGACGAAGCCCGCAGCCGCCTTGCCCTCAAGGGCGGCGACCAGGTCGGGTTCTGAGCGCATGACCGTCGCGGGCCAGACAGCGGTCGTCACCGGCGGCGGGCGCGGGATCGGCCGGGCCTGCGTCGATGCCCTGCTCGGCGCCGGGGCCCGCGTCGCCGCCTGCGGCCGAGGCGCGCGGCCCGAGGACCTGCCCGACCCCGTCCTCTGGTGCCGCGCGGATGTCGCCCGCCCGGAGGATATCGCACGCCTCCAGGCCGAGACCGAAGCCGCCCTCGGCCCCGCCACGCTCCTCGTCAACAATGCCG
Source organism: Pseudomonadota bacterium (assembly GCA_039817245.1). GTDB lineage: Bacteria > Pseudomonadota > Alphaproteobacteria > Rhodobacterales > Rhodobacteraceae > Thermohalobaculum. The sequence goes on along the minus strand of JBCBWF010000189.1, from coordinate 672 downwards.
GCGTCCAGGTGGAGAAGACCGTCGCCGACAGCACGGATGCGGATTGGGATGCCGTCATCGGCCCCAATTGCCGAGGGGTCTTCAACGCCTGCCGCGCCTTTCTGCCCGGCATGGCCGAGGGCGGCGCGATCGTGAATATCGGCTCGATCTCGGGCAACGCGGCCGATCCGTCGATGGCGCTCTACAACGCCTCCAAGGCCTTCGTGCACGGGCTCACCCGCTCCATCGCCGTCGATCACGGGCCGGCCGTGCGCTGCAATGCCGTCTCGCCGGGCTGGATCATGACCGGGATGGCCGATGCCGCCTTCGCGCTTGCCCGCGATCCCGCCGCCGCGCAGGCCGACGCCATCGCCCGCCATGCCGCCCGCCGCTTCGGCGCACCCGAGGATATCGCCCGCGCCGTCCTCTGGCTCCTCTCCGACGAGGCCGCCTTCGTCACCGGCCAGTGCCTCACCGTCGATGGCGGGCTCACCGCCGCCTCCCCCCTCCAACCGGGACTGTTCTGATGACCGACGCGACCGCGACACCCCTTCCCATCGCCATCCTCGGGGCCGGCGTGATCGGCGCGAGCTGGACCGCCTCCGGATCGGCGCCCGCGGCGAGGCCGAGGCGTTCGAGCACCGGCCAGGCGCCGGCGATATAGGCGCGCACGGAGGCTTCGGCGTCGGGCAT
>JBCBWF010000638.1:0-1935 GCA_039817245.1 Pseudomonadota bacterium | reverse complement strand
GCTCTGATCTGGTGGAAGCATACCACAAGTGGTCGGTGCCACAAACAGTGGACGTCACCCGACTTTCAACCACGATATACAGGGCTCTGAAGATCGATTGTCGTGAGCGACAAGATCGACATCGGCGACCTAGTGCGCCTCCGCCCAGCTCACGCCCTTCCCGGCGTCCACCACCAAGGGCACGGACAGGGCGACAGCGGGGTAGTGGGCGCGTTCCATCACGGTCTTGACGGTGGCGATGGTCTTGTCGATCTCCGCTTCGGGGCATTCGAACAGGAGCTCGTCATGCACCTGCAGGAGCATGCGCGCCGACAGCCCTGCCTCCGTCAGCGCCCGCGGGATGCGGATCATCGCGCGGCGGATGATATCGGCTGCCGTGCCCTGGATCGGCGCGTTGATCGCCGCGCGCTCGGCGAAGCCCCGGCCCGGCCCCTTCAGCGTGATCCCCGGCGTATGGATCCGCCGCCCGAACAGCGTCTCCACATAACCCTTTTCCCGCGCGGTCTTTTTCGTCGCGTCCATATAGGCGCGGATGCCCGGGAAGCGCTCGAAATAGGCGTCGATGAAGGCCTGCGCATCGGCGCGCGGGATCCGCAGGTTGTTGGAGAGCCCATAGGCCGAGATCCCGTAGATCACCCCGAAATTGATCGCCTTCGCCTGGCGGCGCACCATCGGGTCCATCCCCTCGATCGGCACGCCGAAGACCTCCGAGGCGGTCATGGCGTGGATGTCGAGCCCGTCCGCGAAGGCGCGCTGCAGCGCCTCGATCTCGGCGATATGCGCGAGGATCCGGAGCTCGATCTGGCTGTAATCGAGCGAGAGGATCACACTGCCCGGCTCGGCCACGAAGGCGGTGCGAATCTGCCGCCCCTCCTCCGTGCGCACGGGAATGTTCTGCAGGTTCGGGTCGGTGGAGGCGAGGCGCCCGGTTGAGGTGGCGGCCAGCGAGAAGGAGGTGTGCACACGCCCCGTCTCGGCGTTGATATGTGTCGGCAGCGCGTCCGTATAGGTGCTCTTCAGCTTCGAAAGTCCGCGCCAGTCCAGCACCTTGGCGGGCAGGTCGTGGCCCTCCGCGGCCAGCGTCTCCAGGACGTCCGCGCCGGTGCCCCAGGCGCCGGTCTTGCCCTTCTTGCCGCCGGGCAGCCCCATCTCGTCGAACAGGATCTCGCCGAGCTGCTTCGGCGAGCCCACATTGAACTTGCGCCCCGCGAGCGCCTGTATCTCGTCCTCCAGTTCCGCCATCTTCTGCGCGAAGCGGGTGGACATCGCCCCGAGCACAGCGGGATCGACCTTCACCCCGGCCCGTTCCATCTCCGCCAGAACCGGCACCAGCGGCCGCTCCAGCCGGTGATAGACCGAGGAGACGCGGTCCTTCGCCAGCCGCGGCCGCAGCCGGTGCCAGAGGCGGAGCGTCACATCCGCATCCTCCGCCGCGTAGTGGGCCGCCTTGTCCACCGGCACCCGGTCGAAGGTGATCGCCGATTTTCCACTGCCGATCAGGGACTTGATGGGTTGCGGCTTGTGCCCGAGATGCCGCTCGGAGAGCTCGTCCATCCCGTGCCCGCCGGTCCCGCTGTCGAGCGCATAGGAGAGCAGCATGGTGTCGTCGATCGGATCCACCGCCACCCCGTAGCGCGCGAAGACCTTGATGTCGTATTTCAGGTTCTGCCCGATCTTCAGCACCGCCCGGTCCGCCATCAGCGGGCGCAAGGCCGCCAGCGCCGCCTCGCGGTCGATCTGGTCCGGCGCGCGCGTCTCCGCATCCAGCAGATCCCCCTCGCCGCGAACATGCGCCACCGGCACATAGGCCGCCCGCCCGGGTGCCAGCGCCAGCGCGATGCCGACGATCTCCGCCACCATCTCGTCGAGCGCATTGGTCTCGAGATCCACACAGATCCGCCCGGCCTCCCGCGCCTCCGCGATCCAGGCCTCGAG
>JBCBWF010000604.1:0-2260 GCA_039817245.1 Pseudomonadota bacterium | reverse complement strand
CCGATATCGCCGATCGCACCGGGCCCTGCCTCGATGCGCGGCGTTGTCCGAAACCTGAAACGCGCCATCCCTTCTCCTCCGCGGTCACGCCTGTGGCACGCTCAGTAGATGATCACCTTGATCTGGCTCGGCTTCGCGATCGGAAAGCCGCCCGGCGTGGTGCCCGCGCTCTGCTGGTTATGGGTCTGTATGTCGCTCATCCGATGCGCGTGCTTGTTCTCGGACTTCACATCCATGGCATAGGTCTGGAAGTACACTTTGCCCTTGTGCTTGGAGGACGTGACCCCGCCCGCGGTCCCAGCCTCGTCGCCCAGGGAAAACGCGACGCTGGTCGATCCGAAGCCGGCATGGCGCAGGGCGCGCTGAACCTCGGCGAGCCGTCCGTCCATTCTCGACGTGACCGTCTTGTCGCTCTTCCCGGCAGCGAGGTCCATCGCGATGTTGGGAAAGGGGATCGGCATCGGGCTCGGGGACCGGGGGAGGCTGCACTGACCCTCCGCCGCCACAACCACACCGGCCCAGCTCTTCGGGACGCCGCGCTTTCTCAGACCGCGCGCGAGTGCCTTTGCATCGGCGAACAGGATGCTGCCGGGCACGCTCGCCTGGCCGGCGGACAGGAGCCGGATGGGCAGCTGCGAAGACTTTCCCCTCACCACCACCTTGATGTGGAGTTCCTTCACTTCGATGGGCACAAACACGCTCCTTCCTACGCTTCGGCGCGCAGGGGAAACGGTTACCCTGCGTCCGAGGCAGTGAGCCTGCCAGAGCGTGCCGGCGCCGTAAATCCTGCTACAGGGGCGCGGAAAGAGCGTGGCCGCAGGCATGCTGATGTGCCACCCGCGCTGTGTTCCGGGGTGGCACAAGGCCGGCGGCGGCGCCGGCCGAGGCAGACCTTGCGGGGCGTGCGACCGTCTACTCGGCCGCGACCGGCGCGCCGAACGGCACCGCCGGCGCATCGCCGCGGCCCGCGCGGCTCTGGGGCAGCTTCATCCCGAGGAGCGAGCCGGCCACCTGCGTGCGCAGCACCTGCGCGGTGCCGCCGCCGATGGTGAACATCCGCGCATCGCGCACCATGCGCTCCACCGGGCGGGCGCGCGAGTAGCCGCAGGCGCCGTGCATCTGCAGGGCATCGTTCGTGACCTTCACCGCGGTCTCGGCGGCGAGGATCTTGGCCTGCGCCGCGGCGGCCATGTCCGGAAAGCCGGTAGGGCTCTGATCGGCGCTGCGCGCGGCCCGCCAGACCAGCGCCTCGGCCGCCTCGAGCCCGATCGACATATCCGCCAGCATCCACTGCAGGCCCTGGAACTCGGCGATGGGCCGGCCGAACTGCTCGCGCTCGAGGAGGTAGTCCCGCGCGATCGCGAAGGCGCCCTTGCCGATGCCGAGCGCGACCGACGCCGCGCCGACACGCTGCGCGTTGTAGGCCGTCATCAGCTTGGCAAAGCCCCGCCGCGCATCCCCGTCTGGGATCAGCGCCATCGCATCGGCCACGATCATGTCGCGGAAATGCACGCGCGTCTCCGGGATGCCGCGCAGGCCCATGGTCGGCTCGCGCGTGCCGATCTCCAGCCCCTCGGTCTCGTCGCGGATCGCGAGGAAGGCGCCGATGCCGCGGGGCTCACCCTCCTCCACCACACGGGCGAAGACGAGATGGAGCCGCGAGACACCGCCCCCGGTGATCCAGTGCTTCGTGCCGTTCAGCCGCCAGCCGCCGGGCACCCGCTCGGCCGTGCTGGTCATCTCGGTCGCCGCCGAGCCCGCGCCGGGCTCCGAGATGCAGATCGCCGGCTTGTCCCCTGCGAGCACCATGTCCGCCGCCAGCCGCCGCTGCGCCTCGCTGCCATAGGCGAGAATGGCGCCGAGGGCGCCCATATTGCTCTCGACCACGATCCGGGCGGTCACGGCGCAGTGCTTGGCGACCTCCGTCACCGCCAGCACGGCCGCGCCGAGCGGCGCACCGCGCCCGCCGAGCCCGCGCGGGATCGTCATGCCCATCAGCCCCGCCTCGCGCAGCGCCTCGACATTCTCCCACGGGTAGCGCTCGCTGCGGTCCACCTCCGCCGCGCGGGGGCCGAACACCTCCGCGCCCAGCCGGCTCGCGGTCTCGCGGATCTCGGATTCGGTCTCGGTGATATCGAACATGGCGGAGATTGATCGCGAACATTGTGAGTTTTCCAAACGCTGAGCGTCAGAATTACTCGCTTCCGTTCCGATGGCAAACGGATTAGCCTCCTCACAGTTTCGTGAAGGGGGCCGCCAT
>JBCBWF010000041.1:0-21854 GCA_039817245.1 Pseudomonadota bacterium | reverse complement strand
CGCGGCAGCGACGCATGGGCCGTTGCCAGCGCCTCGAGCCGGGTCGCGACCTCGGGCTCGGGGGGCGTGGCGCGCCGGCTCTCGAGGCTCACATGGATGAGCATCTGGTCGCCGGTCGCGAGCAGCCGGCCGAGGCCGAGGTCGCGACCCGGCTCGAGGCGCTGGCAACGGCCCATGCGTCGCTGCCGCGCCCGCCCGAGGCCGACCTTGCCGTGGGCCAGCGCGCCTGAGCGGCCACCGATCACAAGCCGGTGCGTTTGCCGGTCCTGCCCGGATTCCCGTGACGACGCTCACGTAAAATCGCAGCGCCTTCCCCGATCTTCGGCCTGCGAGCCGATGCCCTCACCCACATTTGCTCGCTGGCCAAGACAAGGGGCTGGCGAGCGCGGACGCCCCTGTGCAAATCCAGCATAGAGGGAATGCGAATGAGCGATCTTGTTTTTCACTAGCGCGAAAAAAACGGTGCGGATATCGCTTCAGACAAGACGAAAAAATTGACCTATAACTACCAAGATAAAAATATAGCAAAGGCATTCTGGGTTTTTGACTTAGATAGTGAGTACCGACCTGGCTCAGGCATCATGAAGAGCAGCGTTCTGCTGGTATTCGATTTCGGGCCGCAGACCAGAGAGGCGATCCGGAACGTCGAGAACCACGTCGATTTCGAGACGGCAGACTTCATGGGTGAGACAGGCCACCCTTGGCAGATCATCGTCAAGAGCAACGAGGGTGGGGCCTATGGCATCGGAGCAAAGGTCCGCGCCTTCCTGATCCCCAAGAGCATCCGCCTCGCGACAAAGAAAGAGACAGCGATGGCGCTCGGCAAGAGCGAGAAGGAGGTGCTCACACAGTCCTGGTAGGCCCGGGCCTGCCGAGCGCGCCGATGCGCCGGGCCGCGCCCGCCACCCCGTGGCCTCTTGCGTCCGGCCACCCCGGCGCGCCGGTCGTCGACCCCGACATTTGCGCGCGCGCGCGGCCATGCTATGCGCCGCACCGTAGCACGGGGGCCGATGGACCGAGATGAACCTTTTCGCCGAGATCAAGACGCTGACGCTCGATTGCCTGGCAGCGCTCACCGCCGAGGGCGTGCTGCCGGAGGGGCTGGATACCGCGAATGTGACGGTCGAGCCCCCGCGCGACGCGGCCCATGGCGACATGGCGACCAATGCCGCGATGGTTCTGGCCAAACCGGCCGGGCGCAAGCCGCGCGACATCGCAGAGCCGCTGGCCGCCCGCCTCGAGGCCGACCCGCGGGTGAGCGAGGCGAGCGTGGCGGGGCCCGGCTTCATCAACATGCGCCTCGCGCCGGAGACCTGGCACGGCATGCTCGCCGCGGTCCTGCGCGACCCCGCCGGCTATGGCCGCTCCGACGCCGGCAAGGGGCAGCGGGTGAATGTGGAATTCGTCTCGGCCAACCCCACCGGGCCGCTTCATGTGGGCCACACCCGGGGCGCTGTCTTCGGCGACGCGCTCGCGCGGCTGCTCGATTTCGCGGGCTACGACGTGACGCGCGAGTACTACATCAACGATGCCGGCGCGCAGGTCGATGTGCTCGCCCGCTCGGCCTATCTGCGCTATCGCGAGGCCAATGGCGAGGCGATCGAGATTCCCTCGGGCCTCTATCCCGGCGACTATCTCGTGCCCGTCGGCAAGACGCTGGCGGAGCGGTTCGGCGCGCGCTTCATGGAGGCGGAGGAGGACGCCTGGCTGCCCGCCTTCCGCGAGGCCGCGACCGACGCGATGATGGACCTGATCCGCGCCGATCTCGGCGCGCTCGGCGTGCAGATGGATGTCTACTTCTCCGAGAAGTCGCTCTTCGGCACCGGCCGGATCGAGGGCACGCTTGCGGCGCTGGAGCAGCAGGAGCTGATCTATACCGGCGTGCTCGAGCCGCCGAAGGGCAAGGTGCCGGAGGACTGGGAGCCGCGGCCGCAGACCCTGTTCCGCTCGAGCCAGTACGGCGACGACACGGACCGCCCGATCCGCAAGGCCGACGGGAGCTGGACCTATTTCGCCCCCGACATCGCCTATCACAAGGACAAGATCGACCGCGGCTTCGACCTGCTGGTGGACGTGCTCGGCGCCGATCACGGCGGCTATGTCAAACGCATGAAGGCCGCCGTCGCCGCGCTGTCCGCGGAGCGCGTGCCGCTCGACGTGAAGCTCTGCCAGATCGTGCGCCTCTTCAAGGACGGCGAGCCCTTCAAGATGTCCAAGCGCGCCGGCACCTTCATCACGCTGCGCGACGTGCTCGACGAGGTGGGCCCGGATGTGACCCGCTTCGTTATGCTCACCCGGCGCAATGATGCGCAGCTCGATTTCGACTTTGCTGCTGCGCTGGAGCAGAGCCGGGAGAACCCGGTCTGGTACGTTCAATATGCCCATGCGCGGGTGCACTCTGTGCTGCAAAAGGCAACAGATTCGGGAATTCCTGTTGGTGAAGCAGAGGTTGACGTTGAGATACTGCGGAAGTTGAGCCATCCAGCAGAATTCGCGCTATTGGCGAAGATCTCCGAGTTCCCTCGGGTGATTGAAGCGGCCTCGTTCCAACATGAGCCACACAGAGTGGCTTTCTACCTCTATGAGATAGCGTCGGAGTATCATTCGTATTGGAACCGCGGCCAAGATGAGGCATATCTGAGGATGATACGGGACGACGATATCGCACTCTCCCAGGCGCGTGTTATGATGGCGAGGGCCGTTGCGATTGTGATTTCTAGCGGGCTGGGTATCCTTGGTGTAACCCCGATGAAGGAAATGAGGTGACTGTGCGCTGAGGGGAGCGCGACCGCCAGGACCTTCGAGACGTGAAGACCGGGGGCAAGAGGACTCGAGCATGCCAGCATACTACGATGAGGAAGAGGATTTCGCTGTCGATCGCGAGGGGAAGTCGCTTGGATCGCGCGTCTCGACCTTTTTCGGTGCCGTGGCCGCGATCGGACTGATCGCGTCGGGAGGCTACTGGGCATACACGCTGTCCACGCGCGATGCTTCTGAGGTGCCGGTGATCCGCGCCGCCGCGACGCCCGCGAAAACGGTTCCGGTCGAGCCCGGCGGGGAGGTGACCCCGCATCAGGACATCACGGCCTTCGAGGTCGCCGAAGAGCAGCGCCGCTCCAAGTCCGCCGCCGCGACCGCGCCGCGCCCGGCCTCGCCGGCGGAGGAGGATCTGCCGATGTCGCAGATCGCTGCCGTGTCGCCCGTTCCGCCGGAGTCGATCCGCCCGCTCGCCGAAGCCGGGCTCGTGGATGCCAACGGTGCCGCGCCTGCCCGCCGTCCCTCGCCCGTCGCCGTGCACACGGCGCCCATGCCGTCCTCGGCGAGCGCCGGGCGCGCCGGTTCGGCCGCGGGCGAGCAGGTGGCGGCGCTCAACGGTGTCGGCGACGTGCTCTCCACGAATACCGATGACGAGGAGATCGTGCCGCCGCGTGTCGAGCGGCTGATCGGCTCCGAGTTCGCGCTCCTGGCCACGCAGCGCCCGCCGCGCGTGGTGCCGAATGTCGCCACGCCGGTGCCCGCCAAGGGTGTCGGCAGCGAGTTCGCGCCCGCCTACAGCCCCTTCGTCTCGCGCCGCCCGTCCGATCTCGCCGAGCGGATGGAGAAGGCGCGCAACGCGCTCGCCCGCTCCGACGCTTCGCTCGTCGCCCGCGCCGAGCGCTCGAAGATCCAGATCCAGCTCGGCGCCTTCCCGAAGCGCGCGACGATCGAGGAAGAGTGGCGCCGCATCTCGGAGGCGAATGGCGACGTGCTCGGCACCCGCGCGCTCGCCGTACAGCAGACCATTTCCGGAGGCACCACCTACTACCGCCTCCGCGTCGGCCCGTTTCGCGACGGTCATGAGGCCAACATCGTCTGCCAGGCGCTGAAGGCGCGCGGCTACGATTGCCTCGTGGCCATCAACACCGAACGCCGCGGTTAGGAGCAGCCCGCCCGCATGACTCCGGCCTGGGAGAATGACGGGCCGGAGGGCCAGGCGCCGAGTGCGCTGATCGTCGGTCTCGCGGGGCCGGCGCTGTTGCCGTCAGAGCGCGCCTTCCTGCGCGAGGCCGAGCCCTGGGGCCTGATCCTCTTCGCCCGCAATGTGGAGACGCCGGCGCAGGTGGCCGCGCTCACCGCCGAGGCGCGCGCCGCGGTCGGGCGCGACCTGCCGGTGCTGATCGATCAGGAGGGCGGGCGCGTGGCCCGCATGGAGCCGCCGCACTGGCGCGCCTGGCCGCCGGTGCTGGAGACGGTCGGAGCCCTCGGCGCGGCGGAGGCGGCGGAGGCGCTGCGCCTGCGCTTCCGCCTCATCGCCCATGAGCTCCGCCAGTGCGGGGTGGATGTGAACTGCATGCCGCTCCTCGACGTGCTGCAGCCCCAGACGCATGCGGTGATCGGTGCGCGCGCACTCGGCCGCGAGCCGGAGGCCGTCGCCCGCTTCGGCCGGGTGATCCATGATGCGCTGCTGGCGGGCGGCGTGCTGCCGGTGATCAAGCATCTGCCCGGGCATGGCCGCGCCGCCCTCGATACGCATCTCGCGCTGCCCCGCGTCGCGGCGCCGCTCCCGGAGCTCGAGGCGGTGGATTTCGCCGCCTTCCGCCCGCTTGCCGATGCGGCGCTGGGGATGACGGCGCATATCGTCTACGAGGCGCTCGATCCCGCGCTGCCCGCCACGCTTTCGCCCGCGGGGATCGCGGCCATCCGCGAGCGGATCGGCTTCGACGGGCTGCTGATGACGGATGATCTCTCGATGCAAGCGCTGAGCGGCCCGATTGCGGCGCGCGCGGAGGCGGCCCTCGCGGCCGGCTGCGATGTCATCCTGCACTGCAATGGCGAGATGGCGGAGATGGAGGCGATCGCCGCCGTCACTCCGCGTCTCTCCGGGCTCGCGGCCGCTCGCGCCTTCCGCGCCCTTGCCGCAAGGGCAGCCCCGGCGCCGTTTGACGCCGATGGTGCTCTCGGTCAATATCTAGCCCTTGCAGGGTAGACCGGGACAAGCGGTGGCAGAGCGCGAAGACGGCGTCGACACGGACTGGGAGATGGCCGAGGGGTTGGGCGAGAGCACTGGCCTGCCCGATGGCGAGCGGCTCGAGATCGCGCTCGACGGTTTCGCAGGCCCCATCGATCTGCTGCTGGAGATGGCGCGGAGCCAGAAGGTGGATCTGCGGCGGATCTCCGTTCTGGCGCTCGTGGAGCAGTATCTGGCTTTCATGGCGGAGGCGCGCCGGCTGCGGATCGAGCTCGCGGCGGACTACCTCGTGATGGCGGCCTGGCTGGCCTATCTCAAATCTCGGCTTCTGCTGCCGCCGCCCGCGCCGGGGGAGGAGCCCTCGGGCGAAGAGCTGGCGGCCGATCTCGCGCATCGGCTGGCGCGGCTCGAGGCGATGCGCAAGGCGGGGGCGGCGCTCATGGCGCAGGACCGGCTGGGGCGAGACGTGTTCGCCCGCGGCGCGCCGGAGGCTGCGCAGCGTGCGCGGGAGACGCGCTGGCAGGCGGGGCTCGCGGATCTCCTGCGCGCCTATGCGCGCGTGCGCACGCGCGAGGCCTATGTGCCCCTCGCCGCGGATGCGCGCACGGGCGTGCTGGCGCTGGAGGCCGCACTCGAGCGGCTCGCCGAGCGGATCGGCGGGGTGCCGGACTGGACGGTGCTTGAGGGCTTCCTGCCGGAGGACTGGGCGGAGGAGCCGGGGCGGCGGCGCAGTGCCGTGGCCAGCTCCTTCGCGGCAGCCCTCGAGCTTGCGCGTCAGGGGGCGGTGGAGATCCGCCAGGAGGGGAGCTTCGCGCCCCTCTATCTGCGCCGCGGTGCCGGCGGGGGGGAGGGCCCATGAACTCGATGCCGCCGGACGAGCCCGCGCTCTTCGAGGTGCCGCCCCTGCCGGAGCAGGAGCGGATGGTGGAGGCGTTGCTCTTTGCCAGCGCGGAGCCGATGAGCGAGGCGGAGATCGCCCGCCGGCTGCCGAAGGGCTGCGATATCGGCACGGTGCTGGCGATGCTGGAGCGGCGCTATGCGGGGCGCGGCGTGCGGCTGCTCCGCCGCGGGCCGGGCTGGGCCTTCCGCACGGCGCCGGATCTGGGGTTCCTGATGCGCCGCGAGGTGCTGGAGGAGCGCAAGCTCTCCCGCGCGGCGATCGAGACGCTCTCCATCGTGGCCTATCACCAGCCGGTGACGCGGGCGGAGATCGAGGAGATCCGCGGGGTCAGCGTGTCGAAGGGCACGCTGGATGCGCTGATGGATCTCGGCTGGGTGAAGCTCGGCCGGCGGCGCGAGAGCCCGGGCCGGCCGGTGACCTTCGTGACGACTCCGGCCTTCCTGGACCATTTCGGGCTCGAGTCGACCCGCGATCTGCCGGGGGTGAAGGAGCTGCGCGAGGCGGGGCTTCTGGAGGCCGCGGCCCCGTCCGACACCGCCCATGCGCTGCCGCGCGGCGCGGGCGAGGACGAGACGGCACCGCCCTCGCTTCTCGACTAGCGGCCTCTCGAGCCGGGCCGGTTTGCCGGGGGCATCGAGCCCCCGGCAAACCGCGTCCGGCTGCGCCGTCCGGGCGCCCTCGGCAGACGGCGGCGCGGGGCGTTCAGCCGGCGCGGAAGTGCTTGGAGAGCTTCAGGGCCTGGCCCTGGTAGTTGGAGCCGATATCGCGGCCGTAGAGGAGATCGGGCTCGGCCGCCATCCGCTCATAGACCAGCCGGCCCACGGTCTGCCCGTGTTCGAGCGCGAAGGGGGCTTCGTGGCAGCGCACCTCGAGCACGCCGCGCGAGCCGGTGCCGCCCGCGGACGGATGGCCGAAGCCCGGGTCGAAGAAGCCCGCATAATGCACGCGGAACTCCCCGGCGACGGCCATGTAGGGCACCATCTCGGCGGCAAAGCCCGGCGGCACCGCGACGGCCTCGCGGCTGACGAGGATGTAGAAGGCGCCGGGGTCGAGGATGATCCCGCCATGGGCGCCAGGACGGACGGGCTCCCAGAACTCCTCGGGCGCGTAATGGCCGATGCGGGCGAGATCGATCAGGGCGGAGTGGCGCCGGGCGCGCCAGCCGACGAGGCCGTCGGGGGCGCTCGCCGGCGGTGTGAGATCGACCGAGAAGCCGAGCCCGCCATCGATCACCGCCTCGCAGTCCACCAGCGCCTCCGAGGCGTGGAGGGCGGCGAGGGCGTCGTCGTCGAGCGCCGGTTCGCCGCGGCGCAGTCGCAGCTGGTTGAGCGCGAGGCCCGGGCGGACAAGCACGGAGAAGGTGCAGGGGCTGATCTCGGCATAGAGGGGGCCCGAATAGCCCGCCTCCACCCGGTCGAAGGCGGCGGAGCGATCGGCCACGAGGCGGGTGAGCAGATCGAGCCGGCCCGTCGAGCTCTTGGCATTGGCGGCACCGGCGACGGCGGCGGGCAGGGCGAGGTGCTCGGCAAGCTCCACCACATAGACGCAGCCGGTCTCCAGCACGGCGCCGGGGGTGAGGTCGATCTCATGCATCGCGAACTCGGCCAGCCGGTCGGCGACGGCGCGGCGGCCGGGCAGGAAGCTGGCGCGCACCCGCCAGGCCCGCCGGCCGAGGCGGAGATCGAGGCTCGCGGGCTGGATCTGGGCCGGGGCGATGGCGGGGGTGGCGGCGATGGCGCCGGTTTCGATCAGCGCGCGCAGGCCCTGGCTCGGGATCACGCCGGCGGGCTCAGCGCTCATCTCTACTCTCCCCGCACGATCGCCGCGACGAAAAACGCCAGCGAGCCCTGCGGTTCGCTGGCGTTCTCAGGATGGTCGGGCCGGCGAGATTCGAACTCACGACCTCTTGCGCCCCATGCAAGCGCGCTACCAGGCTGCGCTACGGCCCGTTGCCTGAGCGCCTGCTTATAGCGTCGCTGTCGGGCCATGCAATCGCCAATTCCGATCGGGAGAGAGTGGTGGCGGGCCGGGGACAGGGGACCCGGCGCAGCCCGGCTCAGCGCCGCTCGAGCCGCGCCAGAATCGCTTCGAGACGGCCGATGGAGGCCTGCAGGCGCTCGGGGTCGGCGGGGACCGTCGCAACGCCGTTCAGCGGCAGCTCCGGCTCGGCCTCGGTAGTCTCGTCTGCGGTCTCGTCTGCGGGCCCGTCTGTGGTCTGGGCAGGGGCCGGCGCAGGCGTGCCGAGCGAGCCGCCGGCATTCTCGAGCTTCGCACGGATGGCGGCGAGCCGCTCTGCGGTGTCCGCCGGCAGCGCGGGGACCGTGCTCTGGATGCCGAGCGCGCCGTCCGACCGGCCGCGGGCGATCACGGCCTTCTGCCCGCGCTCGCGCAGCATCTTCTGCACGCCCTTGATGGTCATGCCGTCATCGTAGAGCAGCGCCTTGATGCCGCGCAGGAGCGCGATGTGGTCGGGCCGGTAGAGCCTGCGCCCGCCGCCGCGCTTCAGGGGCCGGATCTGGGAGAATCGCGTCTCCCAGAACCGCAACACGTGCTGCGGCAGGCCGAGTTCCTCGGAAACCTCGCTGATCGTCCGAAACGCATCCGGCGACTTCACGGAACTGGCCGAGGGGTTGCCCGCCGCATTCGCCATCAGGCCTCGGCCCCGTCGTTGATGCGCTCTTTCATGATGTGGGAGGGCCGGAAAACAAGCACGCGGCGGGGATCAATCGGCACTTCTTCTCCGGTCTTGGGGTTGCGCCCGGTCCGCGCACCCTTCTCGCGAACTGTAAACGTGCCGAATGACGAAATTTTTACATGTTCGCCAGAGACCAGCGCTTCCGAGATCCGCTCCAGGATCAGCTCGACCAGTTCGGCCGACTCGTTGCGCGACAAACCGATCTCCCGATAGACGGCCTCGGTGAGGTCGGCGCGCGTCAGCGTATTCCCAGCCATTCCTCAGTTCCCCTGTTGTGTTCTGCTTTGGGGAACCATAGCCGGGCGCGCGAAGATGCGTCAATCTCAATGGCTTGGCAGATTGAACGGAGATGGGTCGCGAGGCGGGCGTGCAGCCTGCGCCGCCCCGTTCGCCTACCAGCGAATGAGCGCGGATCCCCAGGCCAGCCCGCCGCCGATCGCTTCCATGAGCAGGAGCTGGCCGGGCTGGATACGACCGTCTCCGACCGCAACCGAAAGCGCAAGAGGAATGGAGGCTGCGGAGGTGTTGCCGTGATCCTGAACGGTTACCACGACCTTCTCCATCGGCACGCCGGTCTTGCGCGCGGTGCTGTCGATGATTCGCAGATTCGCCTGATGGGGCACGATCCAGTCGATCTCGTCGCTCTCCACGCCGACGCGCTCCATCACCTCCTCCGCCACCTCCGCGAGCTTGACCACGGCGTGGCGGAAGACCTCCGGCCCCTGCATGCGTACCACGCCGCTGTCCTGGCTGCTGGAGGGGCCGCCGGAGACATGCAGGAGCGCGTTGTAAGCGCCGTCCGAGTGCAGGCAGGTGCCGAGCACGCCGCGATCGGAGGGCGCGCCGATCCCCTGGGCGCGCTCCAGCACCAGCGCGCCCGCGCCGTCGCCGAAGAGCACGCAGGTCGCGCGGTCGTCCCAGTCGAGAATGCGCGAGAAGGTCTCCGATCCGATCACCAGCACCCGCTCCGCCATGCCGGACAGGATGAGCCCGTTGGCATTGCCGAGCGCGTAGACGAAACCGGCGCAGGCGGCCTGCAGGTCGTAGGCGAACCCGTTGGTCATCCCTATCGCGTCCTGCACCCGCGTGGCAGTGGAGGGGAAAGTCTGGTCGGGCGTGGCGGTGGCGAGCACCACGGCGTCGAGGTCGCGCGCATCCATTCCCGCCTGGGACAGCGCGGCGGTGGCGGCCTCGACGGCGAGATCGGAAGTGAGCTGGCCCTCTGCGGCCACATGGCGCTGGCGGATGCCGGTGCGCGCGGTGATCCACTCGTCCGAGGTGTCGATCCGCTCGGCCAGTTCGTCATTGGTGACGATGCGCTCCGGCAGATAGTGCCCGCAACCGACAGCCCGCGACCGCACGATGTTCATCAGCTTCGCCTTCCAAGCGTGGTGGATGCCGTCTCGCCCGTCTGTGCCGCGGGCTCCGTGCCGGGCGGATAGGCGGGCGGGCGGTTGCGTGGCCGGTCGTCGGCGATGGTGCCGATCCGGGGCCCCTCGTCGGGCTCCTGGCCCGCGCCGTGGCCGTGGCCGTGGCCGTGGGGCAGGGCGGAGAGGTCGACGCGGGCGAGCTGGCGCTCCAGCCCCGCGGCGAAATCCCCCGCGGCGAGCTTGGCGGCGAGCTTCACGGCGGCCTCCACCCCAACCGCATCGGCGCCGCCATGGCTCTTCACCACCGTTCCGTTGAGGCCGAGGAAGACGCCGCCATTCACCCGCCGCGGATCGATGCGCTTGCGGAACCGGCGCAGCGAGGTGAGCGCGAAGAGCGCCCCGATGCGCGACAGGATGCTGTACTCGAAGGCCTCGCGGAGCCCGGTCCGGATGAATTCCGCCGTGCCCTCTGCCGTCTTCAGCGCGATGTTGCCGGTGAAGCCGTCCGTCACCACCACATCGACATCGGCGCCGCTGATATCGGTGCCCTCGACGAAGCCGGCGGCGGCCAGCATGTCCGGCTCGCGCTCGGCGACCGCCGCGACCGTCTCCGCAGCGAGGTGGAGGTCGACCGTGCCCTTCGTCGGCTCGGTGCCGATATTCAGAAAGCCGATGCGCGGGCGGGCGAGGCCGAAGCTGAGCCGGGCATACTCCGCGCCCATCACCGCATACTGGGTGAGCGCGCGAGGGCCTGCGCGCAGATCGGCGCCCACATCGAGCACGGTGTTGTAGCCATGGGGGGCGGCGGAGGGCCAGTGCACGGCGATCGCCGGCCGGTCGATCCCCGGCGCCTTGCGCAGGATCAGCACCGCCATGGCGAGGAGCGCGCCCGTGTTGCCGCAGGAGACCGCGACCCGGGCCCGGCCCGCCTTCACCGCTTCCAGCGAGGCCCACATGGAACTGCCCCGGCGCTCGCGAATGGCGCGGGAGGGCTTGTCCCCCATCGCCACCACATCCTCGGTGCCGATCACCTCGCAGCGCTCGCGCAGTGCGGCATAGCTGCGCCGGCGCAGGATGCGGGTGATCTCCGCCGCGTCGCCATGCACCAGGAACCGGAGCTCCGGCAGCTTGCGCACCGCGCGCGCCAGGCCGCCGAGGACCGGGGCCGGACCCTTGTCCCCCCCCATCGCGTCGATGGAGATGATGCTCTGTCCGGTCATCGCGCGGGCTCAGCCACCGTTCGGCCGGGCCGTGAGGAGGCCCCGCGCTCGGTCGTCACGCCGCGCCCCGCCGCCCGAGCGGGCTGCCGGACCGCTCCCGGTAAGGCCCGCGGCGCGGCGGACGGCACAGCTCAGGCCGCGTCGTCGTCGAGATCGATCTCGGGCGTGGCCTTCACCACCTCGCGGTCGCGATAGTACCCGCAGGCCCCGCACACATGATGCGGCAGCTTCAGCTCGCCGCAGTTGGGGCATTCGTTGCTCGCGACCGCCGTGAGGCTGTCGTGGCTGCGGCGCATTCCGCGTTTGGAGCGGGTCACCCGGTTCTGTTGGACGGCCATTCTGTAACCTCGGTCGTTTCATGTCTCTCTGACGCCGCCACTGCGCGCCATGCACGCCGGGCGCCGCGTCGCCGACCCCGTATGGTAGCGCGGAAGCGCCAGCCGGCACCGGCGCGCGAACAGGGTCTGCTTCGCGGTGAGACGCGGAAAATACAAATATTGCCGACCGGGGCAAGGCTTTTCTCGTGTGCAGGTCTCGGGTCTGTGCGGCGGGTGGGCGTCGCGGATTCGGGGCGCGGGGATCCGGGCTGCCGTCAGCGGCCTCCGCCGCTGAGCTTATCCTTCAGGGCGGCGAGCGAAGCGAAGGGATGCGCGGCCTCGTCCGTGAGCGGCGCGAGCCCGGGCGGCGCATAGATCTGCGCGCCATGCGCCTCGCCTTCCTTGCGCGGGTAGGGATCGATGCCGAGCGCCAGCGCCTCGGCGAGGATCGCGCCGAGATCGATCTCGGCGCCGAGCGGCTCGGGCGCGCGGTCCGCATCGGCGTCGAGCTCGATCTCCGTGCTCTCGGGCAGCGTGATACCGGGCAGGAAGACGCGTTCCACCTCCGCCTCCACGGCGCTCTCCATGGGATCGAGGCTGACGACGCAGGTCTGCGCGACCCGGGCGGTCAGGGTGCCGCGCACGGCCCAGCCCTCGCCCGCCGGCTCCACGCGCCCCGCGAAGCCGAGCGCGGGCAGGCCGTTCACGCCCAGGAACCCGGCGAGTGCTGCGCGCTCCTCCTCGGACGGGGCGAGCGCGAAGGCCGCGCCGTCCTCCTCCAGCGCCGCCACCGCCAGCGGGTGGGCATAGGGCACCGGCGGCGGCGCATCGGCAGGGGCCCGGCCTCGCTTGCCTTCGCTCATGCTATGCATCTCCCATCCCCGCGGCGCGCAGCGGCACGCCCCGCAATCTTGAACTTAAGAGGGCGCGGCGATACTGAAAAGCGCGCCGACCCGCTGCCCGGAGCCAATCTGTCATGCCCGCCCCCCTTGTCGCCCCTCGCTTTGCCCCCCGCCTCATCCGTGCGCTCTCAGGCGCGGCGGTCGTGGCCGTGCTGGCCGGATGCGAGCCGGTGATCACCACGCATGGCTACGCCCCGCCGGATGAGATGCTGACCAGCATCCGCGAGGGCGTGGACACACGCGGCTCCGTGCGCCGCAAGATCGGCCGCCCCGGGACCACCGGCGCCTTCAGCGAGGAGGGCTGGTACTACGTGGCCACCACCGTCTCGAAGCGCGCCTTCTATGCGCCGGAGGTGGTGGAGCGCAAGGTGATCGCCGTCACCTTCAACGACCGCGACGTGGTGCAGTCCGTGAACCGTTACGGGCTGGAGGACGGGCTGGTCGTCGATCTCGAGACGCGCACCACGCCGACCTTCGGGCAGGAGCTCACCATCCTGCAGCAGCTTCTTGGCAATATCGGCGAGCTCGGGGACACGCTGGGCGGCAACAACTGACCGCTCAGCCCCGGCTCGGCTGCAGCCCCTCGCGCAGGAGCAGCCAGACGAGCGCGCCCCCCGCCAGCGCGAGGAAGGGGGCGGTGGCGAGGAGCACCACCTCCCAGCCGGCCTCCGCCAGGAGCACGCCGGAGCTGAGCGAGGCGACCGAGACGAGCGCCATCACCAGAAAGTCGTTCATCCCCTGCACCCGGGCGCGCTCCTCCGGGCGCAGCGCCTCGGCCAGCATCGCCGTGGCGCCGACGAAGCCGAAATTCCAGCCGATGCCGAGCAGGATGAGCGCGCCGAAGAAGTTGCCGAGCGCGATGCCATGCGCGCCGATCAGCGCGGCGATGGCGAGGAGGGCAAGGCCGGTGGCGATGATCCGCGGCGCACCGAACCGCGCGATCAGCGCGCCGGTGAAGAAGGAGGGGGCGTACATCGCGAGCACATGCGCGCGCACCACCTCCGCCGCGTCGCCGGTGCCGAAGCCGCAGAGCACCATGGCGAGCGGCGTGGAGGTCATCACGAGGTTCATGAGCGCGTAAGAGACCATCGCGCAGAGCATCGCCACCACGAGGCGGCGCTCGCGCAGGATCTCGCCCCAAGGCCGGCCGGCGCGCGGAGCGCCGCGCTCGGGTTGGGGCGGGCGCGGGATGCGGAGCAGCAAAAGAGGCAAAGCGCCCAGAATGTTGAGGATCACCAGCGCGCGATAAGCGCCGGCATGGGGCACGGGCTCCATCGCCTCGCCGAACTGGCGCACGATCTCCGGGCCGAGGATCGCGGCCATCAGCCCGCCCGCCATCACGTAGGAGATCGCCCTCGGCCGGAACGCGTCGCTGGCGAGATCGGCCGCGGCGAAGCGGTAGAGGTTGTGTGCCGCGAGATAGACGCCGGAGAGGGCGGTCGCCCCGCAGAAGAGCGCGAAGTCCCGGGCCAGGATCGCCTCGACCGCGACGAGGCCGGAGAGCGCACCGAAGCCCGCGCCGATGAAGAAGCCCGTCCGACGGCCGTAGCGGCCCATGAGTTGGGAGAGGATCGGGGCGGCGACCATCGAGGCGATGACGATCATCGAGATCGGCAGGGTCGCGAGCGCGGGGGTCTCCGCCAGCATCTGCCCCACGAGCCCGCCCAGGATGAAATGCACCGGAAGCTGGGCGCCGAGGACCGATTGCGCCCAGACGAGGAGTGCGACGGCCCGCTTGGCAGGGCCATCCTCGCCCTGGGGCGGCACGTCGGGCAGGTCGGAGGCGAGATCGCTCATGCGCGAGGGGATAGGCCAGCCGGCGCCCGCGCGCCAGCCCCCGCTTGCCGCATGGCGTGGGCCTGTGGCGCGTGCTCATCCGGTGGCGCAAGGATCGGGTCGCGCCCGGTTTCTCGCCGCTCTAACGCAGCCCCGTTCGCAGCAAACGGGAGCGAGGCAGGATGGATCTGGCGGGAAAGCGCGTGATCGTGACCGGGGCTAGCAGCGGGATCGGGGCGGCGGCGG
The DNA here is from genome assembly GCA_039817245.1 of Pseudomonadota bacterium. Classification (GTDB taxonomy): domain Bacteria; phylum Pseudomonadota; class Alphaproteobacteria; order Rhodobacterales; family Rhodobacteraceae; genus Thermohalobaculum. Next base: position 7,479 of record JBCBWF010000041.1, on the reverse strand, counting down.
CGCGCCTCTTCGCGGCACATGGCGCGCGGCTCGTGCTGGGTGCGCGACGGCGCGCGCGCATCGAGGGGCTCGCGGAGGAGATCCGCCGTGCAGGCGGTCAAGCCATTGCAATCGCAGGCGATGTCCGGGAGGAAGCCTATGCAGTGGCGCTGGTGAAGGGCGCGGTGGAGGCGTTCGGCGGGCTGGACGCGGCCTTCAACAATGCCGGCATCCTGGGGGCCACCGGGCCGGTCGCGACGATGACTGGCGAGGCCTGGCGGGAGGTGCTGGAGACAAACCTGAACGCCGCCTTCTTCGCCGCCAGGCACCAGATCCCGGCGATGCGCGCCCGAAGCGGCGGCTCGCTGGTCTTCACCGGTTCCTTCGTCGGCCATACGATCGGGCTGCCGGGGATGGGGGCGTATGCCGCTGCGAAGGCCGGAATTGTCGGGCTTGTTCAGGTGCTTGCGGTGGAGCACGGGCGCGATGGACGGCGGGTGAACGCCCTCCTGCCCGGCGGGACGCGGACGCCGATGGCGGGCGCGGATCCGGAGCATCTGGCCCATGTCAGCAGGCTGCACGCGCTGAAGCGCATGGCCGAGCCCGAGGAGATCGCCGAGGCCGCGCTCTTCCTGCTCTCCGACCGCGCCTCCTTCGTGACGGGCACGGCGCTGATCGCCGATGGCGGCAACTCGATCCATAAGCCTTAAGCCACTGTTATGATGAGACGCCCGGCTCGGCAGGCGTTTGCTCTCGCTCCCTCCCACGTCATTTTGCCCTGTGGATGGTGAATGGACAGTGAGCACTCCGATGGCTCCGGGACCATTCTTTGACATCGCGCGTTCACGGAATGTTCGTACCGTCGGAGCGCATAATGACGTGGGTGGGCGCGGGCGCATCGATGGTGGAGTACGAGCAGCGCATCAGACCGGAGAGCAAGGCGAACCCTGACGGATCGCGCGCGGATCGGTTCGAAAAGACGGGTAAATTAACTCAGTAGAACAATCAGAACCGGGGGCCCGAGCGGGCGCCGGGTCAGCGGTCGTCGAGGGCGCCGGGGCGGGCTTCGCGGGCCATGTGGTCGAGGACGGCGTTGACGAGGCCGGGCTCGCGGCCGCCCTCGTAGAAGGCCTTGGCGACATCGACATACTCGCCGATCACCACCTTGGCCGGAATGTCGTCGCGCGCGGCGAGCTCATGGCCGGCGGCGCGGAAGATCGCGCGTAGCGTGGGGTCGATGCGCCCCAGCGGCCAGCGTTCCACGAGTGCGCGGTCGGTCATCTGGTCGATGCGCGCCTGGTCCGCGACCACCCCGGAGAGCAGGCCGCGAAAATGGTCGATATCCGCCTCGCGATAGACCTGGCCCTCGATCTCGGCGCCGATGCGGTGGGTCTCGAACTCGTCGCGCACCGTGGTCCAGGGCGCACCCGAAACCTCCATCTGGTAGAGCGCCTGAACCGCGGCGAGGCGGGCGGCGGAGCGGGCGAGGCGGGCCTTCAGCCGTTCGGCGGGTTTCATCTCACGCGGTCCTCGGCTGGGTGGCGGCGGCGGCGAGGAGGATGTCGGCGCCCGGGGCGTCCGGGCTGGGGCCGCTCGCGCCGCTGCCGCCGCCGCCGCTTCGGAAGCGGCGGGCGAGGGCGATGAGGTGGAGGGCGGCGGCAGCGGCGCCCCCGCCCTTGTCCTGCCCCTCCGCCACGGCGGGCGGGCGGGCGGCGCGGATCTCGGCCTGCGCGATGGTCTCGCAGGTGAGGATGCCGTTGCCGATGGCGAGGCCGCGCTCGACGCCGAGCAGCATGAGCCCGCGCGAGCTGTCGTTGCAGACGGTCTCGTAATGGGTTGTCTCGCCGCGGATCACGCAGCCGAGGGCGACATAGCCTTCATAGGCGCGGGCCTCGGCGGCGAGGCGGATGGCGACGGGGACCTCGAGCGCGCCCGGCACCTCGACGAGATCGGCGCCCGCGCCGGCCTCGGCCAGGACGGCCTGTGCGCCCGCGATGAGATCGTCCGCGATCGCGCGGTAGTAGGGCGCGCAGACGATGAGGAGGCGCGGGGCGGGGGTGAGCGCGGGCAGCGCTAGCGTGCCGTGATCGGCGGTTCCGGCCATCAGCCCGCCTCCCCCGCACCGCGGCGCGGGATGGGCCGCGCCTCGAGGATGGAAATGCCGTAGCCCTCGAGCCCGACGAGGCGCGGGGTGGGCGAGTTGGTGAGCATGATGAGCTCGCGCACGCCGAGCGCCTGCAGGATCTGCGCGCCGACGCCGTAATGGCGCAGCTCCTTGGGGCTGGCGCCGCGGGGGCGGAGGCGGTCGGAGATGGCGTTGGGCGAGGTGTCGCGCAGCATCACGACCGCGCCGCGCCCCGCCTCGGCGATGGCGGCCATGGCGTCGGGCACCTGGCGCGCGCGGGCGGGGTCGAGGGCGAGGATGTCCTCGAGCGGATCGAGGACATGCATGCGCACGAGGACCGGCGCGCCATCGTCCACCGCGCCCTTGACGAGCGCGTAGTGCTCGTTGCCGTCCGGCGCGTCGCGGAAGACGCGCAGACGCCAGGCCCCGCCATGCTCGGAGGTGATCTCCGCCTCCTCGACCTGCTGGACGAGATTGTCGTGCCGGCGGCGATAGGCGATCAGGTCGGAGATGGTGCCGACCTTGAGGTTGTGGCGCTGGGCGAAGGCGACGAGGTCCGGCAGGCGGGCCATGGTGCCGTCGTCGTTCATGATCTCGCAGATCACGCCCGCGGGGCGCGCGCCGGCGAGCCGCGCGATATCGACCGCCGCTTCGGTATGGCCCGCGCGCACCAGCACGCCGCCGTCGCGCGCGCGCAGCGGGAACACATGGCCCGGCGTGGCGATATCGGTGGGCGTGGCGGCGGCGTCGATGGCGACGGCGACGGTGCGCGCGCGGTCATGCGCCGAGATGCCGGTGGTCACCCCCTCGCGCGCCTCGATGGAGACGGTGAAGGCGGTCTCGTGGCGCGATTGGTTGGAGGCGGCCATCAGCGGCAGGCCGAGCCGGTCGATCATCTCCCCGGTCATCGCGAGGCAGATGAGGCCGCGGCCGTGGATGGCCATGAAGTTCACCACATCGGCGCTCGCCATCTCCGCGGGGATGATGAGATCGCCCTCGTTCTCGCGGTCCTCGTGGTCGACGAGGATGAACATCCGGCCGTGCCGCGCCTCCTCGATGATCTCGGCCGTGGTCGCGATCGCGTCCTGGTATCCCGCCTCTTCGTCCATCGCCTGCGCTCGCCCGCTCACCGCCTGTTGCGTCGTTCCGCGGACATAGGCCGGGGCGCGGGAGAATGCCAGCGTCGCAGCAGCGCAGGAGAAAGAAGGCCGGCACGGGGGGGAACCGCGCCGGCCAGTGGGGCAAGATGTGTCGCCACGCAAGCGACGGGTAGACCAGGTGACGGGCAGGCCGGGGGACGGGCGGGGCGAGGGAAAGGCCCGCTCCCCGGAGCCCGGGGGTCGTCAGTTGCGCCGCAGGCAGGCGCTCAGGCTGTAGACGTAGTACGCGACGAAGGGCAGGAGCGCCGGCAGGATCGCCCAGGCGAAGGCCATATGCGCCTTCACCCCGGCCTTGGCGAGCGCCAGGATCGTTGTGACGCAGGGGTCGAGCGCCAGCACGCAGCCGATGGTGGCGGCGAGCATCAGGGTCAGGATCACGAGGACGCGGTTCATGCTTCGGCTCCCAAATTCGCGTTGGGAGAGTGATACCCGCGGGGGCCGGCGGCGGGGAGAGGCGCATCCGGCGCCGCGCGCACGCGCATGCGCCGGCGACGATACGGAAGGATAGGCGGCCTATCCGACCTCGCCGATCCGGGCGACATAGCGCGCCAGAAGGTCGATCTCGAGATTGACCTCCGTGCCGACACCCGCATCGGCGAGATTGGTCACCGCCCAGGTGTGCGGGATGATGTTGACGCCGAAGAGCACGCTCTCCGCGCGGTCCTCGACGCTATTGACCGTGAGCGAGATCCCGTCCAGCGCCACGGAGCCCTTGCCGGCGAGATAACGCGCGAGCGGGCGCGGGGCGGCGATGTCGACGCGGTGCGAGCCGCCCTCGGGCCGGATCGCCTCGATCCGCCCGACCCCGTCCACATGGCCCGAGACGATATGGCCGCCGAGTTCGTCGCCCACCCGGAGCGAGGGCTCGAGATTGACCTTGGTGCCGAGCTGCCAGTGGCGCAGCGTGGTGATGCCGCGGGTCTCGCCCGAGACATCGACCGCAAACCAGGTGCTGTGCGCGCCCGTGCCCTTGGCGACCACCGTGAGGCAGACGCCGTTGCAGCAGATCGAGGCGCCGATATCGATCTCGCTCTCCGGCCGCGCGCAGGTGATGCGGATGCGCGTGTCGCCCTGCGGCTCGATCGCGACCACCTGGCCGACCTCGCGGATGATCCCGGTGAACATGGCTGCCTCCGATTGCTGCTGCGGGAGGGGTAGTGCCGGGGGCCTGCGGGGACAAGGTGCGCGGCGCGGAACTTTGCGAACTTTTCCCGAACATCCGCACCGGATCTTAGCCCTTCGCTAAGCACGATCACCGAGAAGGAGAGCCGCTGAGCCCGCCGCTGGCGCCCTGGTTGCGCGGTGCGGGCATTGTCCATCAGAAGGATGACGACATGGCTTTATCTGTTGTGCGCACGCTGCGGCTCGGCGTGCTTTTCTGCGCCGCGCTCGGCGTCGGCGCCTGCGCCCTGCCGCGGGGCGGGCCGTATCAGTCGGAGATCGTGGCGGCGGAGGAAAGCGCGCTGCCCTTCGACGTGGTGCCGGTGACGCCGGAGGTGGCGGCGCTGACGCGGGTGGATGAGCGGCTGGGCTTCGATGTGCGCTTTCGCGATGCGCATATGGAGAACACCGCGCTCATCTCGAGCGGGGATGTGCTGACCATAACGGTCTGGGAGAACAGCGATACCGGGCTCCTGAAGGAGACCGGGGTGGGCGCGAGCGTGCTGCCCAACGTGAAGGTGGACGAGCGCGGGCATATCCATGTGCCCTATGTGGGCAAGGTGCGCGCGCGGGGGCGGACGCTGAGCCAGCTGCGCGCCTCGATCCGCGCGCAGCTCGGCGAGCGGACCCTGAACCCGCAGGTGGATGTGTTCCCCGTGTCGTCGGATGCGCGGATGGTGAGCGTGCAGGGGGCGGTGAACGCGCCGGGGCTCTACCCGATCACGCGCGCCTCGCGGCGGGTGCTGCCGATGCTGGCCCAGGCGGGCGGCATCAAGGAGGATCCGGAGGTGGTGCGCGTGCGCCTGCGCCGGAAGGGGGAGACCGGGGAGATCTGGCTGCAGGATCTCTATGACGAGCCGGAGATGAACGTGGCGCTGCGCAGCGGCGATGCGGTGATCGCGGAGCGCGACCGGCGGATCTTCACGGCGCTGGGGGCGGTGGGACGCTCGGCGACGGTGCCGTTCCCGGTGCGCGAGCTCTCGGTGGTGCGCGCGCTCGGGCAGGTGAGCGGACTGATCGATTCGCAGGCGGATCCGACGGGGGTGTTCCTGTTCCGCACCGAGCCCGAGGCGGTGGCGCGGCGGCTTCTGCCGGGCACCGCGGTGGAGGGGCCGCGCCGGGTGGTCTATGTGCTCGACCTCACCAAGCCGGCGGGGATGTTTCTGGGGCGCGAGTTCATCATGCGCGACGACGACACGCTCTATGTGACGACCGCGCCCTTCGTGCAGTGGCAGAAGGTGCTCCAGTCCATCGCGCCGGTGCTGGGGCTGGCCGGGACCACCCGGTCGCTGAGCGGCCTCTGACAACGCCCGGGCCCGCGCGCGCGGGGCGCGGGGGCCCGGTTCGGCGCGTGGGCCCCTTTGCGGGTCTCGCCCGGCCGGCGCCTGGCGGTCAGCCGGGGGGCCGGGGGCGCCAGAGGGTCAGGATGTCGGGCCCGATCCGTTCGGCGGCCCCCTGCGGGCCGGTGGCGGGGACAAGGCGGGCGGCCTCCGCCAGCGCCTCGATCGTGAGGGGGCCGACGGCCGGGTGCCCCTCGGCGCCGATCACGCGCCCGGCGGTGATGAGGGCGAGCTCGTCCACCAGCCCCGCGCGCAGGAGCCCCGCCGCGAGCCCCGCACCGCCCTCGCAGAGCACCCGCGTGACCGCCGCCTTCGCCAGAAGCCGCATCGCGGCGGGCAGATCGAGGGCGGCCTCCATGCCTCCGGGCGCGCCGGCATGGCGCTCCATGGCGGCACCTGCCGGGTGGCCGCCGAGGGCGGGCTGCGCGGCGGCGGCGCCCGGGAGAGTGCCGGGCGATTCCCAGGCAGGGCCCCAGGCAGGGGCCGGGCCGGGCTCCGCCTCGCCGGCTCCGCGCGCGTCCTTGCCCAGAGCGGGGCCGGCGCCGGCGCGGTGGCTCTCGCCCGCGCCCTGCGAGGGGCCGGCGGCGAGGGTCTCGGCGCTCTGCATCGAACCTTGGCCGGGCTGCTGGCCGGGCGGGTGGCTCGCGACCGTCTCGAAGGCGCGCGGGGCGCCGGGCAGCGCGGTGGCGGCGTCCGGCGAATGCCCGGAATGCTGGCCCGGTTGCGCTGCGTGGTGCGCGGCGGCGTGCACGGCGGGGTGGGCGGCGGGGCAGGGGATGAGGCGCGCGCCGGCGGTGGCGAGGCGGTCGCGGCGCTCGGCGAAGCCGCGGCGGCGCTCGGGCGGCAGCGCGGTCTCGGGCGCATCGAGATGGAGGAGCCAGAGCGGCTGCTGGCGGGCGGTGCGCGCGAGCCGGCCGTCCGGCGGCGTGCTGAGGGCGGGATCGGCGACCACGCGCACCGGCTGCGGCGCATCCGGGCCGAAGCCGCGAATGTCGAGCATCGGGTCATCGGTGCGCGCGGTGCCGGCGCCGATCAGCACCGCATCGGCCTCGGCGCGCATGAGATGCACCCGCCGGCGCGCGGCGGGGCCGGTGATCCAGCGGCTCTCGCCGGTGGCGGTGGCGATCCGGCCGTCGAGCGTCGCGGCGAGCTTCAGGCACAGATGCGGCCGGGCGCGCTCGATTGCCGAGAGAAAGCCCGCATTGGCCGCGCGCGCCTCCTCGGCGCAGAGCCCGGTCTCGACGAGGACGCCGGCGGCGCGCAGGGCCGCGAAACCGCGCCCGGCGACCCGCGGATCCGGGTCGCCGATCGGGCAGACGAGGCGCGCGATGCCGGCGTGCGCGAGCGCATCGGCGCAGGGCGGCGTGAGGCCGTGATGCGCGCAGGGCTCCAGCGTGACATAGGCGGTGGCGCCCGCGGCGGTCTCGCCCGCGGCCGCCACTTCTGCGAGCGCGCGCGCTACGGCATGGGGCCGGCCGCCGGGGGCCGTAACGCCGCGCCCGAGGAGCCGGCCGTCGCGCACGATGAGCGCGGCGACCGCCGGGTTGGGGGCGACGCGCCCGAGACCCCGCCGCGCGAGGCCGAGGGCGGCGCGCATCCAGCGCCGGTCCTCGTCCCGATCCGTGGCCGCTGGCTGTCCGGCCCTCACGCGCCACCGCCGCTGGGGGAATCAGCGCGGGCAGCACCGGCACGGGCAGCGCAGGGGCAGGCGGTG
>JBCBWF010000283.1:0-6802 GCA_039817245.1 Pseudomonadota bacterium | reverse complement strand
GTTTCGCGCTCAGCCCCCAGGACGCCGAACGCGTGATCCGCCTGGTCGCAACCCATAGGGGACGCGAAGCCACAACTCTGTCGCCCATCGTCTCGGCCGAGCTTCCCATGCACGGCGAACGGTTCGAAGGCGTCCTGCCGCCCCTGACCGAGGCGCCGACCTTCTCAATCCGCAAACCCGCAAGCCGCATCTATTCGCTGGATGACTATGTCGCCCAGGGCGTGATGAGCGACCACACGGCGTGTGTGCTGCGCGAGGGCATCGAAAGACGCCTCAATACGCTGGTTGTGGGCGGCACAGGCTCTGGCAAAACCACGCTGGTCAACGCGCTCCTTGCCGAAGTCGCAAAGACAAAAGACCGCATCTTCATCCTCGAAGACACGCGCGAGCTTAAATGCGCCGCAGAAGACGCCGTGCACATGCGTACCGAAGCCGGCGTCGCCAGCCTGCGCGATCTCGTCCGCTCCGCCCTTCGCCAGCACCCCAAACGCATCATCGTCGGCGAAGTGCGCGGCGGCGAAGCCCTCGACATGCTCAAGGCCTGGAACACAGGCCATCCAGGCGGCATCGCCACCCTCCATGCCAATTCTGCGCTTGGCGGGCTCTACCGGCTCGAACAGCTGATTGGCGAAGTCACCCAGACCGTCCCCCATGACCTGATCGCAGAAACGGTCCACCGGATCGTCTTCATCTCGAGCGATGAGCGCGGCCGGCGGGTTGATGCGGTCTCCCATCTCTCCGGTTTCACCCTGGACGGCTACGCGCTCGAGCCCGTCACGGCCGGTCTCGAACTCGTCGCTTCCGACCATCACTCCTCCAAACCAGAAAGGATCACGCCATGATCTCTCAACGCACTCGAACGCTCGCAGCCCTGCTGGTGGTTGCCAGCATTGCTTTGCCCGCCCACGCGGCCGGCTCCGGCATGCCCTGGGAAGACCCGCTTCAGAACATTCTCGACAGTATCGAAGGCCCGGTCGCCAAGATCCTCGCCACCATTGTCATCATCCTGACCGGGCTTGGCCTCGCCTTCGGGGAAAGCGGCGGCGGCATGCGCAAACTGCTCCAGATCGTCTTCGGGCTCTCGATCGCGTTCGCGGCAACCTCTTTCTTCCTGACCTTCTTCTCCTTTGGCGGCGGGGCGACGCTCTGAGCCATGGCCGACCGACACGATCTTCCGGACGGCTACACAGTGCCGCTACATCGCGCGCTGACCGAACCGGTCCTGCTCGGCGGCGCGCCGCGCAGCGTCGCCATTCTCAACGGCACGCTCGCCGCCGCCCTCGGGCTCGGACTTCAGATGTGGCTGGTCGGGCTCTGCTACTGGGTCATCGCCCACGCTTTGTGCGTCGCTGCGGCCCGGCGCGATGCATACTTTCTGGACGTGCTGATCCGCCATGTCCGGCACAAAGGGTATCTGGCGTGCTGAACCTTGCTGAATACCGCACCCGGCCAACGCTCCTCAGCGACTATCTGCCCTGGGCCTGTCTCGTCGCGCCCGGCATCGTCCTCAACAAGGATGGCAGCCTGCTTCGGGTCATGGCTTATCGCGGGCCTGACCTTGAAAGCGCAACGCCCGAACAGCTGGTCTCTTTCTCAGCCCGGATCAACAATATCCTGCGCCGGTTCGGATCCGGCTGGGCGCTCAGCTTTGAAGCGGCGCGCCGGGCGGCGACAGACTATCCCGCCGCATCGTTTTTTGATCCGGCCAGCTGGCTGGTCGATGAAGAACGCCGCAGTCTCTTTGCGGGCGAAGACAGCCATTTCGAAACGGACTTCTATCTATCGTTTTGCTGGATGCCGCCGGCCGATCGGGCAGGGCGCGTCGAACAATTCCTGATCGATGACCCGGACCAGGCGCCGCGCGCCTTCTGGACCGAAAACCTCGCTGAGTTCGAAGCCCAGACGAACCGCGCGCTTGATCTCTTCGCAGCGCTGATGCCCGAAGCGGCCTGGCTGAGCGATGATGAGACGCTGACCTACCTGCACACCTGCATCTCAGCCAAACGTCATCCAGTGCGCGCGCCATTCACGCCCATGTATCTCGATGCGCTTCTCGCTGACGGCGCGCTGGTCGGCGGGCTTGCGCCATCGCTCGGCGGCGCAGCGCTAAGACTTGTCTCGGTCAATGGCTTCCCGCCCATGACCGAGCCCGGCCTCTTGAGCGATCTCGACGCGCTCGGCTTCGACTATCGATGGGTGACGCGCTTTATTCCCTTGGACAAGACGGACGCTGAAAAACAGCTCACGCGCCGCCGCCGGCAATGGTTCGCCCAGCGAAAATCGATCCTCACCATTCTGAAAGAGACGCTCGAGAACGAGCCGGCCGCCCTCGTGAACACCGACGCCGACAACAAAGCGGCCGATGTCGATGCCGCGCTTCAATCCCTCGGCGCGGGCCATGTCGGGTTCGGATACATGACGACGACAATCGCCCTTCTGCATGCCGACGGGGACGTCGCCGATGACCGCGCCCGCGCCATCGATCGTGTACTCAATTCCCGAGGGTTCAGCGCCATCATCGAAACCGCCAATGCCGTCGACGCCTGGTTCGGCACCCATCCCGGCAACGCTTATGCCAATGTGCGCCAGTCGCTCATCCATACGCTGAACCTTGCCCATATGGCCCCGCTGGCCGCCGTCTGGGCTGGGCCGAAAGACAATGCGCACCTGAAAGCCCCCGCGCTGATCATGGCGCGCTCATCCGCCAATACGCCGTTCCGGCTGGTCACCCACCAGGGCGATGTCGGGCATACAATGATTGTCGGGCCGACCGGGGCGGGCAAATCAGTCCTGCTCTCCATGATGGCGCTGCAATTCCAGCGCTATGCCGGCGCGCAGGTTTTTGTTTTCGACAAGGGCCGCTCGGCCCGCGCGGCTATCCTTGCCATGCGAGGCCAGGACTATGATCTTTCCCTCGATGGCCGGCTCGCCTTCCAGCCCCTGGCCGACATTGACCAGGACGGCGCGCTGGCCTTCGCCCAGTCCTGGACGCTGGGGCTCCTCGAACAGGAAGGCGTCGCCCTGACGCCGGCGATCCGGGATGCGGTCTGGACGGCGCTCAAAAATCTCGCCGATGCGCCGCCGTGCCAGCGCACGCTGACGGGGCTGGCTGCGCTGATCCAGTCCAACACGCTGCGCCAGGCGTTCCAGCCTTACACAATGGACGGCCCCTATGGCGCGCTGCTCGATGCGGACCGTTCAGGGCTCCAGGCCTCCCGGGCCGCCGTCTTCGAGATGGAAAAGCTCCTCCATGAGCCGCGCCTCGCCGCACCCGTACTCGCTTATTTGTTCCATGAGCTGGAGAAGCGCTTTACCGGCGCGCCGTCTTTGCTGGTCCTCGATGAAGCCTGGGTCTTTCTTGACCATCCGATGTTCGCCGGACGCCTGCGCGAATGGCTGAAAACGCTTCGCAAGAAAAATGTATCGGTCGTCTTCGCCACCCAGTCGCTCTCCGACATCACGACAAGTTCCATCGCGCCCGCCCTGATCGAGAGTTGCCCGACCCGGATTTTCCTGCCCAATGACCGCGCCGAAGAACCGGGCCAGGCCGCCACCTATGACGCGTTCGGGCTCAATGCCCGCCAGATTGAGCTGATCTCCACCGCCACGCCCAAACGCGACTATTACCTCCAATGCCCCGCCGGCAACCGCCTGTTCGATCTGGAACTCGGACCGGTCGCGCTCGCCTTTTGCGCCTCAGGCTCAAAACAGGACCTCGCCGACATGGACGGCGTGCTGGAGAAGGCCGGCAGCGACGCCTTCGCGGCCGAATGGCTGGCGCACAAGTCCCTCGATTGGGCCGCTGATCTTCTTCGGGAACGCCAACACGGGAGCATTCCATGCGCCGCCGAATAATCACGCTCCTTGTGGCCGGCTGGATCGGCATGGGCGCGCTAGACGCAGCGGCGCAGTTTGGCGCCGAGCTCGTCTTCGATCCGGTGAACCTGATCGAGAACGCCGCCACCGCCGCGCAATCCTTAGAGCAGATCAACAATCAGGTCCGCCAGCTCCAGAACGAAGCCGAGATCATCCTCAATCAGATCGAGGATTTAAAACAGCTCGACTTCAACACGCTGGAAGATCTGGCGCGCATTCTGGAGCGCATCGACGCGCTCATGCGCGCAGGCGAGGACATCTCCTATGAGGTCGAAACCTCCGAGCGGCGCTACGAGGAGACCTATCCGGAGAGTTATGAGCCGCTGGAGAATGCCGCCATCGTCGAGCATGCCCTCGAGCAATGGCGCATCTCCCGGCGCGCCTTTGGCCATTCGGTCACGGTCCAGTCGGGCATCGTGTCTTCGATTGCGGATGCGCGCGGCACGCTCAGCCGGCTCGTTGAGGAAAGCCAGGGCGCAACCGGAAACCTTTCTGTCGCCCAGGCCGGCAACCAGCTCGTCGCGCTCTCGGTCGAACAACAAATGCAGATGCAGTCGCTCATGGCCGCCCATTACCGGATGGAGGCGACCGAGCGCGCCCGCCGGGCGTCTGCTGAAGCCCAGTCGCGCATCCTCCACGAGCGGTTCGTCGGCGAGCGCTCCGCCTACACACGGGGGCAATGATGGAAGATCTCAATATCATCGACCAGTTCGTCGATACGTTCTCGCTCTATATCGATAGCGGATTCGGGCTTCTGGATGCAGACGTCGCCTTTCTGACGACGATCCTCGTCGCCATCGACATCACGCTCGCCGGTCTCTTCTGGGCCATGGGGCCGGACACCGACGTCATCGCCAGGTTCCTCAAAAAAGTCCTCTATGTCGGCTTCTTCGCGCTCATCCTCGGCAACTTCCAGTTCCTCGCCAATGTGATCTTCGAAAGCTTTGCAGGGCTCGGCCTGAACGCGACCGGCGGGACGCTCACCGCAGAAGACATCGTCCAGCCCGGCTTTGTCGCCGCAACAGGCTATGAGGCGGCCTATCCGCTCCTGGACGAGATTTCGAACCTCTCAGGCCCGATCGCCTTCTTCACCAATATCGTCATCATCGCGGTGCTGTTCCTCGCCTGGATTGTGACGCTGCTCGCTTTCTTCTTTCTCGCCATACAGCTCTTCATCACCATCATCGAGTTCAAGCTGACGACGCTGGCCGGCTTCGTGCTCATTCCTTTCGCGCTCTGGAACAAGACGTCCTTTCTGGCCGAACGCGTCCTCGGCAATGTTATCGCGTCGGGCGTCAAACTCATGGTGCTCGCCATCATTGTCGGGATCGGGTCGACCATATTCGGGGACATCACGGCGACCTTCACGCCCAATGAAGTCACGCTCGCCCAGGCCGCATCGGTCATTCTCGGCTCGCTCGCCTTGCTCGGCCTTGGGATTTTCGGGCCTGGCATCGCAACAGGGCTCGTCACTGGTGCGCCCCAGCTCGGCGCAGGTGCAGCCGTCGGCACAGCCGCAGGCGTTGCGGCGGGCACGGTTGCGGGCGGCGCAGTCGCCGGATCCGCAATCGGCGGAGCAGGGCGCGCGGCCCGGTCTTCTGTGGGCGCGGCAGCGTCCATGGCGGGCGGCGCACGCGCCAGTTACGCCATGGGTCAGGTGGCATCCGGGCAATCCGGCGTCCGCGGGGTCGCCGCCGGCATGGGCGGCGTGGCCCAGGCCGGCGCAGCGACGCTCGCATCTGGCGCCGGCGGCCTCGCACGCCGGGTTTCCGAAAAAATGCGCAGCGGCGGTCAGGCGGCCTTTGCTGCGACGGGTGGAACAGGAGCCGCGCCCGCGCCGGAAGCGCCCGCAAATGATGCCAGCGCGCCCGACTGGGCCCGGCGCATCAAGCGCAGTCAGACCACAAGAGACGCCGGCATGACGGCGGCCGCCGCCGTGCGCGATGGCGACCGGCCGGGCGGCGGCGACGCGCCGCGCCTGAAAGATGATGAGGACTGATCCGATGCTCTGGAAACGCCCTGGAAACCGCTACGAAGAAACGCCCGTACCGACGACGCCCTACCAGCGCGCCGCTCAGGCCTGGGATGACCGGATCGGTTCAGCCCGCGTCCAGGCGAAGAACTGGCGGCTGATCGCGCTTGTGCTGGCCGCCATGTCCTTCTTGCTGGCGGGCGGTCTCATCTGGCGCTCGACCCAGTCTTTTGTGACGCCCTATGTGGTGGAGCTTTCAACCGACGGCGCGGTGCGCGCGGTCGGGCCGGCGCTTGAAGCCTATGAGCCAAGTGATGCGCAGATTGCCTATCACCTGGCCGCCTTTATCCGCAACACAAGAAGCGTCTCGATCGATCCCATCGTCGTGCGCCAGAACTGGTTGAACGCATACGCCTACGCCACAGACCGGGCCGCCGCCACGCTCAATGAATACGCCCGCGAACATGACCCTTTTTCTGACGTCGGTCGCCGCTCGGTCACGGTCGATGTGACCAGTGTCGTGCGTTCGTCTGATGACAGTTTCACAGTGCGCTGGCGCGAGACCGCTTTCCGAAATGGCGCGGAACTCTCACGCGAAACCTGGACCGCGACCCTGTCCGTCATCACCGACAGTCCACGCGACGCCGACACGCTCCACGCCAATCCGCTCGGGCTCTACGTGCACGGGCTCAACTGGTCGAAAGACCTAGCCGGAGGCTCACGCCCATGATCCGATTTGTTTTCTTCGCGCTCTGCCTGCCGGCGCTCGCCGCCTGCGAAACCTTCGGTCCTGACACACGAACCCCGGACATCGTCCTCGATGACGAAGCGTTCGTCGAAGCGGTCTATCTCGACGAAACAGGCCTGGACGAGGCGGTCGTCGCGGCGCCGGCAACCTATGAGCCGGTGACGCTGCCGGGCCAGCTCATGCCGATCCCGCCGGCCGAAGATGAG
>JBCBWF010000079.1:0-16175 GCA_039817245.1 Pseudomonadota bacterium | reverse complement strand
CTGCCCGAGCTCAAGGTGCGCTACCTCATGTACACGCGCCACTCGCCCGCGCTGCAGGCGGTGCTGAGCGAGCTCAATCCGGAGGTCGCACGCCGTGTCATCCCGCTCGACGACGGACCGGCGGCCATGATCGAAGCGGTGGCCGCCCTGAAACGGGGGGAGTTCGTCGCCATCCTCGGCGACCGGATGCCCCACACCACAACGCGCGGTCGCCTGACGACCGAGTTCCTCGGCGGCTCGATCACGGTGCCGAGCTCGCCCTATGTGCTGGCCATGGGGGCCGGCGCGCCCCTGATCCTGTGCTTCGCGCCCTGGCTCGGCCGCGACACCTACCGGGTCGATTTCTCGGAGATCTACGATGGCACCGCTGTACCGAGGGCGGAGCGCGGCGCGCGCATCCAGAGGCTCGCCCAGCTCTACACGTCGCGGCTGGAGACTCTTTGCCGCCGTCATCCTTTCAACTGGTTCAATTTCTTCGACATCTGGCGCATCGAGCGAGACCTGCCGAGCGCCGATGCCCGCCACGGCCACGGCGGCGCTTGAGCAGGCGATGGCCCGTATCGTGCCCGGATCGCGCCTCGCATACCGCGAGGAGGTGCATCACCCGGCGCTCCTGAGCCCGGAGGTTGCCGAAGGTGTGCTCTGGGTCGAGGGCGACGGGACCCTGGTGCGCGCGCAGTCCTGGCCCCGGGCCGAGCGCACCGCGATCGGCACGCGGTTCCTGAGCGTGCAGCGTGGCGAGGACCCGGTGCCGAACCTTGTGCCGATCCCCGCAGTCCTGCGGCCCATGGTCGAGATGCTGCGCGCTCTGGCCTCCGGTTCTCTGGCGGGGCTGCGCGCCGCCTACAGGCTGAAATTCGGCGCGGAGGGCGGCGGATGGCGCGTTGCGCTGCTACCGGAGGACGGCATGTCCGAGACTGAGCCGGGCGCTGTGCGCCTCTTCGGCTGCGGCGCGGAGCTACAGCTCCTGAGCGTCGCCACCGGCGGTGACGGTGAGCGGCGGCTTCGCGTCGTCCTGCCGTGACGCTTCGGAGCGCCGCCGCACTCCTCGCCAGCGCGCTCCTGCTGGGCGTCGCGCTGCTCACGCTCGAGATCCGCTCGGATGCCCAGGGCGTGTTCGGCGCGGAGAGCGCGCGCCTCGGCTTCGACGCGCTCGGAACGGCAGAGGGGCGACGCTTCGCGATGCTCGTCTCCGGCGGAACTGAGGAGGCGCGCGCTACCGCGACCGCGGCCGCGCTCGCCCTCCTCCGCGCCGATCCGGCCATCTCCCACGCCGCTCCGCGCAGGCTCGCCCCGAAAGCGGAGACGCTCGACTGGCTCTGGCGCCACCGCTTTCGGCTTGCCCCGCCCGGCGCCTCGGATCTGACGCCGGAAGCGATGGCGGATCAGCTCACCGCGGCGCGCCGGAGCCTGACCTCTGCGGAAGGCTTCGCCGCCGGCGACCGGTTCCTGCGCGACCCCACCGGCAGCTATGCGCGCCTCCTCGCCGCCCTGTCGCGTCCGGGTCTGCGGGGGGGCGGGTCGCGCGCATTGAAGAACGCGACCCTGGTCGTCGGCAGCTTCGCCGACGGGCCTTTCGACGCGGCGGCCACGAACGCGCTGGCGGAGCGGCTGCGCGCCCTCCCCGGGCCCTCCGGCCCGCGCCTCGCACTCGGCGGCCAACGCTTCGTCTCCGCGGCGGTCAGCGCGGAGATCGAGCGCAACGCCCTGGTTGCGGCAGGCGCTGGCTTCGGGTTGCTGTTCCTCTGGCTGGCCTGGGCGCTGCGCTCGGCCGTCTCGCTGCTCTTCGTGGTCGCGCCGGTGGTCGGGGGGCTGGCGGCCGGCACGCTCGCGATCACGTTGGCGTTCGGCGCTGTCCATGTGATTGCGCTCGGCTTCGGCGCGGCGCTCTGCGGGCTGGCGCTCGACTATCCGATGCACCTCATGGCGCATCCCGGGGCGGACCGGGCGCGGGCCCAGGGGCTGATCGGCCTCGGCGCGGTCACGACCGCGATCGCCTTCGCCTCGCTCCTCGGCTCCGGGATCCCGGCGCTGGCACAGACCGGCCTGTTCGTCGCCACCGGGCTCGTGACGGCCGCGCTGATCGCAGCCTTTCTGGTTCCGCCCGACGCGATCCGCCCACGCATCCTGGCACTCGACCGCCTGTTCTGGCGGTTGCCGGCACGGCGCGGCGTGCTCGCCGCCACAGCGGTCGCCGCGGTCGGGGCGCTCGCGGCGGTGGAGGCAGGCTGGATCGGCGCGCAGCGCCAGGCCTTCGCGCTCCCGGCGCAGATTGCCGCCGATCTCGAACACCTGCGCGAGACAGCCGGCATCCGCGACGCCCGCTATCTCGCCGTGATCGACGCGCCGGACCGCGAAGCGCTGCTCGCGAAGAGCGCCGCGGCGGCCGCAGCGCTGGAGGCGCTTCCCGAGCCCGTCGGTCACGCGCTACTCGGTACCGTCCTGCCGCCGGAGGCCGCTCAGATCGGCGCCGAGAGCGCATGGCCCGATGCCGATCGCTTCGCCGCAGAGGCTGAAACGGCGCTCGCGGCGGCCGGGTTCGCGCCGGGCTTTCTTCCCGCGCTCACCGAGGCCTTCGCGGCGGCGCGGCGCGCGCCCCCAGTCACACCGGAAAGCCTCCGCGCCGAGGCCGACCTCGCCCCGCTGGTCGACGGCCTCGGCGAAACCGCGGCAGGCTACCGCGAGACCGCCCGCCTCTCCGGCGTGAGCGATCGCGCGCGCACGGCCGCCGCGCTGGATGCCGCCGGCGCTACGCTGCTCGACACCCATGCCGCGGCGAAGGCGGCCCTGCCCACCTTGCGCAACGCAGCGCTCCCCTGGCTCGGCATCGGCGCGCTCGCAGCGTTCGGCTTTCTCATCGCCTGGCTGAGAGCACGGCGGCGGCGCGGCGGCGGCGACATCCTGCTCGCCACCCTCGCGGCCACCGCGCTGACCGCAGCGACCCAGGCGGTACTCTGGGGCCCGCTCGGGATCTTCGAAGTCGTCGCCCTCGCGCTCGTGGTGGGCATCGGGATCGACTACGGTGTGTTCCTCAGCACAGACCACGACGTCGAAGCCCGTCGAAGCGGCGCGCGATCCGTGGCGCTCTGTGCCACATCGACGGGCGTCGCCTTCGCCGCCATGGTCGTGTCCGCCGATCCTGTCCTCAGCAGTATCGCCACTACGGTTGTCACGGGGATCATCGCCATGCTGGCTCTCAGCCTTGCGACAGACGCACGCGCGGTGCAGGTGCGGTCATGACATCCGCAGCGACAGCGCAGATCGGGATCCCGGCCGCCACGCTCGTGACCTGCCTCGGACGCGGACGGGCGGCCCATCTCGCGGCGATGTCGGCGGGGCGCTCCGGGCTCGAACCGCTGGAGGACCCGCTGGTGCCCTTCGACGCCTATGTCGGGCGCGTCAGCGGCCTGGAGGGCGATCCGCCCCCCGCCGCCCACGCCGCCTATGACAACCGCGCCACCCGGATCGTCATGGCAGCGCTCGGCAGCGACGGCTTCGGCGACGCGATCGCCGGCGCGCGTGCCCGCTGGGGCGCGCGGCGGATCGGCATCGTCGTCGGCACTTCCACCTCGGGCGTGGAGCGGCTGGAGACATGCTATCGCCAGCGCGACGCCGATGGCCGGCTGCCAGTCTCCTACTCGCTCCGCCACCACAACGACCACCAGGCCGTGGCGGCCTTCCTGCAAGCACATCTTGCGCTTGAGGGGCCATCTTACAGCATCTCGACCGCCTGCTCCTCCTCGGCCAAGGCGCTGCTCGACGCCACCCAGCTCATCGAGGCGGAGATCTGCGATGCCGTTCTCGTCGCCGGGATCGACAGCCTCTGCATGACCTCGCTGGCCGGCTTCGAGGCGCTGGAGCTGATCTCGCGCACCCCCTGCCGGCCCTGCGATGCGGCGCGCGACGGGATCTCGATCGGCGAGGGCGCGGGGCTCATGCTGGTCGAGCGCGGCTATGACGGCGGGGCGCGCATGCTGGGCTCGGGGGAGAGTTCGGACGGGGTCAACATGTCCACCCCGCCGGTCGATGGGCGCGGGGCGCAGGCGGCGATGCGCGCGGCGCTGGCCGATGCCGGGATCGAGGCGGACGCGGTCGGGTTCGTCAATCTCCACGGCACCGCAACGCCCGCCAATGACAGCGCCGAATGCACCGCGGTGCTCGATTGCTTCGGAGCCGAGATGCCTGTCGCCTCCTTCAAGGGGGCGATCGGGCACACCCTGGGCGCAGCCGGCGCCGTGGAGATCGTGCTCTGCCTGATCGCGCTGGAGGCCCGCACAGCCTTTCCCAATGCCGGCCTCGAGATCCTCGATCCGGCGATCGGCTGCAATGTCATGCGCCGGTCCGCGCCGCTCGGGCGCCCGCGGATCATGACGAACGCGTTCGGGTTCGGCGGCAACAACTCCTCCATCCTGCTCGGCGAATGAGGAGCCGCCCTTCGCCGCGGCGACGCGGGCTCCCCCTGCCGCGCCGCAATGCCAACCGGAGCCAGCGATGACGACGCTCACCGCCTATCTCGGCGCGGCGAGCCTCCATGCGCCGGGGACCGATGGCTGGGCCGCGCTCAGCGATGCGGTCGCGAGCGGGGCCGGTGCGCCGGACACGGATGTGGCCGCCTGGCAGCCGCGCCCCGCGTCGCTCAGCCCCCGCCAGGCCAAGCGGCTCAGCCTTCAGACCCGGCTTGCGATCCTCTCGGCCGAGGACATTGCCGACGCGCTGCCCGCGGAGGCCGCCTGGGTCTTCGCCTCCTCCAGCGGCGAGGGGGAGACGCTGCATGTGATCCTGGAGGCGCAGGCGACGGCGGAGATGCTGGTCTCGCCCGTGCGGTTCCAGAACGCCGTGCACAACGCCGCGGCCGGCCAGTGGAGCATCGCGCGCAGCCTCACCGGCCCGATGACCAGCATCGCCGCCTTCGACGACAGCGTGGCCGCAGGCTTGCTCAAGGCCGCGCTTCAGGTGCATCTGGAGCGCCGAGCGGTCGGCGCGGTGTTCTTCGATGCCCCGCTGCCCGTGCCCCTCTTCGAGAAGCGGCCGATCGAGATGCCGATGAGCGCGAGCCTTGCCCTGACCCCGGACCGCACGACCCATGCGAGCCATCGTTTGCGTTTCTCCCAGTCCGACGCGGCACCGAGCCCGGCGACGACGGCCAGGGGCCGTGCGCTGATGGCGACCGGCAATCCCGTGGCGGCGGTCCTGCCACTGCTGGAGGCCGTGCTGAGCGGCGCGGAGGCGGAGGTGGCGCTCCGGCAGGCGGGCGGCAGCGCGCTGGTTGTCAGCGTCGAGCCGCTCTGATGCTCGCAGAGGCCCTTGAGCGCATGCCCCATACAGGGCGGATGCGCCTGATCGCGGAGGTGCGCGAGGCGACGCCGGAGCGGATCCTCTGCCATGGCGGAGACCACCACGACGCTGGCTATCCGCTCCGCCTCGATGGGCGGCTCGCGCCTGTGGCGATGATCGAGCTCGGTGCCCAGGCCGCAGCGGCCCATGCCTCGCTCTTCGGGATCGGCGGCGCGCATATCGGCCTGCTGCTCGCGCTGCGCGCCGTGCGCCTCGCCGGTGCCGAGCCCGACGCGCTTGCCCCGCCGCTGGAGGCGACGGCCGAGAGGATGGGAGAGACGCCGGACGGGGCGCATTACCGGTTCCGGGTCGGCAAGGGAGACGATGCGGTGATCGAGGGCGAGGCCTTTCTCAGCATCCGGGCGCTCGCACAATGAAGGACAAGACCGCCACGCGCGCGCTCGTCACCGGCGCATCGAGCCCGGTGGGAGCCGCCATCGCGCGCCGGCTCGCGGGGGGCGGGCATCACGTGATCCTGCACGCCCATGCCAATGGCGCGGCGGTGGAGGCCCTTCGCGACGACATCCTGGCGACCGGGGGCAGCGCGGAGACCTTGCTCCTCGACCTCACGGACCCGGCCTCCGCCGACGTGATCGGCGCGCTCGCCGCCGAGGCGCCGGTGCAGGTCTTCGTGCATGCCGTCGGCCAGCAGCGCGACATGCCCTTCGCCGCGATGGAGGTGGCGGACTGGACGCAGATCATCGACGTCAATCTCAACAGCTTCTTCATCGCACTGCGACCGCTGGTCGTGCCGATGATGCGCGCGCGCTGGGGCCGGATCGTGGCGATCTCCTCGCTCACCGCCGTCGTCGGCAACCGCGGGCAGGCGAACTACGCCGCGGCCAAAGGCGGGCTCGTGGCCGTCGCCAAGACCCTTGCGCGCGAATACGGCTCGCGCGGGATCACGGCCAATGTCGTCGCGCCGGGGCTCGTGGATACGCCCGCCACACGCGCGCTCGAGAACTACGAGGAGCTCACGCGCATGAGCCCCGCGCGGCGCGCTGCCACACCCGACGAGGTCGCCGCGCTCGTTTGCTTTGTGACGTCGCGTGAATCGGATTATCTTTCAGGGCAACTAATTTGCCTCGATGGTGGGATGAGCTGAGCATGGACGGGAGCAGGATCGAGGCCGGGACCACCCGGCGATGCGACGTGGTCGTCCTCGGCGGCGGCCCGGGCGGATCGGCGACGGCGACGCTCCTCGCCGAAGCGGGCCTCTCGGTGGTGCTGGTCGAGAAGGACCGCCATCCGCGCTTTCACATAGGTGAATCGCTGCTGCCGCTCACCCTGCCGATGCTGGATCGGCTCGGCGTGCTCGAGGAGGTGGCGCAGATCGGCGTGCACAAGCCCGGCGCCGAGTTCGTGAGCGCCGACGGCGGGAAGGAGGCGATCTTTGCCTTCGAGCGCGCGCTCACGCCCAATCCGGGCCATGCCTACCAGGTGCTGCGCGAAGAGTTCGACGAGATCCTGTTCCGCCGCGCCGGCAGGGCGGGTGCGGAGCTTCGCGAGGAGACCACGGCCCGCGTCGTCGCCTCCGACGAGACGGGCGCGGAGATCGCGCTCGAGCGCCAGGACGCGCCGGAAGAGCGCATCTTCGCCGACCTGCTGATCGACGCCTCCGGCCGCTCCACCGTGATGGCGCGGATGCGCAGCGAGAAGCGGCCGGACCCGCGCAACACCTCCGCCGCGATCTTCGGACACTTTCACGATGTGCCGCGCCATGAGGGCGCGCGCGGCGGCAACATCCGCATCCACCTCACCGACCCGGGCTGGATGTGGCAGATCCCGCTGCAGAACGGCGTCACTTCGATCGGCCTCGTGGCGCCGGGCGAATACATGGCGGCGCGCAGCAGCGGGATCGAGGCGTTCTTCGAGCGCCACGTTTCCCGCCAGACCCATATGCGCAGCCTCCTCGCCGGCGCGCGCCGTGTGGGCACGCTGCGCGCCACCGGCAACTTTTCCTACCACGCGGACTGCGCGGCCGGGCCGGGGCACCTGAAGGTGGGCGATGCCTACGGTTTCATCGATCCGGTGTTTTCCACGGGCGTGCATCTCGCGCTCTCCAGCGCGCGCGATGCGGCCGACGCGGTTCTGGCCGCGCGGCGGCGTCCTCATGCACGCGACCGCCTCTTCGCCCAATACGACCGTGCCATTCGTGCACGTATCGCGCGTGTCTCCTGGTTCATCTACAGCATCAACGACCCGGCCTTCCGTGAGATGATGTTGAACCCGCGGGACATACTGGGTATTGAGCGAGCGGTTATTGCGCTTCTGGCTGGAGACTTTCGCCGCTCAATTCCGCTCGGCAGCCGGCTCTGGCTCATGAAGCTGCTGCGGCACGCCGTGGCGTTCCAGATGACGCGGAAAGGACACCAGCATGCGACACCAAGCGGGCCCCTTCGTCGACGAAGCGCTCCGCATTGAGATTGCAGAGCTGATCATCGAGACGCTTGTTCTCGAGGACGTGACGGCCGGGGAAATCGACCCCGAAGCGGCCCTGTTCGGCGACGGTCTCGGTCTGGACTCGATCGATGCGCTCGAACTGGCCTTCGTGCTGGCCCAGAACTACGGCGTGAAGCTTCGCTCGGGCGACGAGGGCAATGCGCGGATCTTCAGCTCGCTCAATGCGCTGACCGCACATGTGGCGGAGCATCGAACGACGTGACCGGTGAGACGGCGCTTGCGCGCAGCCTCGCGCCGCTCGCTGTCATCGCGGCGCTGGTCGTCGTCGGCGCGGTGTTCGAGCCCCGGATCTGGGTTCTGGAATTCATCGTGCTGGCCTCGACGGTGGCGACGCTCTGGGGGCTCTTGCCGCATCTCGGCATGGCGCGGCGCGCCGGGCGCCTGGTGGCCTGCGCGGTCGGCACGCTCGCGGTGCTTGCCCAGATCGCCCTGCCGGATGTGCGCCTGTCGCCCTATCTCGCCGTCGGCACCATCAATCTGCTCGTCGCATACGTCTTCTCCGTGGGCCTCCTGCCGGGGCGCGAGCCGGTGATCCTGCAGGTGGTGCGGCTGATGGCGAGCGGGGCGGAAGAGGGCGCGGGCTTCGCACGCTTCGTGCGGCGGCAATGCGTGCTCTGGGCGGTCTTCGGGCTCGCCGGCGGGGTGGCAGGCTTTGCGGGCCTCTTCCTTGCCGACCAGCGCCCCGCGATCGACGCCTTCGTGGGCGCGCTCCTTGCGACCCAGCTTGCATGGTTCGTGGTCTCCCACCGCTATGCCAATATCCGCTACGGGCGGCCGGAGACATGGCTCATGACACTCTCGGCCATGTCCCGGCCCGGTATCTGGTCGGAGCTCAGGATCTGAACGTGACGAACGCCGTGCTTCCCATCGCCGTCACTCGAAGCGGGGCAAAGGACCGGGCCGCCTTCGCGGCGGACATCGCGGCGGTGCGGGCGGGCTTCGCCGGGGCGGATCCGGTCTGCATCCTGCTCGAGGACCGCTACCAGTTCACCGTGGCCCTTGCCGCTGCCCTGCTCAATCGCCAGCGCATCGTGTTCCCGCCGAGCCGCGCGCCGGAGGCGATTGCAGCAGCGCTCGGCGGTGCGGCCAATGCCTTCGTGCTCGACGATGCCTCCGCCTACGATGCCCTGACAGGGCGCGCCGATGCGGATGGATCGGACTTCGCCATCGGACCGGACGCACTCGGCCCAGCGCTCGCGGCCGGCGGTGGCCGGATCGAGGTCTTCACCTCGGGCTCCACCGGGTTCCCGGTGAGCCATCGCAAGAGCTGGGCGATGCTCGCCGCCGGCGCTTCGGTGACGGAGGACATCTTCGCTGCGGCCAATCTTGCCGGCGAGCGCTTCGCCATCGTCGCCACCACACCGCCCCAGCACATGTACGGGCTGGAGGCGACCGTGTTCACCGCGCTCGCCCATGGCCGGTGCTTCTATGCCGGCACGGTCTTCTACCCGGAGGATCTGGCCTTCGCGGCGGAGCGGCTGGGTGCCGCCGGTATCGAGCGGATCGTGCTCGTGAGCAGCCCGCCGCATCTGCGCTTCCTGGAGGACGCCGTCGCTGCCCTTCCGGCCGTGTCCGTGGTGATCTCCGCCACCTCCCCTCTCTCCAGCGCGCTGGCGGAGCGGCTGGAGGCGGGCGGAACCCGCCCGGTCTTCGAGATCTACGGCAGCACCGAGACCGGCTCGATGGCGATCCGCCGCACGCTCGCGGGCGACGACTGGGCGGTCCGCGCCGGGTTCCGGTTCGACACGCATGCGGACGGCATCTACGCCTCTGCCCCGCATCTGCCCGAGCGCGTGCTCCTCGGCGACGATCTTTCCGTCGAGCCGGGAAACCGCATCCGCCTCATCGGCCGACGCGGGGACACGGTGCATATCGCCGGCAAACGCTCGAGCCTCGGCGCGCTCAACATGGCTGTGTCCGAGGCGCCGGGGATCGCGGATGCGGTCGTGGCGCGCGAGCCGGGCGGGACCGGCGACGATGCGCTCCGGATCGTCGCCGTGCGCGATCCGGCCTCGCCGCTCTCCGACACCGAGGCGCGCGCGGCGATCCGGCGGCACATGCTGCGCCATGTCGACCCGGTCTTCGTGCCGCGCAAGATCGTGTTCGTGCCGTCCCTGCCCCGATCGGCCACCGGCAAGCTGACCGCGGCAGCGCTGAAGGCATTGGCCCAGCGCGACGCGCTCTAGGCGGAGCGCGCCGCCTCGCGCCGCAGCCAGTCTCGCACCGCCGCCGGGTCCGGCGCGGCGTAGCGGGCCACCGTCTCCCCCGCGCCGATCTTGACGCCGATGCCGCCCAGCGCCTGCGCCTCCGCGATCGCGTCCTCGTCCGTCGCGTCATCGCCGAGCATCACCGGCACCCGGCCACGGAACGCCGCTATCTCGGAGAGACGGCGGAGCGCGCGCCCCTTATGCGCCCCTGCCGGCTTCACCTCGACGACGCACTTGCCGGCCTGCACCACGAGGCCCTCCGGCGCTGCAGCCTGCCGGGCGGCCTCCAGGCAGTCGGCCTCCGCCTCGGGGGCAGCCCGGTAGTGCAGCGCCACGACCGGGCCCTTCAGCTCCAGGCGCACGCCATCGCGCTCTGCCACGCGGCGGAGCGGCGCAAGCGTGGTTTCCCCGGGCGGTGGCGGTGGCGGAGGCGGCCGCTCGCCAGGTGCAACGATCTCCAGCCCATGCCCGCCGGCGCGCCAGAGCCCTGCCGGCACCCGCCGCGCCAGGTCGCGCAAGTCGCGCCCGGAGATCACGGCGACCGCCCCGTCCTGCCGCCCCGCAAGGGCACGGAGGACCGCGGGCATCGCCTCCGGCAGCCAGATCGCGTCCGGGTCCGGCCCGAACTCGACAAGCGTGCCGTCGAAATCGAGAAAGAGCGCGTGCTCCGCCCCCAGCTGCAGATCCTCCAGCCGCGTCACAGCGCCCTGGCCACCTCGTCGAGCGCGGCGAGGTATTTCCGCCGCCACCAGGCGGTGTCCTCCGTCGCGACCTGGTCCTGGAGCTTGCGCATCCGCTCCTGGCGCTCCTCCAGAGGCATCTCCAGCGCGCGCCGGATCGCGTCGGCCACACCGTCGATATCATGCGGATTGACGAGCAGCGCCTCATCGAGCTGCTCCGCGGCACCTGCAAATTCCGAGAGGATTAGGACCCCAGGATCCTCCGGATCCTGCGCCGCGACGAACTCTTTCGCGACCAGGTTCATCCCGTCATGCAGCGGCGTGACGAGACCGATGCGCGCCAGCCGGTAGAGCCCGGCCAGCACCTCGCGCGGATAGCCGCGGGCGAGGTAGCGGATCGGCGTCCAGTCGAGGTCGGCATAATCGGAATTGATGCGGCCCGAGAGCCGGTCCACCTCCTCGCGCAGATCCGCATAGGCATCCACCTCGCTGCGCGAGAGCGGTGCGATCTGAACGTAGCTCACCCGCCCGCGCAGAACCTCGTGGTCGTCGAGCAGCCGGCCGAAAGCCGCAAGGCGCTGGGGCAGCCCCTTCGAGTAATCCATCCGGTCGACCCCCAGAACGAGGGCGCGATTGTCGATGATGCTGCCGAGCTTGTCCGCGCCAGACCGCGCGACGGGGTCGCCCGCGAAATTCACGATCTCCGCCGGATCGATCCCGATGGGAAAGGCCGCGACGCGCACCGTGCGGTCCTGCAGCTTCAGATCGCCGTTCTCCAGCATCTCCGCATCGTGATGCGCAACCATGTAGCGGCGGAAATTCTCCGTGTCCCGCTTCGTCTGGAAGCCGATCAGGTCGAAATCCGAGAGGCCGTGCGCCAGCTGCGCATGGTTCGGCAGGGCGGCGAACACTTCGGGCGGCGGAAACGGGATGTGCAGGAAGAAGCCGACCGGGCCGCGCCATTCGTTGTAGCGCAGCTCCCGGCCGAGCAGCATGAAGTGGTAATCATGCACCCAGACCACATCGTCCTCGCGCAGAAGCTGCGAGAGCAACCGGCCGAACCGGCGGTTCACCGCCTCGTACTGGGCGAAGGCCGCTTCGTCGAACCGCGCAAGATCGACGCGGTAATGCATCACCGGCCACAGCGCGCGGTTGGCGTAGCCGAGATAGTAGCCGTCGTACTCGGCATCCGTGAGATCGGCGAGGGCGAAGTCGATCTCCCCTTCCGCGAAGAGGCGCACGCCGCGGGTCTCGCGGTCGAGGACTTCGCCCGACCAGCCGAACCAGATGCCCCCGCCACGCTCGCTCAGGGCATCGAGGAGCGCGACAGCGAGCCCGCCGGCGCGCGGCTCGCCCGGCGTCGCAGTTCGGTTCGAAGCGACGATCAGTCGTGCCATGGGGATGGGGTCCGTTCCTTGCGCGGGTTGGGGGACAGATAACCTATCCAGCGGCGACTGGCCACCGGGACCGCCTATCGCCACGGGCCCCAGCCTTACGCTAAGCCTCGTTCGGCTGGAAGATGAGGACATTATGGATCTCGGACTGATCGGAAACTGCGCGGTCGCCGCACTCGTCGACACCAGGGGCTCGCTGGTCTGGTACTGCCTGCCGCGGTTCGATGGCGACCCGGTGTTTCACGCGCTTCTCGGCAATGGTGCGGGCGAGCCCGGAGACGGGGCCTTCAGCATCGTGCTGGAGGGCCTGAAGAGCACGCATCAGAGCTACGACGACAACACCGCCGTTCTGCGCACCGTGCTGGAGGGCGACAGCGGTGCGGTCGAAATCCTGGACTTTGCACCGCGCTTCCGGATGCGCGGCCGCATGTTCCGCCCGCAGATGCTTGTACGCCGGATCCGGCCGCTCTCGGGCTGGCCGCGCATCCAGGTGCGGCTGCGCCCGCGCTTCGGCTGGGGCAAGCTGGCGCCGGAGCTGACCCGAGGCTCCACCCATGTGCGCTTCGTCGGGCCCGACACGGTGATGCGACTCACCACCTCGGCGCCCATCGACCATGTCATGGACGAGCGGACGGTGAACCTCGACCGCGACTACCATTTCATCCTCGGGCCCGATGAGAGCCTCAGCGACCATCCGCGCGAGCTTGCCGAGGACTTTCTGAACTCCACGGTCGCCTATTGGCGGGACTGGTCGCGCCGGCTCGCTGTGCCCTTCGAGTGGCAGGAGGCGGTGATCCGCGCGGCGATCACGCTCAAGCTCTGCGCCTACGAGCCCACCGGGGCGATCGTGGCGGCGATGACCACCTCGCTGCCGGAGGCGCCGCATAGCGGACGCAACTGGGACTACCGCTTCTGCTGGGTGCGCGATGCCTTCTTCACGGTGCGCGCCCTCAACTCGCTCGCCGCGACCCGGACGCTGGAGACCTATTTCCAGTGGCTCATGAATGTCGTGGCCGATGCGAAGGGCGGGCATATCCAGCCGGTGCTCGGCGTCGGGCTGGAGCGGGACCTGACCGAGAGCATCGCCGAGAACCTGGCCGGCTATCGCGGCATGGGCCCCGTGCGCATCGGCAACCAGGCGCATGAGCATTTCCAGCACGACACCTACGGCAACATCATCCTCGGCGCCGCGCCCGCCTTCTTCGACCGCCGGCTCTTCATGAACGCCGACGAGGCCGCGTTCCGCATGCTCGAGCCGCTCGGCGAGCAGGCCTGGGCGCTCCACGACCAGCCGGATGCGGGGATCTGGGAGCTGCGCACGCGCGCACGGGTGCATACCTCCTCGGCCGTGATGTGCTGGGCTGCCTGCGACCGGCTCGCCAAGATCGCCTCCCAGCTCGGCCTCACCGAGCGCGGCCGCTTCTGGCGCCACCGGGCCGACCGGATCCGCACGCGCACACTGGACGGCGCCTGGTCGGAGAAGCGCCAGTCCTTCGTGGAGAGCATCGGTGGCGAGACCCTGGACGCCTCCGTGCTCCTGATGGGCGAGGTGGGGATGGTGGCGCATGACGATCCGCGTTTCGCCGCCACCGTTGACCGGCTCTCGGACGTCCTCGGCCACGGTGCCTTCATGCTGCGCTACGAGGAGGCGGACGATTTCGGCAAACCCGAAGTGGGCTTCAATGTCTGCGCCTTCTGGCGGCTCGACGCGCTCGCCCGGATCGGGCGCACCGGCGAGGCGCGCGAGCACTTCACCGACCTGCTGGCCGCGCGCAATCATCTCGGGCTGATGACCGAGGACACGGATCTCACCACGCGCGAGGCCTGGGGGAACTTCCCGCAGACTTACTCCATGGTCGGTGTCATCAACGGCGCAGTGCGGCTCAGCCGGAGCTGGGACACGGCGATCTGAGGACGCCGAGCCTTGCGCCGACCGTTGCATCGCTCGCGCCGCCGGTGCAGCGTCCGCGCATGGTTGATCCTTCTGACATCGACGCTGCGGCGGCCCGCATCCGCGGGCGGGTGCGCGTCACGCCGACGATCGTGCTCGAGGACGGTCTCGGCCTCGGCTTTCCGCTCGAGCTGAAGCTCGAGCACCTGCAGCACACGGGCACGTTCAAGACCCGCGGGGCGTTCAACACGCTGCTGACCGGGCCGGTGCCCGAGGCCGGGATCGTCGCGGCCTCCGGCGGCAATCACGGCGCTGCGGTCGCCTTCGCCGCGGCCCGCCTCGGCATTCCGGCGCGGATCTTCGTGCCGGCGATCGCGGGGCCCTCCAAGATCGGGCTCATCCGGCGCGCCGGGGCGGATCTGGTGGTGACGGAGGGCGCCTATGCCGATGCCTACCAGGCCTCGCGCGCCTATCAGGCGGAGACGGGCGCGCTGGAGGTGCATGCCTATGACGGGCCCGGCACCGTCGCCGGCCAGGGCACGGTCGCGCGCGAATGGGAAACGCAGGGGATGGAGGCCGATACGGTGCTGATCGCGGTCGGCGGCGGCGGGCTGATCGGCGGCGCAATCGCCTGGTTCGCCGGGCGCCGGCGGGTCGTGGCGGTGGAGCCCGAGCGCGCGCCCACCCTGGCCCGCGCCCTGCAGGACGGCCCGGATGCCGAGGTCGAGGTGGGCGGCATCGCGGCCAACTCGCTCGGTGCGCGCCGGATCGGCCAGGTCGCGCACTCGCTAGCCACGCGGCACGGCGTCGAGAGCGTCACGGTGCCGGACGATGCGATCGCCGAGGCGCGCGATCTCCTCTGGCGCGAGCTGCGGCTCCTCGTAGAGCCCGCCGGCGCCTGCGCGCTCGCCGCCCTCACCAGCGGGGCCTGGCGCCCGCAGGCCGGCGAGCGTGTGGCGGTCCTCGTCTGCGGCGCCAACCCCGCGCCTGACCCGCTGGACGGCTGAGATGCAACCATTCCGGCAAGACCGGTGCGCAGGCGGGGGGCCCGTGCTACGCTCGCAGTAATCAGAACAAGTCCGGAGGGGACATGCGCAGACTGCTCGGGGCGGCCCTCGCCGTCATCTTCCTCGCAACCCCGTCCGCCATCGCGCAGACCGCCGCGCCCGACGCGCCGCCGGGCCTCTCCGCCGAGGAGAGCGACGCCAAGGCGCGCATGATCGCCTCCGCCGCCGCCGACTATCTGGCGGCCCAGGAGCGCGTCGCCTTCCGCTGGTTCGTGAGCTACGACACCGTACTCGAAGGGCGCGAGAAGCTCACCTATTTCCGCAGCGGCTCGGTCCTGCTCGCGCGCGGCGAGGGCTTCTATAGCCGCGCCGAACGGGGCGACCGGGTGCGGGACTACCATTTCGACGGCAGCGTCTTCACCGTTTCGGGCCCCGAGGCCGATTTCTACGCCGAAGCGCCCTTCGAGGGCAGTTTCGATGCGCTCGTGGCGCGCCTCAAGGAGAACTACGACCTTGTCCTGCCGGTCTGGGAGATGCTGAGCGCCGAGCTGCCCGACAGCATCCTCGAAGGCGTGGAGGGTGCCGCCTATCAGGGCACGACGCTGATCGCCGGCCAGCTCGCCCACCATCTGAGCTTCACGCAATACGAGGAGGACTGGCAGCTCTGGGTCTCGGCGGAGGACGAGGCCGAACCGGTGGTGCTCGCCCTTGTCGGCACGCATCCGCACGAGCAGGGCTGGCCGCAATACCGTGCCCATTTCCTCGACTGGGATTTCGCGCCCGAGATCGCGGAGGGCAGCTTCCGCTTCACGCCCGATGCGGATGACCGGCGCGTGAACTTCCCGGTGCGTGCGAAGGAGGGCGCGGAGTGACGGGCCCCGGTCAGCAGGGGAGGCTGGGATGATCCGGTTCATCTTCGGGCTCTTCGTCTGCCTCCTCGCGGTGATGAGCTCGCCCCGTGCCGTGCTCGATCTGAGCTTCGAGGCCGGCGTCGCGGAGGCTCGGCGCGGGGGCGGCGGGCGCGGGCGTGCCGGCGGCTTCCGTGGTCGTGCGCATGCCGCGCCGCGGCGGACGCGGGGCAGCTCCTGCCGCTCTACGTGCTGGACCCGGCCGTCAGCGGCGCGTTGTCGCGCAGCCGCAGCGCCTTGCGGAACCACACGCAGGTCGTCATGGCGCGTGCTGTGGCCGCGAGCGCGAGG
>JBCBWF010000355.1:0-5195 GCA_039817245.1 Pseudomonadota bacterium | reverse complement strand
GGCTGCGCAGCACCTTCACCAGCGGGAGCAGGATCAGGATAATCGCGATCACCGTGATCGGACCCGCAACCGGCCGGGTCAGGAAGATCGTCGGGTCGCCGTCGGACAGAAGCAGGGACTGGCGCAGCGTCTGCTCCGTGGTGCCGCCGAGCACGATCGCGAGCACCGCCGGCGCGAGCGGATATTCGAGGATGCGCAGCAGAAAGGCCGCCACCCCGAAGGCAAAGATCAGCCAGACATCGAAGATCGACTGTGTCGCCGCGAACCCGCCCACCACCGAGAGCACGAAGATCACCGCCGCGAGAATGGTGAAGGGCATCCGCAGCATCCAGAGGAAGAGCGGGATGAAGGCAAGGTTCACCACCAGCGCGATCACGTTCGAGACGTAGAAGGAGCCGATCAGTGGCCAGACGAAGTCCGGTTGGTCGGAGAAGAGGCGCGGGCCCGGTGTCAGCCCCCAGATCACCATCCCCCCCAGCAGCACCGCGGTGGTGGGCGAGCCGGGGATGCCGAGCGTCAGCATCGGCAGCATCGCGCCCGTGGAGGCGGAGTTGTTGGCGGCCTCGGGCGCTGCCACGCCATCTACGCAGCCCTTGCCGTATTGCTCGGGGTCGCGCGAGACCATCTTGGCGACGCCGTAGGACATGAGCGATCCCGGGGTCGCGCCCGCGGCCGGCAGGATGCCCACGAAGAAGCCCAGCAGCGAGCCGATGGCGGTGCCCCTCCAGGCCTCGCGCATGCGCCCGAGCGCGCGGGCGATGCGGCTCGCATTGATCTCGGTATCGGTGACCGTGGTTTCGTCGCGCGTGGTGTAGATCGTCCAGAGCATCTCGCCGATGCCGTAGACGCCGATGGCAAGCACCAGGAAGCCGATGCCACGCATGAAGCCCTGCATGTCGAACAGGATCAGGCGGGGCGCGCCGGAGATCTCGTCGAAGCCCACCGCGGCGAGCACGAGGCCGAGGCAGATGGAGAAGATCGTCTTCGGCGCATCGTCCGAGCCGAGGCCGACAAAGGTGGCGAAGGCGAGCAGCATCAGCGCGAAGATCTCGGGCGGGCCGAAGGAGAGCGCGACGGAGGCGAGCGGCGGCGCGAAGGCGGTGAAGAGGATATTGGCGACCGTGCCGCCGATGAAGGAGCCGACGGCGGCGATCACCAGGGCCTGGTCCGCCTTGCCCTGCAGCGCCAGGGGTCTTCCGTCGAAGGTCGTCGCCACCGCGGTGGAGGCGCCGGGGATGCCGAGGGTGATGGAGGAGATCGCGCCCCCGTACATCGCGCCGTAGTAGATGGCGGCGAGGAAGATCATGGGCGAGGTGGCGCTGCCCGTCTGCTGCTGGATGAGGAAGGTCACCGGCAGCAGGATGGCCACGCCATTGACCGAGCCGAGGCCGGGCATGGCGCCGACGAAGAGCCCAATGGCGACACCGATGAAGGCGAGGAACAGGTTGGCCGGCTGCAACGCCTGCCACACTCCGTCCAGCAGAAGCGAAAGGACTTCCATCCCTGTGATCTCCCGGGCCTGTTCCCCGCCCGCCGCGAGCGCCGGAGGCCCTTTGCTCTATAAGAAGATGTCGTAGAGCGGCGTGTACAGCGTGTCCTCGACGATGCGCAGGCCCTTCGGCAGCGGCAGGGTCATCGCGACATCGAAGAAGAAGAACAGTCCCACGGGCAGTCCGACGGCCACGGCCAGCGACAGGCGCCAGGGATGCCGTCCGAGAAAGCGCAGGTAATAGAGCATGAAGACCATGATCGCGAGATACATGCTGATGATGCTGGAGAGCGCGATGAACGCCGCGACGCTGCCACCCACGAGGAAGAGCATCCGGACCCCGTAGGCGTCGAGGAACGCCTCGGTGGAGCGGCTCGGCGGGCTTTGCCGGCGGGCCCAGTTCACGATGATCCAGAAGCAGGAGAGCAGCATCACGAAGGACAGCCAGAAGGGCCAGAAGCCGCCGCCGGGTCCTTCATCCGGGATGTACCAGATGTTCTCGAACCACGGCTCGCCGGGCCAGGCCGGCGCGCCGCTCTTGTACATGAGGTAGAGGGAGAACAGCCCGAGCACGATCGCCATGATGATTTCGGCAAGTCTCATGACCGGTCTGTCTCCCGTCCCCGTTGTGTTCGGTCTTGTTAGTTGATGGCGCCCGAGGCCTTCAGGATGCCCTCGTGACGGGTGCGCTGGGCGCTCCAGTAGGACTTCAGCTCGTCACCGGTCATCCAGTCGCCGTAGAGCGACTTGGCCGAGCGGTAGCCCTGCCACTTCTCGCTGTCGAAGACCTTCTTGAAGAGGTCCTGGTAGTAGGCCATCGCCTCGTCCGACATGCCCGGCGCGCCGACGACGGAGCGCTGCATGTAGTACGAGAAGTCGGCACCCTTCGACTTCAGGGTCGGCGTCTCCGGGAAGAGCGGGAGCTGCTCGTCGGTGAACGCCACCAGCGCGAGGAGATCGCCGGACTCGTAGAAGCCGAGCGCCTCGGAGGGGTTGTTGACCGAGCTGTCGATCTGCTGGCCGGCCAGATCCTTGGCCACGGCGCCGCCACCCTTATACGGGATGTACTTGATGTCGAGGCCGTAGTTGGAGTTCAGGAAGTCGGTGATGATGTTGTCTTCCGAGTTCTTACCCGTGCCGCCCATCACCCAGCCGTTGCCGCGCTCGGTGGCAACCGCGATGAATTCGTCGAAGTTGTTCACGCCCTCGTCCTTGTGGACCCAGAGCACGAAGGTGTCTTCGGCCATCCGCGCGACCGGCGCGAACTCCATGATATCGATGCCGAGGCCCGGCTGGCGCAGCGGCGTCGTGAAGAACGAGTTCAGGGTCACCATGATGGTGTGATCCGGATCCCGCGCAGTGTTGAGGTAGACGAGGCTCTCGGCGCCCGAGCCGCCCGGCTTGTTGACCGGAACGAGCGGCTTGGAGGCCAGGCCCTCTTCCTCAACGATGGACTGCATGAGGCGCGCCATCTTGTCGGCGCCACCGCCCTTGCCCGCCATGATGACGAACTCGATCGGCTTTTTCGGCTCCCAGGCCTGCGCGGCACCGGCCAGCATGCTGAGGCCGAACGCAGCCGCGGCTCCAAAGGCCGCCAGTCGACGATTTAAAGTCATAAGTCACTCCCGTTTTGGGCCAGACAGGAACAGTGACGCTAGGGTCACCGGGGGGATGAGAGGCCCTGTTTTCTTAGTGGGTGCTACCCGGTTCTAGTGAGCGGATGCCCCTCAGGTACTTCTCTGCTCCTTGAACATCCTCACCACTGTCATGCTAGTCCGCGGTCGACCCAGATCAACTGTAAATGCCCAGATTTGGTCATTTTTTCACCATCTCAGTGTACCAAAATGATGCCTTTGGCGGTTTGATCTACGACCTGCTGCGTAGCGCCCCCGAAAATCACCTCGTGTTCGTGACTATGGCTGTAGGCGCCCATCAGGATCAGGCTGGCGCCCTGGTTTTCTGCTTCCGAGAGAATCACCTCGCCCGGATGATCGCGGGCGTTGAGCGAGACCGCGCGCGCCGTCACGCCGTGCTCAGCGAGATAGACGAGGAGCGCCGCGCCGCCGGTGGCGCTGTGTTCCGCACCGCCGTCGAGCACCACCACTTCCTCGGCCATCCGCAGCACGGGCAGGTTGAGCGCGACGGCGCGCGTGGCCTCGAGCGAGCCGTTCCAGGCGATCGCGACGCGCCGGCCGAAGTCGGCGGGCGCCGCCTCGGGCGGGCACATGAGCACGGGCCGCGCGGTCTGGTAGATCGCGGCGCGCAGGGAGTTGACGCCGAGATTGGCGTCGCGGTCGGGCTTGGCGACGGCGACGAGATCGGCGAGCCGGCCATAGATGCGGATCACATCGGCCATCTTGCCCGCTGCCTCGGTCCAGGAGCCGGTGGCGCGGTCGGTGGGGGCCGTAGCCTCCTCGGTGGGCTCGATCCCGAGGCCGGGCAGGAGGGCGAGGAACTTCTCGCGCAGCGCCGCGCCTTCCTCGCGCGCCAGAGTCTCGCCCTGCGCCTCGATCTGCGCGCGGAAGGCGCGGGGCACGTTGACGCCGATGGGGATGAAGTCCGCCGGGCGCGCGCGGCAGTGCACGGCCTGCAGATGCGCCGAGTGGCGGCGCGCCAGTGCGGCGGCGTAGGAGAGCACCGCCTCGCCGCGTCCGTCTCCCCGGATCGGCACCAGGATCTTCCTGAGCGTCATTGTCCCGCTCCGTTTTCGCGCCCTGCGCCCGCCATGGTGCCCAGTGTCAGGCGGCGGTTGTGCCGCTGCGTTGTTGTTGTTTGGAAAGGATTTGGCCCATGCCCCGTTTTCGCAGTGTTCTCACCGCGCTGGCGCTCGCCCTCGGGATCGCCGGCACTGCCGCCGGAGAGGCCGGTGCGCAGAGCGTGCGCGACACCTTCAAGGCCATGCAGAAGGGCGAGGTGGTGCGCCTCACCCCGAAGAGCACGCTGGTGCTGGGCGGGGTGGCGGACAACCTGCTCGCGCGCTGCAAGGGCCGGATCTCGCTGAACGGGCCGGAGCGGCTGCGGGTGGCGGATTTCCTGAGCCTCGCCGCCACGCGCGCGGCGGTGGGCGGGCGCTACTCGGACCCCGATCTCGGCCGCGCGCTCGGCGACCAGTTCACGGGCCTCGCGCTCTACAGCGCGGCGGGCCAGGCGGCGCGGAAGATCCAGTGCGGCCGGCCGGCCACCGCGGTGCTGCGCTACATCGTGAAGGTGGCCGACGGCACGGGCCAGAGCGCCGGCCGATTCCTGGAGAGCTGCAGCCCGGTGCACGGGGCGGGGCGCTGCCGCTGCCTCGTGAAGATCGGGCAGAGCATCAACCCGCGGTTCGCGGACGGCCCCTACAGCCGCCGTGCCGTCTACGGCATCATCCAGGCCAACCCGTTCCTTGGCCTGCAGGTCGCCATGAAGTGCGGCATCGTCAACTATTGAGGGGCCGGTCCGCATCGCGCGCGCCCCTTAGAAGAGGCCCTGGACGAGGCCCTCGTCGTCGAGACGGATTGTCTCGGCGGCCGGGGTTCTCGGCAGGCCGGGCATGGTCATGATCTCCCCGCAGATCGCGACGACGAAGCCCGCGCCGGCGGAGAGGCGCACCTCGCGGACGGGGATGTCGAAGCCCGTGGGCGCGCCGCGCAGGCCGCCATCGGTGGTGAAGGAGTACTGGGTCTTGGCCATGCAGACCGGGAAGTGGCGGTAGCCCGCGTCTTCCCAG
>JBCBWF010000228.1:0-8182 GCA_039817245.1 Pseudomonadota bacterium | reverse complement strand
CACGAACACCTCCTTGCGCACCTGCCGGCGAGATCTCACGTAGTCGCGCACGGTCGAATAACCGCCGTCGAACCCGCGCTCCTCGCGGAGCCGCTCGAAGATCCGCCGCGCGGTATGGCGCTGCTTTGCCGGCGCCCTCTCGTCATCGTCCAGGATCTGCTCGATGAAGCCCTCGTGATCCGCCAGCTTCGGCCGGCGCACCGGCATCCTGCGCCGGTATCCCGGCGGCGTCAGGCTCGCGATCATCTTCGCAACGGTGCCCCGGTCGATCCCGAACCGCCGTGCGGCCGCCCGGTGGCTCAGCCCCTCCAGCATCACCGCACGACGGACAAGCCCGTACAATTCCACGCCGTACATCCTCCTGCCTCCGGATCCTGTTTGATCCGAAGGCAAGCAGTGGCGGGATTTTACGCCGCCCTCCCGAGCCAATCCCGGGCATCAACGTGGCCAGTTATTGCACCGCCCTTCCCAGCTGCTCGAGCGCGGCGTGGAGGTCACCTACGCGACGGTGCGGCGCTGGGTCGTGAAATTCGGGCCCATCATTGCGCGAGGCCTTCGGCGCCGCCAGGACCGACCCGGTCGGGTCTGGCATCTCGACGAAGTCCAGGTCGCGATCCGTGGCCGGCGCTTCTGGCTCTGGCGTGCCGTCGATGAGCATGGCGTCGTGCTCGAGGAGATCCTGCAGTCGCGCCGGGATCGAAAGGCCGCCAAGCGGCTCCTCCGTCGCCTGTTCAAGAATGCCGGCTCATCGCCGAAGCGGATCGTGACCGACAAGTTGGGCTCCTACGCCGCAGCGAAGCGCGAGATCGCGCCCGGTCTCGAACACCGGGCCCACAAGGGGCTCAACAACCGCGCTGAGAACAGCCACCTGCCGTTTCGGGCCCGAGAGCGGGTGATGCGCGGCCACCGATCAGCCGGAGGCCTGCAACGTTTCGTGGCGATGCACTCCGCAGTGCGCAACCGTTTCGTCCCCGTCGTCCGCCGTCGCCGCTCAGCCCAAGCCACTCGCTATCACCGCCTCGAAGCCTTCGGCGTCTGGCGCGAAGCCGCAGGGATCGCTGCCTGAACGGCCTATCCTGAACCCATCTTCGACCAAGCGCCGTTAACGTGACACCACCGTCGTCATGCCCGTCTTCCCCCCGCCGAGGATGAGGCGGTCCTGCGGCGTCTGAGTCTAGGGGCTGATGCGTCGCGCAATGCACCGGATCCGACATCCGCTGAACAGCGGCGCGACACGGCCCCGCCCAGGCGTCCTACGTGATCGAGGTGGACAGCCCCGGAGAAGCCGACCAAGCTGCGCACGAGAGCTGATCCAATCAGCCAGTGACCGTGCCGGGGGAGGGCGGTATCCATGACGGAGCCAACCGGAAGGCTCGCCGCTGTCTCGGGCAAGACTGTCTCGATCGATCCCGCGCAGCACTACGACGCCTGGGCGGACGAGTACGAAGCCGATCTCCTCGGAAACTACCGCTACTGCGCGCACACCATCGCCGTCGATGCGCTGGCGGACGCGGTCCCCGACCGCGGGGCGGCGATCATCGATATCGGTTGCGGCACGGGGCTCGTGGGGGCCGCGCTGCAGGGCCATGGCTTCACGCGGATCGACGGTGTCGACATCTCGAGCGGCATGCTCGCGAAAGCGCGCGCGCGGGGGATCTACCGGACGCTCTTCCAGCAGAACGCCGAGGAGGCGCCCGCGGCCCCGGTCGGCCACTACGATGCGGTGATCTCGGTCGGCAGCTTCGGCATCGGCCATCTCGGTCCCGAGGCGATGCCCCGCCTGGTCGACTATGCGCGGCCGGGGGCTCCGGTCGTCATCTTCATGAATGCCGAGCCCTTCATCGACGAGGACTATGCCGGCCATATCGCGCGGATGGAGCGCGAGGCGGTCTGGGCAGCGATCCGGATCGAGGATCACAACTACATGGCCGCGCTCGACCGCCCTGGGAAGCTGATCCTCGCGCGCCGGACGGAGGCGTGAGGGCGTGCCCAGCCAGGCGGAGCTTGGCGATAGCGCCCGCGCCTATGTGCGCGCCCTGGCCGCGGCGTTGCAGGCGCGCTCGGCGCAGGATCCGGGCCTCGGACCCTTCGCGCAGGCCCTCGCGGCCTGCGATATGGCGCGCTGCCGGACCGATCCGCGGCCGCGGCTCGCGCATCCGTCGATGGCGCATCTGTCGGAGCTTCGCGCCGGGATCGCCGGCTCTGCGGATTTCGCCGGACAGGCCCGCGACGCCGCCGACACGCTCGACTGGTTTCCGGTCTTCGAAGGTGGCGGGATCGATCCGCGGGTGGCGGATGGAATGCTCGCCGCGCAGGCCGTCGGCACCTACGGCTGCTTCGCGCATGAGCGCCTTGCGGTGGGCATGTTCGTCATGGCGCCCGGGGTGCACTACCCGCTCCACACCCATGAGGCCACCGAAGTGTACTTCGCGCTGGCGGGCAGCATCGTGATCCAGCATGGCGTTGGCGGGGCGCCCTTCGAGCTCCGCGCCGGCGATCATTCGATCACGCCGCCCCATCGCGTGCATGCGGTGGCGACCGGCCAGGAGCCGGCGCTGGTCGCCTATGTCTGGAAGGGTGATATTCGGTGCCGCAACTGGTGGTGGGCGCAGGAGGCGGATGGCAGCTGGGCGCGAACGGCCTGGCATCGCCCCGCCGCCGGGCCGTGGTTGCCGCTCGAGACGGAGGCAGTCGATCCCGCAATCATGGCCGAAGCGCACGGCCCCGCAGCGTGAGAGGACCCCCATGAGCGTCACCGTCCCGCCGCCCGGCGTCCACGAGACTTTCCTCTTCGCCGAGCCTCTGCGCGATCTCGATGCGCTGCAGGCCGATATCGCCGTTCTCGGCGTGCCCTTCGGGCAGCCATACGGGATCCGTGCGGTGCACCACGACCATGTGAACGGGCCCATGGCGATGCGCCGGGCGACGGACCGCGTGGTGCGTGCCCTTCACCATTACGACTTCGACATCGGCGGGCCGCTCTTCATGGGCCGCGATATCCGGATGGTGGATTGCGGCGATGTGAGCGCCGATCCCTACGATCTCACCGGGCACTTCCGGGGAACGGAGACGGCGGTTGCCGGGATCCTGAAGGCCGGCGCACTGCCGCTGATCCTGGGCGGCGACCACTCGATCCCGATCCCGGTGCTCAAGGCCTATGCCGGGCAGGCGACCGTGGCCGAGCCGATCACGCTCATCCAGCTCGACGCGCATCTGGACTGGCGCGAGGAGGTCGGGGGCGTGACGCAGGGACTGTCCTCGGTGATCCGGCGTGCCTCCGAGATGGACCATATCGGCCAGATCTTCCAGATCGGCCTGCGCGCGCAAGGCTCGGGCCGGCCGGCCGACTACGAGGCCGCACGCGCCTACGGATCCAACCTCATCACCGCCTACGAACTCCACGAGGCCGGGGCGCAGAGCGTGCTCGACCGCATCCCGGATGGCGGGCGCTACTACATCACCGTGGATATGGACGGCCTCGATCCCGCCTGCGCCCCCGCGGTGGCGGGCCCCGCGCCGGGCGGAATCACCTTCCTCGAGGCCCGCGCGCTGATCCAGGGCCTCGTGCGCAAGGGCCGGGTCGTGGGGATGGACGTGGTCGAGATCACGCCGGCCGTCGATGTGAACCGGATCACGGCGATCACGGCGGGGCGCTTGTTCGTGAACCTGATCGGGACCGCCGCAGCCGAGGGCTATTTCGACCGCGGGCCTAGCGCGGATTGAGCATGCTGAAGGCCCAGCCGGAGTAGTCCGAGCCGGTCCGGCACCAGCGGTCCATCGTGTCCGGCGGGGCCACGTAGTCCCAGACCGGGGCCTGGCCGTGGTCATGCGCCTTGCGGATCAGCATGCGCCGGGCGATGGAGCGGTCGATGTCCCGCTGGAGCGCCTCGGCGTCCCAGATCCGGTCCCGCTCGGCGATCAGCTCGGCGCGGACCGTTTCGTGCTCGCCGGGGATCTGGCCGAGATCGCGCTCCTCATGGGGGTCGGCGGCAAGGTTAAAGAGCTGGACCGGATGGGACGGGCCGGAGATCAGCTTCCAGTCCCCGCGCCGGACCATGAAGATCGGCTGGGCCAGCCCGTCGCTCATCACCTCGGCGAGCGCGAGATCGTCTACCGGCGCGCCGCCGGCCAGCGCCCCGCTGAGGTCGCGCCCGTCGATGGGCTCGACCAGCGCGGTGCACCCAGCGTCGCCGGAGAGCGCCAGAAGGGTCGGCAAGAGATCCATCAGCGTGACGTTCTCGGAGCGCCGCGCGGCCGCGACGCCCGGGCCCCAGAAGATGATCGGCACCCGCGCGGACCACTCGTAGAAGTGCCGCTTGAACCACATGCCGCGCTCGCCGAGCATCTCGCCATGGTCCCCGATGAGGATGACGACGGTGTTCTCGGCCATGCCCGTGCGGCGCAGGATCCGCGTGAGGCGGCCGAGCTGGTCGTCGATATAGGAGACCGAGCCAAGATAGGCCCGCCGCGCCTTCCGGATGATTGCCGGGTCGAAGTCCTTGTTCAGGTCGTGACGCGTCATGATGAAGTCGCTGAGCGGATCCTGCGCCTGGGTCGGGATCCGGCCAACGGTGGGCAGCGGCACCTCATCGTCGCTGTAGAGCTCGTAATGCTCCGGCTGGCAGAAATAGGGCTCATGCGGATGCGTGAGCGAGACGAAGAGGCAGAACGGGTTCTCCCGCCGCCGGGCGAGGTCGTAGAGGTGCTGCTCCGCCTGGAACATCGCGAGTTCGTCGTAGTCGAGCTGCGGGGAGCGGTCGCAGATGCCGGCGACGCGCACGCCGCGATCGTCCGAGCGGGTCTTCACGTCCCGATCCTCGAGGTTCTCGGTCCAGTAGAAGTCGCTCGGGTAGATGTCCGTCGTGAGCCGGTGTTCGAAGCCGTGGAGCTGGTCGGCGCCCACGAAGTGCATCTTGCCGGACAGGGTCGTGGTGTAGCCGCGGGCGCGCAGGTAGTGGGCGAAGGT
Organism: Pseudomonadota bacterium; assembly: GCA_039817245.1. Taxonomy (GTDB): domain Bacteria; phylum Pseudomonadota; class Alphaproteobacteria; order Rhodobacterales; family Rhodobacteraceae; genus Thermohalobaculum. The sequence continues at coordinate 3,216 of JBCBWF010000228.1, read as the reverse complement.
GGGCACTTCCGAGCTGAACTCCGCCGCGTTGTCGTAGGCGCGCACGCGCGAGGCGAGCTGTCCGCTGAGCATGGACATGCGCGAGGGACCGCAGAGCGGGTAGGAGCAATAGGCGTTGGTGAAGACCGTGCCCTTGCGCGCGAGGCGGTCGATCTCCGGCGTCTTCGCAAGCGCCTGCCCGTAGGCGGCGAGCACCTGGGAGGTGAGCTGGTCGGCCTGAAGGATCAGGAAATTGGGCTGGGTCATCCGAGCTGCGCCACCTCGAGATGGCAGGTGATCCTGTGGTCGTTGAGGAGGGCGCGCACCGGCGGCTTGGTCGTGTCGCAGGTGCCCTTGACCGCCATGGGGCAGCGCTTGTGGAAGGGGCAGCCGGTGGCGCCGATCTCGACCACCGAGGCTGCCGCGAGCTGGGTGCTCTCGGTCGCGCGGATCTCTTCGAGCCAGCCCTGCCGCATCTCCGGCACGGAGTGCAGGAGGAGCGCGGTGTAAGGATGGTAGGGCGGCTGCAGGATCTGCGCGGTCGGCCCCTGCTCGGCAACGCGGCCGGCATAGAGCACCACGACCCGGTCCGCGAAGCTCGCCACCGTCGAGAGGTCGTGGCTGATGAAGACGAAGGTGACGTTGGTCTCCGCCTGCAGCTTCTTCAGGAGCTCGATGATCTGCGCGCCGACGACGGTGTCGAGGGCGGAGGTGACCTCGTCGCAGAGGATCACTTCGGGCTCGGCGGCAAGCGCGCGGGCGAGGTTCACGCGCTGCTTCTGCCCGCCCGAGAGCGCCTGCGGCCGTCGGTTGGCGAACTCGGCGGGCAAATCGACCATCTCCAGAAGCTCCGCCACGCGCTTGCGCCGCGCCTCGGGGGGCATCTCGAGATAGAACTCCAGCGGCCGCTCCAGCGCCTTGCCGACGGTGGTGAGCGGGTTGAAGGAGGTATCCGGCATCTGCATGACGATCTGCACGCGGCGCAGGTCCTCGCGCGTGCGGTCCTTCACGTTGCCGGCCAGATCCGCGCCATCGAGCAGGAGCTGCCCCGACGCCGCCGGCAGCAGGCCGGAGATCACGCGGGCGAGGGTGGACTTGCCGCAGCCGGACTCGCCGATGACGCCGACCGCGGAGCCGCGCGGTACCTCGACGGACACATCGTGCAGGACCTGCACAGCGATGGAGCCGTCGATCTTCCGCCCGTAGCCCGCATCGACATTGCGGACGCTGACCACGGCCTCCGCGCCTGCCTCCCGGCTGCCCGCGCCCTCGCCGGTGCGCTTGGGCGGGGGGCGGACGGCGGCCATGAGCTTCTTGGTGTAGTCCTCCTTGGGGTCGTGGAGGATCTGCTCGGTCGTACCGTCCTCCACGGTCTCCCCGCCGAGGAGCACTTTGATCTTGTCCGCCACCTGCGCCACGACGGCGAGGTCGTGGGTGACGTAGATGGCCGCCGCGCCGGAGTGCTGGATCGTGTCCTTGAAGGCGGCCAGCACCTCCACCTGCGTGGTCACATCGAGCGCGGTGGTCGGCTCGTCGAGGACCAGCAGGTCCGGCACCGCATTCATCGCCATCACCGCCATCAGGCGCTGAAGCTGCCCGCCCGAGACCTGGTGGGGATACTTGCGGACGATGTTCTCCGGGTCGGGCAGCTGCATCCGGCGGGCGAGGTCGACCATCCGCTCCTCCGCCTCCGCCCGCGTGCCGATGCCATGGGCGAGCGACACCTCGGTGATCTGATCGTCGAGCCGGAGGGAGGCGTTGAACGAGGCGGCGGCGGACTGCGCGACATAGGAGATCCGCGCCCCGCGCATCTGGCGCTTCTGCTCCAGCGTCAGATCGAGCACGCTGGTGCCGTCGAAGATCACCTCGCCGCCGGAGAAGCGGCAGCCGGGCTTCGCATAGCCCATGGAGGCCACCGCGATGGTCGATTTCCCGGCGCCGGACTCGCCGATCAGCGCCAGCACCTCGCCGCGCGCCAGCTCCAGCGACACGCCCTTCACGATCGCGGTGAAGGCCGCGCGCGTGTTCCGCCGCCCTTCGATCCGGAGATCGTTGATCTTCAGGAGCGCGCTCATCCGATCAGCTCCGACGAGATGTCCTTCTGCGACCGGCTGAGGTTCCAGTCGACCAGCAGGTTGTTGGCGAGCGTCACGGAGAAGATGCAGACCGCCGGCAGGATCGGCGCGAGCGCCACCTGGAAGCCGAAGAACAGGATGTAGTTCAGCGCCGCCATGTTCTCCTTCACCATCGAGCCCCAATCCGAGAAGGGCGGCTGCACGCCGAGCCCGAGGAAGGAGAGCGAGGAGAGGAGCAGGATCGAGTAGGTGAAGCGCAGGCCGAAATCGGTGGAGAGCGGAATGAACGCGTTCGGCAGGATCTCGTTCTTCAGGATCCACCAGATCGATTCACCGCGGGCGCGGCTCACCTCCACGAAATCCATCACCATGATGTTCTGCGCAAGCGAGCGGGCGATGCGGTAGACGCGCGTCGCCTCGATGAACCCGATGGTCAGCATCAGCAGCCAGAGCGAGGATCCGAAGGCCGAGACCAGGATCAGCGCGAGCATGATGGAGGGGAAGGACACGAAGGCGTCGTTTATCCGGCTCATCACATCGTCGACGGTGCCGCCCATGATCCCGGCCACGAAGCCGAGCGTGACGCCGACCACGAAGGCGAAGACCGTGGCCGCGAGCGCGAGGCCGAGGGTGAGCCGCGCGCCGTAGATCAGCCGGCTGAAGACGTCGCGGCCGAGATAGTCGGAGCCGAGCAGCATCCGCTCGTCCGACGAGAAGGACTGGTCGGTGAGGATCGTGCTTTCCTCGTAGGGTGCCAGCCAGGGCGCGAAGAGGCAGACGAAGGTCCAGAAGACGAGGATCGCGACGGACAACCACCCGAGAAAGCCGAGATCGGGCAGGTGCCAGCTGCGGGCGGCGGTCGCATCGGTCATTTGGCATGCCTCAGTCGCGGATTGGCCATGATCGAAACCACGTCGGCAATCAGGTTGAAGAGCACGTAGGCCGCGCAGAAGAACATCGCGCAGGCCTGCACGACCGGGATGTCGCGTGATGCCACGGAATCGACCATGAGCTTCGCGACGCCGGAATAGGAGAAGATCGTCTCGACCACGAGCACGCCGCCGATAATGTAGGCGAGGTTGACGGCGATGACGTTGATGATCGGCGCGATGGCGTTGGGCAGGGCGTGCTTCAGGATGATCGTGCGCCGGGGCACGCCCTT
>JBCBWF010000530.1:0-3014 GCA_039817245.1 Pseudomonadota bacterium | reverse complement strand
CTCGACCACCGCACCCGCGGCGAGGTGATGGACGTCCTGCACCGCTGGCTCGAGCAGCGGCGCGACGACCGCCTCCTCATCTGGGTCACCCATCACGAGAACGACCCGGCCGACAACGGCGCCGCTTCCAGGCTCTACGTCTCCGACGGCGGCTGCCGCTGGCAGCGCATGGCGGATGGGCAGGGCTGGCGCGAGGTCGCCTGAGCCATGCAGGCCATGCGCGCCATCGCGGGCCTCGCGCTCACCGAGTTCCTGCGCGCCTTCCGGCTGCCGAGCGCGCCGGGCGGGCGCGATCTCTTCTGGCTGACGCTTCTGCTCGTCGGCCTGCAACTCCATGCGCTCGTTGTGCTTTCCGCGCGCGATGGCGTGCTCAACAACTCCGTCGACGCCTTCATCGGCTACGAGCCGGGCTATGGCGTGCCGGTCCGCGTCCTGCCCAACGCGCTGCGCGGGACCTATGCCGGCGCCATCGACCAGCCGCTCATCGAGGCCGTTGCGGCGGACGGTTTCGCGGTCGCGCCCTATCGCCGCTACCGCAACCGCGCCATGCTGCGCCCGCCGGGCGACGGCGTCTGGCGCGCCCGGGCCGGCCTCGCGAGTGATGTACCGCCGTCCTTCGCGGGCCTCGCCGCCGACCCGGACGGCCCCCTCTGGCCCGCCGCCAAGGTCCCGCCACCGGCATCCGGTGGCCCGCGCGACTGGCGCATCGCTCTCGACCGCGACGTCTGGGCCGAGTTCTTCGACCTCGCGGCCTATCGCGCCTCGCTGAGAGGCCGCATCCCCGACGCGGAGCTCGCCGCGATCCCGGAGGATCCCGCCCGCCTCAACGAGTTGCGCCGCCTCTGGTTGGAGCTCCGGGTGCATGCCACCCGTCTCGTCCCCTTCGAGATCACCTGGGCGGAGAATATCGGCTTCGGCGCCGAGCGGGTCGCCTTCGTCGCGCCGCTCGATCTCTGGCACCTCGTCTCCGAAGCGCAGCGCAACCCTCCGGAACTCTGCCTCTTCCTCGAGCAGGGCCCCGGTCTCGGCCGGCGCATCGCTACGCTGAGCTCGGCCCGGCTCATGCCCGGCGCCGACCGCGCTGCCCTCCGCGAGGCCTTCGCAGCGCTCGAGGATCGCCTGCCGGGCGCGCTCGAACGCAGCGCCACCCGCGTGCGCTACCGCCTCGGCACCGACGATCAGCGCCGCGCCTATCAGCGCGGCCGCCGCTGCGATCCGGGCTTCTCCGAGGCGCGGGTGCTCGCGATCGCCGCCGAACTGGGCCTGCCGCTGGACCCGAAGGCGCCGGGCGAGCTGATCCTCGGCACCGAGCCCGTGCGCATCGGCCCGTTCGACCTCACGCTGCCCTGCGAGGCCGTGCTCGATACGCGCCGCGAGGAGGGGGACGAAATCGACGAGGACGGGCGCTGCCTCGTGCGCCTGCCGCTGGCGGAACGCAGCTACGGCTTTGAGGAGGCGCTCGTCTTCGCTCCGTCGCGCCTCGCGATTGCGGAGCTGGTGGACTACCTCACCTGCGCGCCCGTGCCCGGCTACCCGGCGCCGGAGGACCGCCGGCCGCTCTGCATCGACCCCGGCATCGACCGGGCCGGCGACCCGCCCGATTCGCGGCTCCGCCTCGACGAGGTCTACCAGGACACGCTCGCGCGCTTCAACTTCCTCACCAGCCTCATCGAGCAGCTGAAGGGACCGATCGGGGGCCTGATCCTCGCCTTGCTGCTCGCGACGCTCTGGGTGCAGCTCGGCACGGTCATCGGACATCGCCGGGTGCGCTACGGCATGCTGCTTGCCAATGGCGTGACCTGGGTGCAGCTCCGCGCGATCCTCGTGCTGCAGGTGACAGCGGCGGTGGTGTCCTCGCTTGCGCTTGCCGCCGGATTGTTCTGGGCCATCCGCGCTGCCCTCGCGCCGGGCACCGAGGCGCTCGCTGCGCGCTACAGCGCGATCACCAAAGGCGGTGTTCCGGAGCCGCTGCCGAGCGTTCCTGCAGATCTGGCGCTCGTGGGCGGCACAACGCTCCTGGTGGCCGTGGCCCTCGCGCTCTTCCAGGTCTGGCGAAGCGGGGTGGCGCGACGCCGCGCCCTGGAGCACCTGCTGCGCTGACACAAAGGCGAGCGCCGGTTCGAGATCCCGCGCGCCGCCACCCGCCCACGGCGCTGCGTCCGCTCAAGCCGGCAAGCTCCGCAGAAAGGGTGGGGCCACAGACGCTCGTTCCTGTCGCGGCACCAAAGCGTTCACTTATTGTTCGATGAATCGTGTGAAACCTGTCGTGGGCGGGCGCGGGCGCAGAAGCGGTTACTCGACTTGCACGCCTAGTCGCCTTCGACCTGCCCCGTGATCAGGTTCTCGCGATAGAGCGCCTCCAGATCGATCGAAGGGCCCGTACCGACCGGTGCGATACCCGCGATGCGGCGGCGGAGAGAGGACTCGGCTGCGCGCAGGGCGGCCGCCCCCTCCACCGGGCTCACGGCCACGAAGCGCAAGACAGCGCTCGGGGCCAGGCGGCCGAGGAGCGGAAGATCGGCGCGGATCGCCGCGGCGATCTTGGCATAGCCGCCGGAGGTTTGCCGGTCGGCGAGCAGCAGGATCGGCTGGCCCGTGCCCGGCACCTGCACAGCGCCGGTCTCGATGCCGTCGGACACGATATCCGCGCCGGCGCGGTGGGAGAGGCGCGGGCCTTCCAGGCGCAGTCCCATGCGGTCCGCGTCCTTCGTGATCCGCCAATCCGCAGTCAGGAACGCCCTCACCGCGTCTTCGGTGAACAGGTCGTCCTGTGGGCCGAGAACCACACGGACCGTGCTCGGCGATCCCGGCGCTCCTGCCGGGCACGCCGGAGGGGCCGGAGCTGGCGCTTCCTCCCGCCGATGCGGCCGACAGAGCCGCGCCGGGATCGCCGAGCACGGTCCGTGTGGTTCTCGGCCCGCAGGACGACCTGTTCACCGAAGACGCGGTGAGGGCGTTCCTGACTGCGGATTGGCGGATCACGAAGGACGCGGACCGCATGGGACTGCGCCTGG
>JBCBWF010000656.1:0-1773 GCA_039817245.1 Pseudomonadota bacterium | reverse complement strand
CGTCGCCCAGAACATTGCCTTTCCGCTGCGGGTGCGCGGCGAGAGCACAGCTGATATGGACGGCAAGGTGCGTGCCATCGCCGATCTTGTGCGCATCGGCGAGTTGTTGGAGCGCAAGCCCGCCCAGCTTTCGGGCGGTCAGCAGCAGCGCGTGGCCCTTGCCCGCGCGCTGATCACCGAACCGCGCGCGCTACTGCTCGACGAGCCGCTCTCCGCGCTCGACCCGTTCCTGCGCATCCGGGTGCGCATCGAGCTCAAGCGGCTGCAGCGCGAACTCGGCATCACCTTCGTGCATGTCACCCACAGCCAGGACGAGGCGCTGGCGCTGGCGGACCGGATCATCGTCATGAACGCCGGGCGCATCGAGCAGGCGGGCCCGCCACGCGAGGTGTTCGACCGGCCGCGCACCGAGTTCGTGGCGCGCTTCATCGGCGGGCACAACGTGCTGCAGGACGGTGCGGAGCGCCTTGCCATCCGCGCGGACCGGATCGCCCTGGCCAAGGCGGGCGACGGGACGGCCACCGCCACGGTGCGCGACATCGAGTATCTGGGTGCCGCCGTGAACGTGTCGCTGGAGAGCGATGCGACCGGCCCCCTGCTCGCCACCCTGCCCGACAGCGCCTTCTTCGCGGCGCCGGTGGAGATCGGCCAGACGGTCGGCCTGCACTGGCGCGCCGAGGATCTGCATCCGCTGGTCGCCTAGCGGACCGGCGCCGAGCCACCACCAGAACCAAACACTGCAACGACAGGAGAGACCCCCGTGACCGACACTGCGAAGAAAACGCTCTCGCGCCGCACGCTGCTCAAGGGCGCGGCCGCCACGGCCACCGCCGGCGCAACCCTCGGCGCGCCGACCATCTGGGCGCAGAACATCAAGGATGTGACGCTCCGCCAGTTCGGCACCGGCGTGTCCAACCTCAACGAGGTGGCCGCGAAGGTGAAGGAGGATCTCGGCTTCACGCTGGAGATGACCGCGCTCGACAGCGACAGCGTCACCCAGCGCGCCGCCACTCAGCCGAAGAGCTTCGACATCGCCGATATCGAGTACTGGATCTGCAAGAAGATCTGGGGGGCGGGCAACCTGCAGCCCATGGATACGTCCAAGATCGCGAACTACGACAAGATCGTCGGCATCTTCAAGAACGGCAAGCTGACGCCCGAGAGCACCATCGCGCAGGGCACCGCGCCCCACACGGTGGGCTTTGTCGACGGGCCGGACGGCAAGACCTTCGCCTCGGGCGAGACCGGCTGGATGACGCTGATCCCGACGATCTACAACGCCGACACGCTCGGCATCCGCCCGGATCTCATCGGCCGGCCGATCGGCAACTGGTCCGAGCTCCTGAACCCCGAGTTCAAGGGCAAGGCCTCGATCCTCGACATCTCCTCGATCGGCATCATGGATGCGGCGATGGTCTGCGAGTCCATGGGCGAGGTCACCTATGGCGACAAGGGCAACATGACCAAGGAGGAGATCGACAAGACGATGGCGATCTTCACCGAGGCCAAGCGCGCCGGCCAGTTCCGCGCCTTCTGGAAGAGCTTCGACGAGAGCGTGAACCTCATGGCCTCCGGCGAGGTGGTGATCCAGTCCATGTGGTCGCCCGCGATCACGGCGGTGCGCTCGAAGGGCATCCCCTGCGTCTACCAGCCGCTGGAAGAGGGCTATCGGAGCTGGGGCGGCGGCATCGGCCTCTCGGCGAACCTCTCCGGGCTCGAGCTCGACGCGGCCTACGAGTACATCAACTGGTATCTCTCCGGCTGGGTCGGCGG
>JBCBWF010000433.1:0-4245 GCA_039817245.1 Pseudomonadota bacterium | reverse complement strand
TGGCGCCGTGCTCGCTCATGCGCGCGATGGAGCCGCCGCCGGCGCCGATGGTGTGGATGTCGATCACCGGCAGCGCGAGCGGCTGGTCGTTGATGCGCGTGGCGGTGCTGGTCTCGGGCTCGCCGTCGCGGATCAGGGCCACATCGGCGCTGGTGCCGCCCATATCGATGGTGACGAGATCGCGGAAGCCGGCGAGGCGGCCGAGATGGGCCGCGCCGCGCGCGCCGGCCGCGGGGCCCGAGAGCGCCATATGCGCACCGAGGCGGGCGGCGGCCTCCGGCGAGAACACCCCGCCATTGGACTTCATGATGAAGAGCGGCGCTGCGATGCGGCGCGCTGCGAGGCCGTCGGTGAGGCGGCGGACATAGCGGCCGACGAGCGGCTGGACGCTGGCATTGAGCGCGGTGGCCATGGCGCGCTCGTATTCGCGGAAGACGGGCAGGACCTCGGAGGAGAGCGAGAGTTCGACGCCGGGCAGGCGCTCGGCCAGGATCTCGGCGGCGCGGCGCTCATGGGCCGGGTTGGCATAGGCATGCAGGAAGACGATGGCGACGGCCTCGAGGCCACGGCGCGCGATGGTCTCGGCGGCGGCCTCCACGGCGGCCTCGTCGAGGGCGCGGACGGTGCTGCCGTCGAGGCGGATGCGTTCGGGTACCTCGAAGACGTTGCGCGGGGCGACGGGGCGGCGCGGTTTGACCCAGCCGAAGATGTTGGCCGCGCGCGGGATCTCGGCGCGGCCGATCTCGAGCACATGGCGAAAGCCCGCGGTGGTGAGGAGGCCGGTCCGCGCCCCCTTGCCCTCGAGGATGGCGTTGGTGGCGACGGTGGAACCGTGCAGGACCACGTCGACCGCCCCCGGCGCACGCCCGGAGAGCGAGAGGGCACGCTCGACGCCGTGGAAGAAGCCCTGGGCGGGGTCCGCGGGCGTCGACGGGGTCTTGGCGATCCAGAGCGCATCGCCCGCGCGGCTGGCGAAGATCACATCGGTGAAGGTGCCGCCCACATCGATGCCGAGCTGGTGGCCCGCTGCGCTCACGGGCTGCCCGTGACGGCGAGGGTCTGCCCGGTGATCCAGTCGGCCCGGTCGGAGGCGAAGAAGAGGACGGCGTTGGAGATGTCCTCCGGCCGGCCGATGCGGCGCATGGCGACGGACTGGATATGGGCGGCCTGGACCTCGGGGCCCTCGGCTTCCCATTGCTTCACGTAGTCGGGGCTCGTGGGCATGAAGCCCGGCGCGACGGAGTTGACGGTGATGCCGAAGGGGCCGAGCTCGGCGGCAAGCTGGCGGACGAGGCCGATCTGCGCGGTCTTGGCGGTGCCGTAGCTCTGCACGCCGGTGCGCGAGACGCCGAGGCCGGCGCGGCTGGAGATGACGACGATGCGGCCCGTGCCGGCGGCCTTCATGGCGGGCACCACGGCGCGGGCGAGATAGAAGGCGCCGTCGACATTCACCGCCTGGATCACGCGCCAGTCCTCGTCGGAGACCGCGTCGATGGGGGTGCGGATGCGGGAGCGGACGCCGCCGGCGGCGTGCACGGCGATGTCGACGGTGCCGATCTCGGCGACGAGGGCCGCGATGGCGGCGGGGTCGGTGACGTCGCAGACGCGCGGATGGATCCGTTCGGCGACGGGCTCTTCGAGGCCCTCGGCGAGGGTTGCGAGCAGCTCGGTCTCGATATCGGCGGCCCAGACCGTGGCGCCGGCTTCGGCGAAGGCGTGGACAATGGCGCGGCCGATGCCGCGGACGACACCGGTGACGAGGACGCGGCGGCCGGGGAAGGTGATCTCCATGGCCTATTCCGCCGCGCGGGCGGCGGCCGCGGCGCGCCCAGCGATGAGCTCGGGGAACTCCGCGACGAGATCGGCGAGGACGCGGCGCACGGCGGAGCCGTCGATGCGCTCGGGGAGGCGGCTGTCCATGGCGTCGATCGCGGCGAAGACGCGGTGCTTGGCGTAGAAGCGCCAGGTGACGGGCAGCGCGGCGAGGCCCTCGGTGAGCGCGTCGTAGTTCGCCTCGGTCCAGACCTGCTCGAAGCTGTCGCGCGCGGGGCCATAGCGGTAGAAGCTGTTGGCGGCCGGCGACGCGGCATGCTCGGCGCGCAGCGCGAGGGTGGCGGTGACGTCCACGGCGTCCTTCACGATCACCACGCCGTAATCGGCCCGGGCGCGCTTGGTGGAGACCCAGCCGCGGCGGACATCGCGCAGCACGGCCGCGGGGTCGCGCAGGAAGGGGTTGCCCCAGCCGCCCGCGCCGCCGCAGCTCACATGGATCACGTCGCCGGGGCCGATGGTGACGATGTCGGTGTTGCGCAGGTTCACCTCGTCATCGGCGCCGGGGTTGAGGAAGAACACCGAGGCGCCGCCGGTCTCGCCGCCCGCGATGCCCCAGCCGGTGAAGCGGGTGCGGTCGCGGTTGCGCGCGGTCACGCGGGTGTTGGGCGAGAGCGCGCGGAAGATGAGCTCGGTGCCGAGGCCGCCGCGATGCTGGCCGGGCCCGGCGCTGTCGCGCGCGAGGCCGTAGCGCAGGACGCGGATGCCGGCCTCGACCTCGTTGACTTCGACGGGGGTGTTCTTGAGGAAGCCCTGGTTGGCGCCCGAGCCGTCCGCCCCGTCGCCGGCCGCGCGCCCGCCGCTCCCGCCGGTCATGGGGTCGATGGCGGCCATGATGCGCCGGCCGGTCCGGGTGTCGGTGGTGTTGACGTTCATGATCGGCCCGCCGGAGGCCGGCGCGCCCATCAGCCGGTCCGGCGCGGCCTGCGCGAAGGCGCCGAAGGTGAGCCCGTGGGTGCGGTTGCAGGAGAGCGTGCGCATGCCCACCGCGGCCGGGAACACGGGGTTCACGATGGTGCCCGAGGGCAGGATGCAGCGGCAGGCGCGCGCGATGCCGGAATTGAGATAGAGCCGCGGATCGAGCGAGTAGAGCACATAGGTGACGCCCACCAGCATCAGCACATGATGCGGGTCGCCGCCGGTGGGCATGTTGAGCGAGCTCTCGAGCTGGGGGTCGGAGCCGGTGAAGTCGAGCACCAGATCGTCGCCCTTGATGACGACCGTGAGCTTCAGGCGGCAGGGCCAGCCATCCACCGCGTCCTCGTCGATGAAGTCGGAGAAGGGATAGCGGCCGTCCGGCAGCGCGCGGATGATCGCGCGGGCCTGCGCCTCGGCATAGGCGAGGAGATCGCCCACGCCCTCGCGGAAGGTGTCCACCCCGAAGCGCGCGATCATCTCGTGCACCTTGCGCTCGCCCGTGTTGCAGGCGGCGATCTGGGCCTTGAGATCCCCCCAGTTCTGGTCCGGCGCGCGCACATTGGTGAGGAAGATGTCGAGGAGCTGGCGGTCGATCTCGCCCTCGCGCAGGATCTTGGCGGGCGGGATGCGGATGCCTTCCTGGTGCACCTCGGAGAGCGTGCGCGAGAGCGAGGCGGGCACGGCACCGCCCACATCCGTGTTGTGGATATGGCCGACGGAGAAGGCGACGATCTCGCCCTCGTGGAAGATCGGCTTCCAGATATGCATGTCCGGCGGATGGGTGCAGACGAAGCCGGAATAGGGGTCGTTCGTCATGGCGATGTCGCCGGGGCGGTAGTCCGCGATCATGTCGATGGCGCGGCCGTAATTGAGGCCGACGAACCAGGTGGCGCCGAGCTCGGTCGGGGTGGCGAAGGTCTCGCCCTCGGGCGTGGTGAGCCCGGTGGTGAAGTCCTCCGTCTCCTTCACGAAGGTGGAATGCGCGGTGCGGTAGAGCGTGAAGGCCATGCTCTCCGCGGCGGCGCGGGTGTGGTTCTTCATGATCTCCAGGGTCACCTTGTCGATGGGCATCGGACCTTACTCCGCGTTTGCCCGGGACCGCGCGGGCTGGTCCGGGGTGATGAGAAGGTTGCCCCAGCCATCGACGCGGCAGACGAAGCCGGGCGGGATCACGGTGGTGCAGTCGTCCTGCGCGACGATGGCGGGCCCTGCGAGGCGCGCGCCGGGGGTGAGGGCGGTGCGGCGGTAGAGCCCGGCCGCGCGCTCGGCCCCGTCGAGCCAGACCGTGACGGTGGTCTCGGGCGCGGCCTCGGAGGCGCGCTCGGGGGCGGGGCGCAGATCGGGCTTGGGCGCGGAGCCGGCGACGACGACGCGGAGATTGACGATCTGTGTCTCCGCCTCGCGGTCGGAATGGTCGTAGGCGCGGTGATGGGCGGTGTGGAAGGCGTCGGCGATCCCGTCGGTGTCGGCGCGCTCAAGGGCCCCGCGGTCGATGGC
>JBCBWF010000376.1:0-4968 GCA_039817245.1 Pseudomonadota bacterium | reverse complement strand
GTTTCGCGTTCCGGGGGGCCGGCTCACCGGCAGCGCCGGGCGGCTGGGGCAGATGCATTGCGCTCTCCTTCCAGCGGGTCATACAGGCTCGGCCCCGCAGTGACCAGTGCCGTGCGGGAAACGCAGTCTTGACCGCAGCGCATCGCCGGAGCGCGGGCGTGGCGCGACGTCCTGCCTCTCTTTCCGTTCCATTAACCGTTTAACCACTTTTCAACGCGAGGCTCGTCGCCAGTTCCGGTGGGCGGAGCAGTCACGGTGAAGACGAAGGGCAGGCGGTCGCGCCGCTTTTCGGACCCGAATATGACGCTGCCTCAGCCCATGACGATCTGGAGTGGGTCAAATGCGTCGTGTATTCGTAGCGGTTTTGGTGCTTTTCAGCTTCATCACCACCCCCGCCATCGCCCTGCAGTATTCTGTCAGCAATGGCAGCGAAGAGCGCCTGATCGAACCCTTCCTGTTCGATGGCAGCTCGGCGGAGTTCTACAACTACGACACGCTCTACGGCATGTCCGCGGCCCCTGTGCAACCGGGCCTGACCAGTTCGGACGCGATCACGCTGTTCCTGCTCGAGTCGAGCACGAGCGGGGACGATGCGCTCTCCCTCGGCATGATCTTCGATGCGCCGAAGGATGGCAGCGGCGGCGCGGTCACCCTCAGCCTCACGGGCCTGCCCGGCGCGCTCTCCGTCGCCGTGATCGACGATTACGGGGACTATTCGCCGGAGACCGGGCGCGTCGCCTTTTCCTGGATCAACTGCTGCACGGACGGGTTCCTGGCGGACGGGATCTCGAAGGAGGCCTTCACCGCGCGCCTCGATTTCTTCAGCCGGAGCGGGCTGGCCAACGGCTTTCTGGTCGCGACGCCGGACGGGACGGGCGGCACCCGGCTCCACGAGCTCGGGCTCGGCGACAGCTTCACGATCCGCGCCTTCGAGGAAGGCGCCGCGGCGGTCTCGCTGCCAGCCACCGCCCTGCTCCTTCTCGGCGCGCTGAGCGGCCTGATGATCGCGGCCTGGAAGCGCGACTGACGCGCGGACAGCAGAACGGCCGCCCCGTACGGAGCGGCCGCCGATACCCTGGCCGGACCCTGACGGGCAGAGGCCTCAGTTCTTCGCGTAGTACTCAATGACGAGGTTCGGCTCCATCTGAACCGGGTAGGGGATGTCCGACAGCCCCGGCATGCGGAGGAAAGTGGCCGCGCCCTTGCCGTGATCGACCTCGATATAGTCCGGCACGTCGCGCTCGCCCGACTGGTTGGCCTCGATCACCAGCGCCATGCCCTTGGCCTTCTCGCCGATGGTGATCAGGTCACCCTCCTTCACCTGGTAGGAGGGGACGTTCACCCGGCGGCCGTTCACCTGCACATGGCCGTGGTTCACGAACTGGCGCGCGGCGAAGATGGTGGGCACGAACTTCGCGCGGTAGACCACCGCGTCCAGCCGGCGCTCCAGAAGGCCCACGAGCAGCTCGCCGGTATCGCCCCGGCGCCGCTCCGCCTCGGAGTAGATGCGGCGGAACTGCTTCTCCGTCAGGTCCCCGTAATGGCCCTTCAGCTTCTGCTTGGCGCGCAGCTGGATGCCGAAATCGGAGAGCTTGCCCTTGCGGCGCGCGCCGTGCTGGCCGGGCCCGTTCTCGCGGCGGTTGACCGGGGATTTCGGACGTCCCCAGATGTTCTCGCCCATACGGCGGTCGATCTTGTGCTTCGCGGCGGTACGCTTGGTCACGAACCCCGTCTCCTTCTCTCAATGTTCGGGCGGCCTCCTCTCCCGCCGGGCTCGGTCCCGGAGGGCGACAGGTCTCCGCTTGCGCGGGCCACGGGCGCCGGTCGACGCCGCCCCAACGGACGGCGAGCCCCGCTGCATACGCATTTCCCCGGCCTTGTCAATGCACCGCCCGGCACGGCAAGCCCCGCGGGCGTTCGCCCGGCCATCCGGCCGGGCAGGATCGGGCTTGCGGCCGCTCCCACCCACGACATCTTAGGGCGGGTAGTGCGAACATAGTATGAACATCTACCGTCTCGAGCGCGATCGGCGCAGCTGTGCGACGCCTCGCGGAGCTTCACCTGGCGCAGCGCAGGGCGTAAGGGGGGCATCCGCAGCCCGAAGCGTTCCCGTCCGCAATCCCCGGGCACCGCGCTCGCTTCGGCGCGCCCCGTCAGTCCGGAGGCCCCCATGCCCTTCACCTGGTTCTCCCCGAAGCTCCGCAAGGGCGCCAGCGGCATCGAAGGCACCGGCCTCTTCGCCGAGGCCCCGCTCGCCGCCGGCGAGGTCGCGGTCGTCAAGGGCGGCCATGTCTTCGACCGCGCCCGGCGCGACGCCCTTGCCGCCACCCTCGGCCCCGCCGAGATCCAGATCGACGAGCACCTCTTCATCGGCCCCGAGCGCGCGGAGGAGCGCGACGCGTCGATGATGCATCTCAACCACTCCTGCGCGCCCAATCTCGGCCTTGTCGGCCAGATCGCCTTCCACGCCATGCGCGACATCGAGGCCGGCGAGGAACTGACCTTCGACTACGCCACCGGCGATGACGACGACTGGACGATGGCGTGCCGCTGCGGCGCGCCCGGCTGCCGCGGCATCGTCACGGGGCAGGACTGGCGGATCCCCGCCCTCCAGGCGCGCTACGACGGCTGGTTCGCGCCCTATCTCGCCCGCAAGATCCGCGCCCTCGCCGGATCCTGAGCGCACCGCCCGTCACGCAGCCTTTACACCGCCCCGCCGCCCGGCCTAGCTCTGCCGGAGCAGCAGGGGAGCCCGCCATGACCATCTCCAACGCGCATGACATCGACAGCCTCGAGGCGCTGAGCGCCCTCTACGGCGCCACCAACCCGATCTCGCTGGCCAAGGAGACCCCCGGCCTCACGCCCGAATACCGCCGCTGGCTCGAGGCCGCCTCCTTCTTCGTGATCGCCACCGCCGGGCCCGGCGGGCTCGACGCCTCGCCGCGCGGCGACCGGCCGGGGGCCGCCTTCCGGATCCTCGACGACCGTCACATCGCGATCCCCGACCGGCGCGGCAACAACCGGCTCGACACGCTGAAGAACATCCTGGCCGACCCGCGCGTCGCGCTGATCTTCCTCATCCCCGGCATCCACGAGACCCTGCGCCTCAACGGCCGCGCGCGCCTCACCGCCGACCCCGAGCTCCTCGCCAGCTTCGAGACGGACGCCAAGCGCCCCGCCAGCGCGATCCTGCTCACCATCGAGGCGGTCTATTTCCAATGCGCCCGCGCGCTCATCCGCGCCGCCCTCTGGGACCCCGCCTCCCGGCGCCCGCGCGACACGGTGCCGACGGCGGGGCAGATGACCCGCTCCGCGAAGCCCGACTTCGACGCCGACGCCTACGACGCCGCCCTCGACCCCCGCCAGCAGGCATCGCTCTACTGAGACCGGGACCCGCGGGGGCCGGTCCGGGTCAAGGATCGCGCCCCGCGCGACCGGCGGAGCCGGCCCGTCCTTGACGCGGAGCGGACCCCGCAACACGCTCGCGAGCAAGCCCCCCCGGGGCTTCTCCCCAGCCCGCACCCGCAGCGCCGGCCACAGGCCGCTCCATCCGGGGCGGAGCGAACCGGCCGCCCCGGGCGCCAATGCAAGACTCATCGCGGCGACCAGCCGCGATTCCGCCTCGCTGGCTCACAAAAGCGCTGCCGGACCGCTCAGGCCACCATCCGCCAGGGCCGCGCGAAAGCCCCCAGCACCGGCTCGATATCGCTCTCGCGCACATCCGGTCCCGCCGGCGACACCTCCGCCACCAGCCCCAGCTTGCGGTCGTCCACGATCCGCACCTCGGCCCGGATCCCCGCATCGAGCAGCGCACGCGCATAGATCCGCGCCATCGCCTCGCGCCGCAGATCCGGCTTGAACACCTTGCCCACCGCGGTCTTCGGCAGCTCGTCCATCACCGCGATATGCTTCGGCACGGCCGCCTTCTCGGCAATCGTCGCGCGGGCATGCTCCATCAGATCCTCGGTGCTCACCTCCGCACCGTCCGCCAGCTCCACATAGACCGCCGGCACCTCGCCCGAATGCGCATCGGGCTGGCCCACCGCCCCCGCGAACACGATCGCCGGATGCGCGCACATCGCCTCCTCGATGATCGCTGGATCGATGTTGTGCCCGCCGCGGATGATCAGATCCTTCGCCCGCCCGGTGATCCACACATAGCCATCCGCATCGATCCGCCCGAGATCGCCGGTGCGCAGATAGGGCCCGCCCTCCGCATCCGCCGGTCCCGCGAAGAGGCTGCGGTTGAGCGTCTCCTCCGAGTAGCCCGGAAAGACCCCGGGCGAGCGGATGCAGATCTCGCCCACCTCGTCGGTCCCGCAGGTCCGCAGGATCGCCCCGTCCGGCCCGCAGACCAGGATGCTCACCTCCGTGTAGGGGATCGGCAGGCCCACCGAGCCGATCTTGCGCTCCCCGTCCGGCGGGTTGATGGAGACGAGACAGGTCGCCTCCGTCATCCCGTACCCCTCCAGGATTGTCACCCCCGTCGCCGCCTCGAAGCGGCGGAAGAGCTCCACCGGCAGGGGGGCGGAGCCGCAGAGCGCGAATTTCAGCGTCGACACGTCGTGGCGCACCTCGCGCTGCATCAGCGCCGAGGCCGCCGTCGGCACCATCACCATGAAGGTCACGCCCCAGCGCTCGATCAGCGCCCAGAAATTGTCCATCACCCCGTCGCCGCGAAAGCCCGCAGGCGTCGGCAGCACCAGATGCGCGCCCGAGGCCAGCACCGCCTGCAGCACCGGATAGGCCGCGAGCACATGGAAGAGGGGCAGCGGGCAGATGATCACGTCGGTCTCGTCGATCAGGCACATCGACGGCACCTTGCCGTTATAGATCATGCCCCCCTGGGCATGGCGCGCGATCTTCGGATGCCCCGTCGTCCCGCCCGTGTGGAAGGTCGCCGCGATCCGCGCGGGGTCCTCGTCGGTCGGGAAGCCGAGCTCCGGCGCCTCCTTCGCGCGCTCCGCG
>JBCBWF010000595.1:0-2351 GCA_039817245.1 Pseudomonadota bacterium | reverse complement strand
GGGGGGCGGCGGATCCGGATCCGGTTCATGACGCAGGTGAAGGCGCGCCCGCCGAGCTTCGTGGCCTTCTGCTCGCGGCCGGACGACCTGCCGGCTGCCTATACGCGCTATCTGGTGAACGGGCTCAGGCGCGATTTCGGGCTGGCCGGCGTGCCGATCCGGCTCAACATGCGCAAACGCGAGAACCCTTACGCGCCGGACTGAGAGCCGTCTTCGCCGGCCGCGCGCGCGACCCATCCCGCATACCAGAGGCCGCGGAAGAACGCGGTGACCGCGCCGAACCCGGTCTCGGCGAGGAGCGCGCGGGTGCGGGCCTCGGAGATCACGGGCAGCTCGCGGATGATCCGGGGCGCGATCCGGGCCTTCGCCGCCGGCAGCCCCTGCAGCGCAGCATGGCGCAGGAAGGGCTCCACCATCGCCTCGCGCTCGGCGGGGCTGTCGACGCAGACATCCACATGGATGTAGAGCGCTCCTGCGCGGAGGCGCTGTCGGATGGCGGCGAGATAGGCGCGCTTCGCCCCGTCATCGGGCAGGAAATGCATGACGAGCACGGAGGTCGCGGCCTCGAACGGCCCGTCCGGCGCGTCGTCCACGGTCCCGAGCACGAAGCGGCAGCGCTCCGCTGCGCGCCGGCGATCCGGGCCGCGCGTTCGAGCATCGGGGCGGAGGGATCGACGGCCACGGCGCGGTGGGTGCGTGGGAGCGTGGCGAGGATCTCGATCTCCCGCCCGCCGCCGGCGCCCACGATCAACACGGTCGATCCCTCCGCGAGGCTCGCCGCGAGCTGGACCTGGATGAGGCCGTAGAGCGCCTCCACGCCGGGGATCGCGCGCTGCATCTCGCGATAGTCGTCGAGCGGAAAGGGCGCGGTCTCGTCGTAGCGCATCTGCCGGCTTCAGGTTTGTTATAGCGTAACAATATCCGCCGAGCCCGGCAAGCTGGGCGCGTGGGAATGTACACTATATGTTCTCATTTTGTAGTTCTATCCTGACGTGGGTGGGCGCGGGCGCTGAGGGAGAGTTTCTTCGTAGAAGCAGCGCCCTAGCTGCCCGGCGGGAGCGGGGCGGCGGCGTGCCGGGCCGGCTGCAGCAGCCGGCGCTCGCCCGGCGCGATGGGGCCGGCAAGCACAGGCAGGAGAAGGGCGGCGGCCTCCTCGATGGGCGTGAGCGCCGCCGCGTCCTGGCCCGGATAGAAGCGCGCGCGCAGTGCTGTGGGCATGGGCGGGGGCACGATCTCGGCGACCGCGATCTCACGCGCGACCTCCGCCGCCCAGGCCCGGGTGATCGCGGACTGGGCCGCCTTCGCCGCCGCATAGGCGCCGAAAAAGGGCGCGCCGGCCCGGTCCTCCGCGGCGATCAGCGCGCGCGCACTGCCGCCGGCGAGGCGCAGGAGCGGGTCGAGGACCCGGATCAGCCGCTGGAAGGCGCGGATATCCACCGCAATCACCTTGTCCAGATCCTTCGCCGCGATGTGCTCGGCGGGCGCCAGCGGCGGGGCATGCGCCGCAGTGTGGAGCCAGAGATCGAGCTTGCCGAAGCGGCCGTGAAGTGCGGCGCCCATGCGCTCGAGCCCCGGATCGTCGGTGATGTCCAGCGGCACGAGGACCGGCGACAGCCCGCCCGCCTCGCGAATCCGGTCGTCGAGCTCCTCCAGCCCGCCCACGGTGCGCGCGAGCGCGATCACCTGGGCGCCCTCGCTCGCGAGCGCGCGCGCAGCCGCAAAGCCGAAGCCGCGCGAGGCGCCGGTAACGAGGGCAGTGGTTCCGGAAAGGCTCATGGGTGCGGTCGTTCGGCTGGTCTGCGGCGCGCGGCTAGGCGGCCCGGTGGTGGGGCTCAGGCCTCTTCGGCCAGGCGCATATCGCCGCGCTGCATGGCGTCGGAGGGGCGCACGGGATAGTCGCCGGAGAAGCAGGCATCGCAGAACTGGGGCTCGTCCTTGTCGCGCCCCGCCGTCTCGCCGGCGGCACGGTAGAGGCCGTCGAGCGACACGTAGCGCAGCGAATCGACCTCCAGGAACTCGCGGATCTCCTCCTCGCCCATGCGCGCGGCCAGAAGCTTGCTGCGTTCCGGCGTGTCGACGCCGTAGAAGCAGGGCCATTTGGTCGGCGGCGAGGCGATGCGGAAATGCACTTCGCGCGCGCCCGCATCCAGCAGCATGTCCTTGATCTTGCGGCTGGTGGTGCCGCGCACCACGCTGTCATCGACCAGCACCACGCGTTTGCCGGCCACCACGGCGCGGTTGATGTTGAGCTTCAGGCGCACGCCCATATCGCGGATCTGGTCCGTCGGCTCGATGAAGGTGCGCCCGACATACTGGTTCTTGATGATCCCCATGGCGTAGGGGATGCCGCT
>JBCBWF010000185.1:0-9303 GCA_039817245.1 Pseudomonadota bacterium | reverse complement strand
GCCGGTGAGGGGCCGGCCGGCCTCGTCGGTGAGCGGCAGGAGGCGGACGGCGGTGAGCGGGCAAGCCGTGTTCGCCGGCGTAAAGCGCGCCTCCAAGAGGTAGCCGCGATCGGTCACTGCCGTGAAGGCGGGGGCCCGCGGCGCCCCGTCGCCCCGGATCACGAGACCCGAAAAACCGCCGAAATCAGGACTCTCGGCAGTGAGGGCCCAGGCGCCGGCGATCTCGAGGCCGGCAAGCTCGGGAGCGGCGAGCGAGACGGCCTCCGCCCAGATGGCGAGGCCGCCGGGCGCGGTGGCGTCCTCGCAGTCGCGGGCCACGCCGGCCGAGGCCAGCAGGGCCGCGAGCAGCACGGCGCCGAGGCCCGCCAGCGCCCTCATCGCAGCACGGCGCGGCAGGCGGCGGGCAGATCCGCCATCCTCAGCTCACGGCGCTTCCGCCCGGTCTTGGTGCCGGAGCTCGGCGCGGGCGGCTGGAACCAGGAGGCGAGTTCGGCGCCGCAACCGTCCCCCGGCGGGGGCGGATCCTGGTTGCGGCAGCCGGGCGCCGCGGGCGGGCAGCGCAGCCGCACATGGAAATGCGCATCATGCCCCCACCAGGGCCGGATCTTGCGCAGCCAGGCGCGGTCGCCCGGAGGCTCGGCCCGGCAGAGCCCGCGCTTGATGGCGGGGTTCACGAAGATGCGCGCCACCGCCGCATCGCGCGCGGCCGCACGCAGGAGCGCGTGATGCCCGTCGCTCCAGGAGGCGTTGAGGTCGCGCCCGTTGGCAGCGACGACCCGGGTGCTCGAGATCCGCTCGCGCTCCGCGCGGCTCAGCACTCGCGTGCCCGGCCGGCGCAGCCAGATATCGGCGTCGAGCCCGATCTGGTGCGAGCGATGCCCGCTGAGCATCGGCCCGCCGCGCGGCTGGCTGATATCGCCGACGAATATGCGGGGCCAGCCGATCGCCTCCGCCGAGACGGAGAGACGCTCGATGAAGGCGATGATGTGCGGATGGCCCCAGTTGCGGTTGCGGCTGAGGCGCATGGCCTGCCAGCGCGCCGCCGTCTCCGCGAGCTCGATACCGCCGGCGAGGCAGCCGCGCGAATAGCCGCCGATCGGCTCTGAGACCTGCGGCGACGGCTGTGCTGCCGCGCCGAAGGCCAGACGCGCGACCTCGGCGCGGAGCGGCTCCGCTGCGAGCATGCCGATCGCGACGCAGGATGCGATGGCTGCGTGGCGTAGTCTCACGGTCATGGCCCCCTCCATTCCCTGTGATCACGCCTCCACTATGCCGCGATGCCCCGCCTCCGAAAAGGGTTTAGGGACGGAATGTTACCGGGCCACGCTGAGAAGGACGGAGTCATTCCGCCGGGTCTCGATCGGTCATCGCCGCGCGCAGCGGCTGGAGGAACGCCTCGTCCGGCGCGCGCGAGAGGCGGATCGCCTTGTTCTGCGAGCGCGTGCCGAGCTTGCCCTCGGAGACGACGACCGGGCCGCGATCCGTCTGGGCGCGCAGCTGCACATGCTCGAGCGCATCCGGCGGCAACTTGAGCAGATCCCCCACCTTGAGCTCGCCGAGATCGCCAATGTTAAACTGCCCGAGCGGCACGGTGCCGTGGAGCGGCAGCTGCGTCATAAGCACCTGGTTCAGCATGTGCTCGGCCCAGACGCCGCGATTGATGTCCCCGCCCGTCTGCGCCTGGATGAGATCGCGCTTCAGCGGCTCGAGCGTGGAGACGGGCACGACGATGTCGAGGCCAGCCCCGCGCCGGTCGTCGGCCACGTGATAGTTGAGCTTGATGACGAAGATCTCGGAATTGTCCGGCGCGATCCGGACCATGCCGGGCAGCTGCTCGAAGCGCGAGCGCTTGGCGAGGCCGATGGCGGAGCGGCCGCAGAGCTCGATGATCGCCTCGTCGAAGCAGCGCGTCGCCAGGTCCACGAACCGGCCGTAGAGCGCGAGATCGATCGCGGTGAGTGAGCGGGAGAAATTCGATTCCTCGAAGCTGCCATCGCCGCCGAGATAGATGTCGAGCACCTTGCCGAGAAGGCGGGGATGCGCCTTGATGAGACCGGTGCCGTTCTTCTCGGAGAAGGACAGGAGATAGATGGCCGAGGGCGCATGCAGGCCGCGCAGATAGTCTCCGTGCCGCATCACCTCGTAGCCATAGACCGAGACGTCGATGCCGGGTCGGAGCTCCGCGCGCACGCGCGTGGCCGCGATGGACGCGAAGGCGTGACAGAGCGGATCCATCGGCGGAAAGCCGGCAAGCCGCATTTTGGGCCCGCGCAGCTTCCGGGCCAGCACCCCTGATTCAGCCATTGTCCTGGACGCCCGCCCCGCTCTCATGCATCCGCCGGACCTGCCGGAGCCCCTGCCCCGCACCGGTCCGCGCCAGCTTCTGCCGACGCCGGGAGCATCGCGCGAAGTCGTTACCGTGGCGCTAAGCGCGCCGCGCCGGCGCGCTAATCGATCGCTAAGGCTTTGGCGCTAAGACCCGGCGCACCGGTTGGGGAGCGTGGGCATGAGCGACGAGGCACCGGTCGTTATCAAACGGCCGAAGAAGGTGGTTGCGGGCGACCACCATTCGAGCGCGTGGAAAGTCGCCTACGCGGACTTCGTGACCGCGATGATGGCCTTCTTTCTGCTCCTTTGGCTGCTCAACGCGACGAGCGAGGAGCAGAAGAAGGGCCTCGCGGACTATTTCGACCCCAGCCTGCCGATCAGCCCGGTCTCGGCCGGGGGCAGCGGCGTGCTCGGCGGGGACGATCTCTTCTCCAAGGCGCCTTTCGCAGGCACGGAGGAGCGCGGCGTCCGCCCGACCCAGCGCATCGCCGAGACGGGGCCGGACGGCAACGAACGCGCCGCGGGCCGCCAGATCCAGCCGGGTGAGGGCGAGTCGGCCCCCGGCGCGCCAGATCCGGGCACCGAGGCGACGGCCGCCGCCGAAGCCTCCGCCGAAGCCTCCGCGGCCGCCGATGCCGAGGCCGCCGCCGCGATCGAGGAGGCCTTCGGAGAGGCCCTCGAAGCCGCCGGCGCCGGCGATATGGCCGAACATCTGCGCGTGCGCATCGACGCGGACGGTCTGACGATCGAACTCGTGGACCTTGTGGGCGAGCCACTTTTCGCCGCGGGCTCCGCCGAGCCGAGCGGGCTCCTGCGCGAGCTCGTGCTGCTGATCGGCCCGATGATCGGCGAGACCATAAACCCGATCGCGGTGATCGGGCATACGGATGCGCAACCTTTTCGGCGCCAGAGCTACTCGAACTGGGAGCTCAGCGCCGATCGCGCGAATGCCGCGCGACGCCTGCTTCTCGAGGCCGGGATCGGATCTGCCCGGATCGAGCGCGTCGTGGGCCATGCGGCGACCCAGCCGCTCGACGACCCGTTCGCGCCGGAGAACCGGCGCATCGCCATCAAGCTGCTACGGATGGACGGCCGTTAGGCCGCGTTTAATCCGTGGGGCGCATGTTCCCGGACCAGACAGGATTCCGCCAGAAGGAGACTGCCGAATGACCCTTTCGTCCTCGCTTAGCGCCGGTGTGTCCGGATTGCAGGTGAACGCGACCCGCCTCGCCGTGATCTCTGACAACATCGCCAACTCGTCGACGACGGGCTACCGGCGCGGGGATGTGGAGTTCTCGTCGCTCGTCATTCCGGGCTCGCAGAACAGTTACTCGGCCGGCGGCGTGCGCGCAAACACGTTCCGGCAGGTGGCCACGCCGGGCACGCTGATCTCGACGAGCAGCGCGCTCGATCTGTCGGTCTCCGGCCGCGGTTTCCTGCCGGTGACGGAGGAGACGGCGGTGGACGAGGCGGCCAATCAGCGGCCCTTCAGCCTGACCGCAACGGGCGGCTTCTCACGGAATGCGGACGGATATCTGGTTTCGCGGCAAGGGCTTGCACTTCTCGGCTTCCCCACGGACGGCGAGGGCAACCTGCTCGGCAACGTGGTGCGGGACAGCCCGGCGAGCCTGGAGCCAATCCAGGTGACGAACTTCCTGAACAACTCCGAATCGACAACGATGATCGAGCTCAACGTGAACCTGCCGGCGGATGCCACGCTCGCCGGCGCGGATGGCGAGCCCTACACCTCGTCGATCGACTATTTCGACGGCGTCGGGCGGCGGAACACGCTGACGGTGATCTACACGCCGAACGTGCCGGCCGCCGGCAGCAGCGATCTCTGGAACGTGTCCTTCATCGACAGCGCGACCGATCCAGTGAACCCGATCGCCGATTTCGACGTGCAGTTCGATCCCTCGCGCGCCGGGCGCGGCTCGATCGATACCGTGACGCCGAATGCCGGCATCACCTACGACGCCGCGACCGGGATCGCGCAGATCACCGTGGCGGACGGGCCGATCGACGTGTTCGTGGGCAGCGACCAGGTGGTTGGCGGGCTCACGCAGATCGATGCGGGATTCTCGCCGGTCTCGGTGACCGCGAACGGCGCGCCGGCGGGCAATCTCGCCTCGCTGGAAGTGGATCCGGACGGGCTCCTGCGCGGGGTCTACGACACGGGACAGCAGATCGTGCTCTACCGGATCCCGGTGGTGGATGTGCCGAACCCGAACGGGCTGAGCTCGGGCGATGCACAGACCTTCACGATCACCAGCGAATCCGGCACCCCCTTCTTTTGGGACGCCAATACGGGGCCGGCTGGCGGAATCGAGGGCTTTTCGCTGCAGGAGAGCACCGTCGATATCGCCCGCGAACTCACCGGGCTGATCCAGACACAGCGCGCCTATTCCTCCAATGCAACCGTCGTCCAGACCGTCGATGAGATGCTGCAGGAGACGACCAACCTGAAGCGATGAACCAGCCCGTAGGAATACGGAGGCGATAAGATGAGTTTGACCGGAGCCCTTCAGAACGCAGTCAGCGGCCTCGTCGCCAATGGCCGGCAGCTGAGCGTGACATCGGACAACATCGCGAACGCGCTCACGCCTGGCTTCGCGACGCGACGAACGGTGCTCACGACGCGGCCGGACGCGATCGGCGGCGGGGTGAATGTCAGCTCGGTCGAACGCGCGACGGACCCGGCGCTGAGTGCGCTGCGCCGCGCAGCCGACGCCTCCGCCGCAGAGGCGAATGTCTACGCGCGCGGCATGGAGCGGATTGCATCCAGCGTCGGGGAACTCGGCGATCCGGACGGGCTCTTCGAGCGTCAGGTGGCGTTCGAGGAAAGCCTCGCTGCGCTCGCCGACAACCCGGAATCAGAGCCGCGCCAGCAGAACGCGGTCTCCGATGCGATGGCGCTCGCCAGCAAGCTCAACGAACTGGATACGTCGGCGCGGGCCGTGCGCGAGAGCGCCGACGCCGATATCGCCAGGATCGTCGGGCGCATCAACCAGGCGACGGAGGATATCGCGGCACTGAACCGCGAGATCCAGCGCGCCGAGAGTCTCGGCCGGGATACGACCGCCCTGCAGGACCGCCGCGAATTGCTGATCGACGAGGTGTCTGCGGCGCTGCCTGTGAAGGTGACCTACACCGAACGACGTGGGGTGGAGCTCTACACCGAGCAGGGGCTCCTGCTGGTCGGCAGCACCGCGAGATTGCTCGAATTTGCACACACCCCGGTGATCGGTCCGGAAATGATCTATGACGCAGGGGGCGGCGCGCTGTCAGGGCTAAATCTGAACGGACTTGATATTGCGCCCGGAAGCGGGTCGGCGCAGGCGATCGAGAGCGGCGCGCTAGCCGGCGCTTTCCGGCTGCGTGACGAGGCAGGACCGGAGTTGCAGCAACGGATCGACGGATTTGCAGAGGATCTAGTCGATCGGCTCGCCGCTCCCGGAATTGACCCGACCACCGGCCCGGGCGATCCCGGATTGTTCACGGACAACGGCTCGGCCGCCACGGATCCGGTAGCGCCGGGCATAGCGGGACGGATCGAAGTAAACGCAGCTGTCACGCCCGAGACCGGCGCCGCCTGGCGTTTGCGCGATGGTCTCGGTTCGGGTGCCCCGGGGAGCGCTGGGGATGACACGATCCTGCGATCCCTCCTCGCGGGA
The DNA here is from genome assembly GCA_039817245.1 of Pseudomonadota bacterium. Taxonomy (GTDB): domain Bacteria; phylum Pseudomonadota; class Alphaproteobacteria; order Rhodobacterales; family Rhodobacteraceae; genus Thermohalobaculum. Next base: position 3,301 of record JBCBWF010000185.1, on the reverse strand, counting down.
TTGCGCGAGCCGAGCACGGCAAGCGGCAACGGTGTGGCTGCAAACATGCGCGAGCGCGCGGCGTTCATCGCAGAGGCCGGAACGACGGAGCGCTTCGAAGCATCGGAGATCGCTAGCTTCGAGCAGACCCGGCGCGAGACGCTCGCGGATCAGGAGGCTCAGGTTCGGGCGGTCGATACGGATCGAGAGTTGCAGCAGCTAATCACCATCGAGCAGGCCTATGCGGCAAACGCACAGGTCATCCAGGCGGCTGCGCGCATGCTCGACGAACTCGGGAGGATCGGATGACCGTGAACTATGCGACCGGGTTTCCCGCGAACCCGTCGGGCGCGCGCTTCTCCCGGCTGACGAGCGACCTTCGTGACAGCCTTACAACTTTGCAGACGGAGGTTGTGACCGGGCTTGCCAGCGATCCCGGCGCTGCGCTTCGAGGCCGCACATCCGAGGTTCATCAACTCGAGGCGAACCTCGCGACGCTTGCGCGCCAACAGGAGTCGATCACTGCGATCGAGGGGGAACTCGAAACTGAGCAAGCCGCGCTTGCGAGTATCAGACGCACCACGCAGCAGTTCTTGGGATCTATTGAGACCGTCGCAACAGCCAACACAAGCACGAGCCGGGCGGTGCTCGCCGAGACAGCTCGAAACACCGTCGACGCGATTGCGTCCACTCTGAACTCACGCTTTGCCGGTCGTGCCCTATTCGCCGGTAATGAGACAGACGGGCCGGCGACCCTAACTGGCGAAGAGATCATCGCTACGGTGACGGGCGCGATCACAGGGGCCACCGACCTGGAGACCGAGGTTCGCGCGTTCTTCAGTGACCCTGGCGGGCTCTTTGAGACGAGCATCTATTTGGGAGGAACAGCGGACAACGGAGCAACGGAGATTGCCGAAGATCGGTTCATCGAGCCTCGCCTGCGCGCCGATGCAACGATGTTCCGCGAGTTACTGAGCGAAGCAACGATCTTGGCTATCAAGGCTGGCGATGGCGTTTCGCTACTGACACCGAACGCGGCCGAAGAGTTGCGGGCCAACGCCAATGTGATGCGTGAGAGTCTTAGTACGCTCGAAATCCAGGTTGGGATGCTCGGGATCGACCAGCAAACCGTAGCAAGCGCTAAGCGCGACAATATTGAAGAGCGCGTCCGGCTGGAGATCTCAGTAAGCGATCTCATTGGGCGCGATCAAGCAGAGGTTGCAACCTCTCTAGAAGCCACACAAACGGCGCTAGAGACGCTCTTTCTTTCATATAGCCGGACGCAGCAGCTAAGTCTCACACGGTATCTTTGATGGGTCTCAGGCTCGGCTTCATTCTTACCGCAGCTCTGGCGGCTGTTCTTTTTGAGCCTGCAGCGGCGGGTCCACGGATAAAAGACCTTGTCGAGATCGAAGGCGTCAGGGGCAATGATCTCGTCGGTTACGGCTTGGTGGTAGGGCTGAACGGGACCGGAGACGGTCTCAGGAACGCGCCCTTTACTGAAGAGGCCATCGCCAATCTCCTTGAACGTCTGGGAATAAACGTTACAGGCGAAAACCTACGCACCCGCAACGTAGCGGCCGTCCTCGTCACTGCAACGCTGCCGCCGTTCGCACGGGCTGGCGCACGGATTGATGTTGCCGTCTCTGCGATCGGAGACGCGCGTAGCCTCCTTGGCGGAACACTCATAATGGCGCCGCTGAGCGCCGCGGATGGCGACATCTATGCTGTTGCCCAAGGGCCCATACTGGCATCTGGCGTGGAAGCTGGCGGGGTCGCCGCGCAAGAAATGATCGGCGTCCCGACTGCCGGGACGATCCCGAACGGGGCGCGCGTGGAGCGTGAAGTCGACTTCGTCTTTGACGATTCCGTCCAGTTCCGGCTGGCGCTGTTCGATCCCGATTTCACGACCGCGGCTCGAATTGAGAGGGCGATCAACAAACTGCTTCGTCGCGACGTGGCCAGCATGAGCGATTCCGGGACGATTGTGCTGGACCCAGCTGTTGCAGATCTCACGCCCGCACGCCTCATGGCGAGGATCGAGCAACTGGAGATCAATCCTGCCAGCAAAGCCAAGGTCGTCATCGATCAGAGATCGGGGACAATTGTCCTTGGTGAGCACGTGAAGATAAGCAAAGTTGCGGTCACGCAAGGAAATCTGACAATTCGGATCAATGAAGAGCCGATTGCTTTCGTCCCTGATCCGTTCTTCGACGCAGAGGCAATCGTTGTGCCGCGCACAGAAGTGCTGATTGACGAGGAGAGACAGAACAGGGTGGCCCTGATCGAAGGGAACGTAACGCTTGCCGATCTTGTCGATGCCCTCAACTCGCTTGGCATCGGGCCGCGAGGAATGATCGAGATACTGCGAGCAATTCACGTTGCCGGCGCTCTCCATGCGGACTTGATCGTGAAATGACCAGACGAGGCACGCAGTTTTGCCGCATCGGACGATGCAAGCGATCACAGATTGGGATAGCCGCCTCAGTCTTCGAACGGAGCGGCCGGGGTTGCTTCGGGGTCCCAGCCGAAGAGGGACCAGCTGCGGGCCATATGGTCCGGCAAGGGCGCCGAGAACGTGAGGGGGCGACCGGTCACGGGATGCGGGAGGCTCAGGCGCCATGCGTGGAGGTGCAGCTTGCGGCTGATGCCCTGCCCAAGATTGGCGCCCCAACCGTCGCCGAGGTTTTCCTGACTGCGCCCGCCATACTTGCCGTCGCCGACGATGGGGGCGCCAAGAGCGGCCATATGGGCGCGGAGCTGGTGGGTCCGGCCTGTGACCGGTCGCAGGGCGACTACGCTGGCCCGACCCGCAGCGGAGTCGATCACCCGGTAGTCGGTGCGCGCGGACTGCGCGCCCTCAACCGTCGCGGCCTCGTCCGGATGCACGATCTTCATGCGCTCGCCGCCACCGGGGCCGCGGCCCTTCGCGAGCGCGTAGTGGACCGTGCCGAATGCTGGCCTGGGGCGGCCCGCGACCAGCGCAAGGTAGAGCTTCTCGACCGCGCGGCTCCGGAATGCGCGTGCGAGCGTGACGGCGGCAGCGCCGGTGCGCGCGAGCAGCAGGACCCCGGAGGTGTCGCGGTCCAGCCGGTGGACAAGGCGGGGATCATCGTCGCGCCCGAAGCGCAAGGCGGCCAGCGCGCCGGCCAAATGGATGCGCTGGCCGGTCCCCCCCTGCACCGCGAGGCCCGGCGGTTTGTTGAGGGCGATGACATGATCGTCGCGGTAGAGCACAGCGGCCCGGAGTGTCTCGGCGAGTCCGGGATCGGGCGCAGCCTCGGCCTTGGCGGGCGATCGGGGCGGCTCGGCCGCGTCGGGC
>JBCBWF010000193.1:0-9070 GCA_039817245.1 Pseudomonadota bacterium | reverse complement strand
GGAAGGCCGCTGAAACGGCCAGCAACCACGATGCTTGACGTTCAAAGCCGCCATTCGGCCAATGGCAGCGCCGTCCGCGCTGCGGACGAAGCGGCCTGTGGGGTGAAGGGGGGGCGCTGGACCGGGGCTTGGGGGGTGTGCTGGATCGGGGCGGTGCAGGCTGGCCGGTCGGGGCGGGTTTATGAAGCGGCGGTGTCTTCTTGTCTTTCTCGCGGCGCTGGCCGTCGCGCCGGCGGCCAGGGCGGATGATCCCTTTATCCTCGTGCAGTCCACGACCTCGACGCAGAATTCCGGGCTTTTCGACCATATCCTGCCCGTCTTCACCGCCGAGACCGGGATCGACGTGCGCGTCGTCGCCGTCGGCACCGGCCAGGCGCTGAAGAATGCGCGCAACGGCGATGGCGACGTGCTGCTGGTCCACGCCAAGCGCGCCGAGGAGGCCTTCGTCGCCGAGGGCTACGGCCTCGACCGCCACGATGTGATGTACAACGACTTCGTCATCGTCGGCCCCGCCGGGGATCCCGCGGGTCTTCGCGGCTCCAGCGACGCCGTCGCCAGCCTCGCGCGCATCGCCGAGGCCGCCGCCCCCTTCGCCTCGCGCGGCGACGACAGCGGCACCAACAAGGCCGAGCTCCGCCTCTGGGCCGAGACGGGCATCGACGCCCGCTCCGCCTCCGGGCGCTGGTATCGCGAGACCGGCTCCGGCATGGGCGCCACCCTCAACACGGCCGTGGCCATGGGCGCCTATGCCATGACCGACCGGGCCACCTGGATCGCCTTCGCCAACAAGGGCGGCCACGAGATCCTGGTGGAGGGCGACCCGCGCCTCTTCAACCAGTACGGCGTGATCCTGGTGAACCCCGCGCGCCACCCGCATGTGAAGGCCGAGGAGGGCCAGGCCTTCGTCGACTGGCTGCGCTCGCCGGAGGGGCAGGGGGCCATCGCCAGCTTCCGGATCGACGGCCAGCAGCTCTTCTTCCCGAACGCCGCCGCGGAGTAGGGGCTCAGCGGCTCCCCGGCAGCACCGGCGCCAGCACCTCTTCCAGCGCCGGGAGCGCCGCGCCGTCGCGCAGCACCACATGGCGGAGCGGCCCCGCCGGCGCGATCTCCGCCACCCCGGCCAGCGCTCCTTCCGCGATCCCGGCCGCGGCCAGCATCTCCGGCTGAAGCCACATCTCCGGCGCAACCACGCGCAGCCGGCGCGCGCACCAGGCCTCGGTCATCTGCCCGCCGCGCAGCCCCTCCGCGAACCAGTCCACGCCCGAGAGCACCTCGTAATGGGTCTGCGCATAGTCGTCGTAGTCGTCGAAATCCGGCGGGGCGGCCACCGCATAGGCCTGCGCCTGCAGCACCTCCGCGCCCGCGACCCACGCCGCGAAGGCGCGCCGCTGGGCCGCTTCATCCGTGCCGAGCGCCTCCCAGGCGTCCCCATGCGCCACGGTCCAGAAGGCGGCGTGCGGCGCGTCCGGCGCCTCCGAGACCTCGTCGCGCAAGCCCCGGCGCAGCAGGAACCCGCCCACCGGATGCGCAAAGCCCGGTGGCCGGATCCCGATGGCGAGCCGCTGCAGATCGCTCTTGGCCGCGAACCAGCGCGCCCAGGCCTTCTCCTTGGCGAGCCCCTCGAAGGGCAGCGCCACGCGCTTGCGCGTCACGCTGCCCGAGGCGGTCATGTGCTTGGCTGTGCGCATCTCCACCACCGTGCCGGGCGGCGGGGCGAGGCTCGCGAGCCACCCCTCAACCCGCGCGCGCAGATCAGCCAGCATCGCCTCGCCCCCGGGGCGCAGGATCGCCAGCAGCGTCGCCACGGAGGGCTGGTTCAGCTCCAGCTGCATCAGCCGGTCGTAGTCGTCCTTCACCGCACCCCCGCGCGGCACCCATTCCGGCCGGATCGCCGCCACGCGCAGCGCGGGCAGCGCCAGCGGTACCGCGACGGGCGCCACGGGCCCGGCGTGGAGCCGCAGCCGCGCCGCCGCACCCACAGCGCCGGACAGTGTCAGCCGCAGGATCACCACCACGCGCCGGCGTGTCTCCGGCTCCACCGCGGGCACCGCGAAGGGCACGATCCGCCCGGCCCAACCCGCGCCGTCGAGCGACCCGTCCGGCTCCAGCGCCCCCTCCGCCAGGGGCTGGCCCGAGGTGATCTGACCGTTGAAGAAGGCGAAGGCCTGCGCCTCCACCCGCTCGAGCCTGAGAGCCGGGCCCGCCACATCATCGACCGCGAGCGCCAGATCCAGCCCGTCGAACCCGGCACCGGCGCTCAGCATCAGATATTTGAGCCGCGTCGGCCGCCCCGCTTCGATCGGCCATGGGGCGGGGTAGACCCGGTGATGCGGGCAGTCGTCGTCGTCGTGATAGGCCGCGAGGTCCGGCGCCTGCCCGCTCGGCGCCGGCGCTGCGCCGCGCACAAAGTCGAGCCGGAGAGCCCCCTCGCCCGCCTCCTCGTACCGCGCGAAGGCCGCGCCCGGCGCGATGCCGGCCGCGGCACAGAGCAGGCCCAGCGCCGCCTCCCCGGTCGCGCCGGCCAGCGCGCCGGGATCGGGCGGGGGCGCATCGAAAAGGGCCTGCCAGAGTGCGCGCCGCTCGGCCGCCGGCAGGCCCGCGGCCTCGTCCCCGGCAATCTCCGCATCCGCCAGAAGCCCGCCGCGGAAGAGCAGGAAGGCGGCCGTATCGCCGTCCACGATCTCGGTGACCGCCACCGGCCCCGCGCTGCGCGAGAGCGCCAGCGCCACCGCCTTCAGCGTCCCGTCATCCGGCCCGCCCGCGGCCGCGTCGAGCAGGGTCACGCCGCCAGCCTGCGGGACAAGCGCCACCTGCCTCCCGGCCGCACCGCCCTCCGCTGCCGCCCAGCCGAGCGCTGCATAGGCCTCGCTCACTGCCCGGTCCAGTGCCTCGGGCTCAGAGGTCCCCAGAACATGCAGGGCCGCTGCCGTGGTTGCCATATCCGTGTCCCCCCACGATCCCCCGAACGTGTCCCGACCGTGCGATGCTACCCGATCCCCGGCCAAACGGCCATCGGCCCCCGCGCCTGCGTCGAAACCATGCGCCGGCCCCGGCTGTGTGCCCGCTCCGCCCGCCGGTATATGCAGGCGGCTCCGTGGCGGCGCCCGAATTTTCGGCAGCACCTCGGTCGGCGCCGGAGATTTGAGCGGAATTCGCGTAAAAATGCTGGCATGGCTGCGGACATTCTGGTCCCCTCGATTGGTCGTGCCCAATCCGACGGCCACCAAACAGTCCGCACGACCAAGAACGCGAGGTATCGCATGACCATTCTCGAACAGCTTTTCGGACTAATCGGCGATCTGACCTGGGGTTGGTCGCTGATCCCCTTTCTCGTCGTCCTCGGCGTGTTCTTCACGCTGATCTCAGGGCTCGTGCAGTTCCAGTTCTTCGGCCGGATGTTCCGGGTGCTCTATCCGAGCCAGGACGATCCGGGTGCCGCGGGCCATGTCAGCTCGCGCGAGGCGCTGCTCGTCAGCGTCGGCGGGCGCGTGGGCGGCGGCAATATCGCCGGCGTCGCGGTGGCGATCACGCTCGGCGGCCCCGGGGCGGTCTTCTGGATGTGGGTGATCGCGCTCGTGGGCATGGCGACCAGCCTCTTCGAATGCTCGCTCGCCCAGCTCTACAAGCGCGCCCAGGGCGACGGCACCTATCGCGGCGGGCCCGCGCGCTACATCATCCACGGCCTCGGCGAGCAGTTCCGCTGGCTCGCGGTGCTCTACGCGGTCTGCCTGATCGCGGCCTTCGCGCTGGGCTTCAACGCCTTCCAGGGCAACACGGTGGCCGGCGCGGCTGAGGACAGCCTCGGGATCGACCGGCTCTACACGGGCATCGGGCTCGCCATCATGACCGGCTTCATCGTCTATGGCGGCATCAAGCGGATCGCGAAGGTGGCGGATATCATCATTCCGGTGATGGAGATCGGCTACATCGCCATGGCGATCCTGATCATACTGATCAACCTGCCGAGCCTGCCGGGCGTGATCTACGACATCGTGGCCAATGCGCTCGGCTTCGAGGAGGCGGTGGCAGGCGGCATGGGGGCGGCCATCGCGCAGGGCCTGCGCCGCGGGCTCTTCTCCAACGAGGCGGGCCTCGGCTCGGCGCCTAACGTGGCGGCGGTGGCCTATGTGCGCCATCCGATCAGCCAGGGCATCGTGCAGTCGCTCTCGGTCTTCATCGACACGATCATCATCTGCTCCTGCACGGCCTTCATGATCCTGCTGGCGGATGTCTATGTGCCGGGCGCCGAGGGTATCGACGGCGTGGCGCTCACCCAGCAGTCGCTGGTCAGCCATGTCGGCGCATGGTCGCAATACTTCCTCACCTTTGCGATCCTGCTTTTCGCGTTCAGCTCGATCATCTACAATTACTACCTGGGCGAGAACGCGCTCACGACGCTCACCAGCCACCCGCTGTCGCTGCATGTGCTGCGGGTGCTGATCATGGGGCTGGTGTTCCTCGGCGCGTCCGCCCCGGGGGCCACATCGGTCTTCTTCTTCTCCGACCCGATGATGGGGATCCTGGCGGTGGTGAACCTGTTGGCGCTCACCATGCTCTTCCCGATCGGCCTGCGCCTCCTCAACGACTACCGCGCACAGCTGAAGGCGGGCACGGAGCACCCGGTCCTCGACGTCGACGCCTATGCGGATCTCGACATCGACCGCGCCGCTTGGGCGGACGTTAAGTGACCATCCGGCGCGCCGCCCGCCCTGGGCGGCGCGCCGACCTTGCCGAAGGGGCCGGAAGGACATGCGGAGGCGCGCAGAAAAGCCCGCTTGCGGCCGCTCTCACCCACGACATTCTCCGGAGGATCCCGTGAACGATCCGTGAGCGGATCCGTAGCGAGTGAACACTGCGGGCCGACAATGGACGTTCACCATCTGTTCGTTCCCTTCACCCCACAATGTCGTGGGTGGGAGCGATCGCCGACTGGCCGGCCTGAGCACCAGAGCGCCCAGGCCGGCAGGCTGGTTCAGGCCAACAGGTCGTCGGGCGGCAGCACCCAGGCGCCGTTCTCCAGGTCCGGCTCCGTGCGGGCCCGGTTTTCGTCGCTCTCGGCGAAGGACTCGAGCATGAAGGCCCGCGACAGCTCCCCGGTCGCGAAGGCATCGAGCCAGAACTCGTAGCCCGCTTGATCCGGCGAGCGCAGCAGCACCGTGCCGTAGAGCGCCTCCACGAACACTGTATCGGAGCTGCCATCGCCGAAGAGCAGCGCGAACTCGTCGCTCGCCACGAAGGCCTCGGCGGCCTCCTCGCGGCTCACTGACCCGCTCAGGATCTGGTCAAACCAGAAGCGCAGGCCCTCCTCGTCGGGCGTCCGCCCGAAGGCCGCGGCGTAGAGCCGGTAGGCATAGCCCGCCGTCTCGCCCTGCATGTCGAGGAGCAGCGCACCGTCCTCGAACACCACGCGCTCCACGCTGCTCAGCCGCTGCTCGGTGCCGTCCTCTATGCTGACGGTGGCCGAGGTGGCCGAATCCACGTCGCGCGTCACACTGTGATCGGCGCGCATCCCCTCATAGACGATGCTGTCCGTGCCGCCGCCGCCATAGGCCGTGTCGGCGCCGGTGCTGGCGAGGAAGACGTCGTCGCCGGCGAGGCCGTAGAGCGCGTTGTCCCCCTCGGTACCCTCGATCCGGTCCGAAGCCGCGGTGCCGTAGACGGCTGCCTCCGGATCGGCCGGGTCCGGCACAACGGGCGCCGGGTCGGGCGCCGGGGCCGGGGCCGGGGCCGGGGCGGGCTCAGGGGCCGGGGCGGGCTCAGGGGCGGGTGCCGGGGCCGGTTCGGGCGTGGGAGTCGGCTCAGGCTCAGGCTCAGGCTCGGGTTCCGGCACCGGCGGCATGGGCACAGGCTCGGGCACAGGAGCCGGTGCCGGTGCCGGTGCGGGAGCCGGAGCTGGCGGAACCGGAGCGGGCGCAGGCGCGGGCGCCGGAGCAGGGGCCGGCGCAGGCGCGGGCGCCGGAGCAGGGGCGGGAGCCGGCGGGGGTGTTGGTGCGGGCGCAGGCGCGGGAGCCGGCGCAGGTGCGGGCGCTGGTGCAGGTGCCGGTGGCGGAGCCGGCGCGGGCGGCGGCGGCGCAGGGGCCGGATCCGGCTCGGGCTCGGGCTCCGGCGGGGTCGGAGCCGGCGGCGATGCCGCAGGGGCCCCGCTGAGTTGCAGTGCCTCCGCAAAGCTCAGCGTCGCGTCGTCGAACACGAAGAGCTCCACATCTGAGGCCACGAAATCCGTGCCCTCGCCGGTCAGCGTCAGCCCGCCGGAGGTGCTCGTCGCCGAGAAGGCCGTGCTCGCGCCGGAGAAGATCGCGCGATCCTGCCCGCTGCCGCCGCGGATCTCGTCATTGCCGGCGCCGCCCTCGAGCGTGTCGTTGCCCGCGCCGCCGCTCAGCGTGTCGTTGCCGCCGCGGCCCTCGAAGGTGTCCGACCCGCCGCCGCCTGTCATCTCGTTCGCGCTGCCATCGCCGATGGAGCGCCCGCCATAGAGGCCGAGATGGACGACATTGGCGAGCCCCGAGACGAGCTCCACCCCGCGGCTCACCGCGACCGTGTCTCCGTCCACGAGGTCGATCTTCGCATTACCGCTGCCGAGGGTGACCGAGACGCTGCGCCCGCCGGAGAAGGTGACGGTCTGCGTGCCGGAGGAGGCGCCGGCCAGCGTGTAGCCGCCGCTCGACCAGGTCGAGGTCGAGGCCCCGCCGCCGGAGACCGACACACCGCCGATCCCCTCGCCCGGCGAGTAGAAATTGTCGCCGTCGTCGTCGTCATAGACCACGCCGCTCACGAAGAAACCGCTGCCCGAGCGCGCGAAGGCCTGGGTCAGCATCATCGCGTCATAATTGTTGCCGTTGGTGGTGTAGGTGCCGCGCTCGTTGCCGAGGCCGATCTCGCGGTAGCTGTCCGACATCAGGTTGCCGCGATGCCCGGGGCTCTTGAAGAGATTGTCGTGCAGCGACCGGGTGACGTTCTCCTGCGCTCCGGACGAGGCGAGCGAGCCGGTGGTGCCACTCCAGGCGATGTTCTCGCCCCAGGTCCAGCTGCCGGTGAAGATGTAGCCGGCGAGCTCCATGCGCTGGCCGGCGGAGGAGCCGTCCGAGCCGGTATGGGAGAAATAGTCGTCCTCCAGCATCGAGCTTGTGTGCACACGTGCCGCCTCGATCAGGTCGAGATTGAAGGCGAGCGGCTGCTTCGGCGCGCTGCTGATCGGGTTGCTCAGGCCTTGGTTGAGCCCGATGCCCTGGCGGGCGGCCTCCGCGTTGGGATCGGAGCGCGCGCGGTTAACCAGCTCGAGCACGAGCTGTTCTAGATCGGTCGGCGTCATGATCTGCCCCTGACGATCGTGCAAAACGCAGCACTGCCTGAACGCCACATTGCGACGGATGTGGGAGGAACGCGGCGAAACTGCGGCAGTTGCATTCTGGGACAGAGGTTCGGCGCGCCGTCTCTGCCTCCCTGCCCGGCGCCGCGGATCGGACAGGGCGGGGTCGCGCCGAAGCGCTCCCATGGCCGCTCCCACCCACGACATTGTTCGCGCCGTTTGGTGAATGCGAGGTGAGCAAAACCGCCTTCTTGTAAAAGCGGTCGAAACGGCCTGGCGTTCACTCTATGTTCGATTATTGCAGAGAACAATGTCGTGGGTGGGAGCGGCCGCAGGAGCCGCGAAACCCGGCCTGGGAGCGCACAACCGCCCTCTCATCCCGCCCGGATCGCGTGCTCCGCCATGCGCGCATAATAGGGCTCGGCCGCCGCCACGATCGCCGCCGCCTCCGCCGACAGCGCCGATACCGGCGGCGGCCCAGCCTCCGGCGGCGCAAACCCCGTGGAGCGGTTCACCGCATCGTACCAATGCGCCCCCCAGAGCCCGTCCGTCTCCCGCGCGCCTGCCGGCCAAGCCAGCATCGCCGGGTCGAAATCGAGCCCCAGCGCTGCGCAGAGGGCGCGCAGCATCGCCTCCGGCGCGCGGCGGATATCCGTCGCATCCACCACCGGCGGGCGCGCCCCCAGCATCGCCGTGCACTGCGCAAAGAGTTCCGCCTGCCGCTCCACCCCGATATCCGCCAGCGTGAACCCCTCGCGCTTGGCCGCATAGCTCGCCGCCACCCGCGCGGGATCGCGGATCAGGAACGCAATCCGCGCCCCCTTCATCCAGTCGAGCGGCGCGCCCGGGACCATGTGATGCGTCATATGCTTCTCGTAGCGCACCGACGGGCCCCGGGGCGCCGCCGCACAGGCCCGCGCCACTGCGTCCCAATCCGTCTCCCCTGCCGCGATCACCGCATCGCGCATCGGATGGTCGATCCCCGTCGCCGCGAGGAACGCCGCGTAGAACGGCTCGTCCACCACCGCCGTATCCGCCCGTGCCCCGAAGCTGCGCATCATCGCGGTCGAGAGGTTCCGCGGCCCGGACCACATCACGATCCGCATCAGCCCGCGCTCCGCGCCACGAGCGCCTTGTAGAGCCCCTGGATATGCCGCGTCATCGGCCCCGGCAGCGCGCCCTCGCCCAGCACCCGCCCGTCGATCGAGAGCACCGGCGTCTGCGCCCCGAAGGTCCCGGTCAGGAACGCCTCCTCCGCGCCATAGGCGTCCACCAGCGAGTAGTTGCGCTCCGCCACCGCGATCCCGTCCGCCCGGCAGACATCGATCACCTTCTGCCGCGTGATCCCGTTCATGCAGTAGTCCCCTGTCGAGGTCCAAACCGCCCCGCGGCGGACGATGAAGAAGTTGCAGGCATTCGTCGTGTTCACGAAGCCGTGCGGGTCGAGCATCAGCCCCTCATCCGCCCCCGCCTTCTCCGCCTGCACTGCCGCGAGCACGCAGTTGAGCTTGGAGTGGGAGTTGAGCTTCGGATCCTGGCTCATCGGCAGGCCCCGCACCTGGGGCACCGTCGCCAGCCGCACGCCGCGGGACTGCAGCGCCGCCACCGGGCGCGAATGCTCCATGATGATCACAACCGTCGGGCCCCAGCGCGAGAGATGCGGGTGCTGGAAGGGCCGCGCCTTGCGCCCGCGGGTCACCATCAGCCGTGCATGCGCATCCGTGGTCATCCCGTTCGCGGCGCGGGTCTCCTCCAGGGCGCCCG
>JBCBWF010000133.1:0-11769 GCA_039817245.1 Pseudomonadota bacterium | reverse complement strand
GGCGATGAGCAGGCGAGCACGCCCTCGCGATTGCCGAGCAGGATCTCGGCATTGGTGCCCACATCGACCACGAGGGTCAGCGCCTCTGCGGTCTGCGGGCTCTCCGAGAGCGCCACGGCCGCCGCATCCGCGCCCACATGGCCCGCGATGCAGGGCAGGACATAGAGCCGTGCATCCGGGTGCATCTTCAGGGAAATCTCATTGGCCCACAGGGTTACGGCCGAGGAGGTGGCCAGTGCGAAGGGCGCGCCGCCAAGCTCCACCGGGTCGATCCCGAGCAGCAGATGGTGCATCACCGGGTTGCCGACGAGCACCCCCTCCAGCACATCCTCGCGCGCGATGCCCGCCTCCTCGGCAAGCTCGCCGATCAGCCGGTTGATGCCCTCGCGCACGACGAAGGTCATCTCCACATCGCCGCCGGGGTTCATCATGGCGTAGCTCACCCGGCTCATCAGATCCTCGCCGAAACGGATCTGCGGGTTCATGAGGCCGGAGGAGGCGAGCACCGCCCCCGAGCGCAGATCGCAGAGATGCCCGGCGATGGTGGTGGAGCCGATATCGAAGGCCACCCCGTAGATCGAGCCTTCGTAGAGCCCCGGCCAGACCTGCACGATGCGCCCCTGGCTGCGGCGATGGCCGAAATGCACCGCGCAGGTGACCTTCCATTTGCCCTGGCGCAGCGCGGGCTGGAGCATCTGCAGCGTGCGCAGGTCGCCGATGATGTCCGTGAGGCCCCACTGCGCCTCCAGCGCCTCGATCAGCCGCTCGAGATCGCCCTTTGGGGTGTGCATGTCCGGCTCGGCGACCTCGACGTAGAAGAGCCGCGTGGCCGGGTCGAGCACGATGTCGCGCGCCTCGGCGCGCTTGCGCACCACCTGCTTGTGCACCTGGCTCTCGGGGGGCACGTCGATCACGCAATCGGCCTGCACGGTGGCCTGGCAGCCGAGGCGCCGGCCCTCGGCGAGGCCGCGCTTCTGGCGGTAGCGCTCCTCCACGGCATTCCAGGCCGAGAGCGCGTCCTCGGACACGGTGACCCCGTGCTTGGGGAACTGGCCGAAGCTCGGCTGCACCTGGCATTTCGAGCAGATGCCGCGCCCGCCGCAGACACTGTCGAGATCGACGCCGAGCTGGCGCGCGGCGGAGAGGATCGGCGTGCCCACGGGGAAGCGTCCGCGCTTGCCCGAGGGGGTGAAGATCACCAGCGGGTCGGTCGCGGCATCCGCCTGGGAGCCGGCCTGGGAGCCAGCCGGCGAGCCGGCCTGGGCCCCGGTCTGGGCCTCGGTGTTGGGGGCAGTCATCTCGGTCTCCGCTCGGCCTCGTCGCGGAACGGCCGCAGGAGCCATCCCTTTGCGAGCACTATAAGGCTTCGGCCGCGCGCTGTACCACGGTCGCGGCATTCCGCGCCGCATCCGCGGCGTCCCCGCGGTGCCGGGCGGGCGCCCCTGGCGGGACGAGCCGCCGGGTGCCCTTGCGGCGCAGGGGGCGGCGCCCAAGATCAGGGGGCGAAACAGGCGACAGAATGCGACACGGGAGACGGCGATGATGCGCATCCTTCTGGCTGGACTGCTGACACTGGGGCTCGGGACGGGGCTGCTCGGCGCCCTGCCGGCGCAGGCGACGGGCTGGTCGAAGCTGATCGGACCGGGCGCGCTCGAGGCGCTGATGGCGGGGCCGGAGGCGCCGGTCCTCCTCGATATCCGCAGCCCCAAGGACTTTGCGGCGGCGCATCTGCCGGGGGCCGCCAACGCACCCTATGGCCGCTGGCGGGGCCCGCGGGAGAACCCGGGCGCGCTGATCGACGACGACCGGCTGACCGCCCTCCTGCAGGGCGCGGGCATCGGGACGGACCGGGCGGTGGTGGTGATGAGCTGGGGCCGGAGCGAGACCGATTTCGGCGCGGCCGCACGGGTGTACTGGACGCTCAAATCCGCCGGGCTCGGCCGTATCGCGATCCTGAACGGCGGGGTTGCGTCCTGGCAGGCCGCGGGCGGGGCGCTGACGGCGGCGCGCGCGGCGCCTGAGCCCGGCACCGAGCGCTTTGCGCTTGGCGAGGGCTGGCTGATCGACCGCGCGGGCGTGCAGGCGGTGATCGACGGCGAGCGCGAGGCGATCCTCGTCGATGCCCGCCCCGAGGCCTTCTTCCGCGGCGAGACGAAGCATGGCGCGGCGCATTGGGCGGGCTCGCTCGAAGGCGCGATCAACCTCGTGCACGACGCGTTCTTCGCCGAGAAGGGGCGCTTGATCGCAGAACCGGCGGAGATCCGGCGGATCGCGGCCGAGGCCGGCTGGCGGACGGACGGCCCGCCGCTCGTGAGCTTCTGCAACACCGGGCATTGGGCGGCGACGAACTGGTTCGCGCTCTCCGAGATCGGCGGCATCCCGGACGTGCGCCTCTACCCTGAGAGCATGGTTGGCTGGACCCGGGCAGCGGCGGCGGCCGCCCGGTAGTCCCGTCCCGAAACCCGGGCCGCTCAACGAATGGCCGCCCGGAACCGCGACGCTGCGCGTCGCGATGCATCTTCCGCGCGCAAGATGCATCCGCATCTTTCGCGCCGTGCGACCCGTGGCGGCCGGCCCGCCCGGGGCACCGGCCGAGGCGCTCACGGACACGGCGTTTCCGGGGCGGCCCTCAGGGGCGAGAGCGTCGTGCCGTCGAGTTTGGGATCCGCCCTTCTTGCCTCGGACCCTGCGGGTGCGCCTGTCAGGAAAGAGGCGCGCGCCTAGGATGTCGGGCGCGGTGCCGCATGCTTGTTCATATACTGTTCTTTGTCTCCGAGTCACAATGTCGTGGGTGGGAGCGGCCGCAAGGAGGGGAGAGCCAGCGGGAACGGCGCCCAAGATCCGGCCCGCCCGCGGCGGTGAACTAGCTGCGGAAGCGCAGGGTGCGCGGGGCGACCGGGTTGCGGAAGGGCCGGCCCTCGTGGCGATGGGCGCGCCACTCGTCCTTCAGCCGCAGCCACCAGCGCATCTGCGCATCCGCATCGGCGACCAGCATCTGGCCCGGATCATGGGCGAGGCCGACATTCTGCTTCACGATGATGTCGCCGTCCTGCGCCAGGAACTGGCGCGCACCGGCGCGCACCACGGGGGCCAGCCAGCCGAGCCCCGGCATGCTCCACCAGATCGCCTGCAGCATCTGCGTGCGCTTGGCGTCGATCGGCGTGATGGCCAGCAGGTTGAGGATCCGGTGGCGCTCCCCGAAGATCCGCTCGATCCGGAGCCCCGGCAGCGCCAGCGTGATCTCCGTCTCCACCCGGCGACCGAGCAGTCTGTGGAAGGGCGTCACATTGCGGATCGGATGCGTGGCCATGCGCCAGCCCCGCTCCGCCGGCTCGAAGTGCTTCTCCTTGTCGCGCAGGCGCGCGGCACTGCGGCTCAGCCACCAGGCGCGGTGCACGAAGGGGATATGCGCCGGATCCATCATCCCGAAGGCCGCATTGTCGTAGTCGCTCTCGTAGAGCAGCGTCACGGCCGCCCGCGGCGCATCGCTCCCGAAATCCGGCAGCGGTTCGGGCAGGGGCGGCGTGCGGTCCGCGGCCACGGCCGGGTCGGGCATGAAGATCCAGATCAGCCCCTGCAGCTCCGCCGCACGGTAGGCACCGCAGCGGATCCGCCCGAGATCGACCTGCTGCGAGGCGATCAGCGACGGGATCTCGGTGCACTGCCCCGCCCCGTCGAAGCGCCAGCCATGGTAGCCGCACTGCACCGTCTCGCCGTCGAACCGGCCGAAGCGCAGCGGGATGCCGCGATGGGGGCAGAGGTCGCGGATGGCGAAGACCGACCCGTCGCGCCGGCGCGCGAAGAGCACGGGCTCGCCGAGGATGGTCTGCGCACGCATCGCGCCCCTGCGCAGCGCGCTCGCCGGCATCGCCACGTACCACATGCCACGCACATAGGGGTCCGGTGCGACCGGCTGGTGTTCGGGGTTGTCGAGCGGCGTCTCCGGCAGCGGAGCCGCCCGCCCCGCAGCGGCCGCGGAGGGCAGGGGCGACGGGATCGGGGCAGGGGACGGCGTGTCTGCCATGGGCTCGCCTTCGCGTCGCACGCGCTGGCCCCGACGCGGCGCGATGCGAGAGATCCTCGTTAACGGGACTGTGTCAGCGGTTAGCACAGCGCGCCCGACCCGGCCATCGATTTCCGGGTCGGGCGCCGTGCCCGCGGGCGGAGGCGACGGCGCCTCCGCGCTCAGGTCTCGCAGAGCGCGCTGTCGCCCACGCAGACCGCGCTGATCATGCGCAGCGAGCTGATGATCGCGTCATGCGTCACGAGCTGCGTGGTCGCGCCCACCAGGAGCGTCAGCATCAGCGCCCAGAGCCCGGTCCAGGCGAGGCTCCGCCGCGTCATCCCCAGCACATGGCGGAGCCTGGGCGCGGCCCAGAGCGTGAGCCCGGGCAGCGCCACCCAGGAGACATAGACGAGCAGGGCCGCGGCGAGCCAGTAGAGCTGGCCGGTCTCCCGGGCGATGGTGAGGGTCTCGTGCATCGGATGGCTCTCCACTGAGACGCGAACGCGTGCCCGTCCCGGCTGTGGCGAGGGGCGCCAGGGGCCGTCGGGCCCGAGGACGGTGGCACCGCGCCACTCCCGGTCCTTTGACAATTCGCAATCGCCATCGATACCGCTGCAGAAACGGTCAAGTCGTCGCAGCCCTGCGGGCGCCGTCCGTAAAGAATTCGTTTACGAATAGAGCGCCCGGG
This sequence comes from Pseudomonadota bacterium, assembly GCA_039817245.1. Lineage (GTDB taxonomy): Bacteria > Pseudomonadota > Alphaproteobacteria > Rhodobacterales > Rhodobacteraceae > Thermohalobaculum. The sequence goes on along the minus strand of JBCBWF010000133.1, from coordinate 7,075 downwards.
CGGAGAAGCAGTGAAGACCCGGTGCGCTCAGCGCCCCTCGTAGCGCGCCGGGCGCTTTTCCAGAAAGGCCAGCACACCCTCCCGGAAATCCCGCGTCTTGCCGGCTTCGCCCTGCAGCGCGGCCTCGAGCGCCAGCTGGGTGTCGAGATCGTTGGCCCCACTCGCGCGCAGCGCCTGGCGTGCCAGCCGGAAGGCCGCCGTCGGCCCTGCCGCGAGCCGCCCGGCCAACGCGGAGACGTGGGGCACCAGCGCATCGTCCGGCACCACCTCCCAGATCAGCCCCCAATCGGCGGCGCGCGCGGCATCCACCGGCTCGGCGGTGAGGCACATCCCCATCGCGCGCGCATGGCCGACAAGGCGCGGCAGCCAGTAGGTCCCGCCCGCATCGGGGATGAGGCCGATCCGCGCGAAGGCCTGCACGAAGCTCGCCGAATGCGCCGCGATCACCATATCGGCGGCCAGCGCCAGATTGGCCCCCGCTCCGGCCGCCACGCCGTTCACCGCGGCGATGGTCGGCACCGGACAGTCATAGATGAGCTTCAGGAGCGGCTCATACTCCTCGCGCAGCGTCCGCTCGAGGTCGATCTCCGCGGCGCCCGCCCCGTTCGAGCCGCCATCGCCCAGATCCTGCCCCGCGCAGAAGCCGCGCCCCGCGCCGGTCAGCACGATGCAGCGCGCCTCCTGCGGCAGCACCGTGAAGGCCTCGATCAGTGCGCGGCGCATCTCGCCCGTGAGCGCGTTCATCCGGTCGGGGCGGTTGAGGACGACGGTCGCGACATCGCCGTCGCGCGTGATGAGGATGGTCTCGCTCTCGATCGACATGGGGCACGGTTCCTTCCCTGTGGACGGCTCTTGGGCGGCTCTGCGGCGCGTGGCGCAGCCTAGGCAGGGGGGCCGGCCGGCGGAAGCCCCGCCGCGACGTCGCCCTCGGCGCATTTCCGCCGGGGCCGGGTTCAGCGCTGCTGCATCTGGGCCAGAAACACGATGGCGCCGAGCACGATCAGCCCCGCCACGACCGCCAGCGCGATCTTCCAGGTGGAGTAGGGCCGCTGGCCCGTCACCCGCCCGGTGCGTGCGTTCACCACCACCCGATAGGCGGTGTTGTTCCAGCGATAGGCCGCGAGCCAGACCGGCAGCAGCACATGCTTGAAGGTCACGTCGTCGAAGCGCGCGCGCAGCGCCGTGATCCGCTGCTCGTCGCCCCCGATATCGCGCCGCGCATCGTGGCGGAGCACACCCTCCATGGCCCCTGCCGCGCGCTCGAAGCCCACCTGCAGCGCGAGCGACGGCGCCTCGGCGCGGAAGCCGGCCAGATACTCGGCGCGGTAGGCCTGCATGCCCGCGAGGTCCCAGTCCGGCGTCTCCACCACCGCGTCGCGCGCGAACTCGGTCAGCGTCTCCGAGGCGGGCACCAGCACATCGTCGAAGGCGCGCGCCACCCGGCCCGAGACCTGGCTCCAGCGGATCTTGCGCACCTGGCGCCGCTCGCGCACCGATTCGCCGTTGCGCTCCACGACCACCGTCTCGGTCACGTAATAGGCGTTGCCGCGCATGCCGCGATACTCCGCCCGCCCCGCGGCGTCATAGGTGTAGTGGGGCACGTAGACGCCCTGCATCGGCCGGCCGGCCTCGGCGAACTCCTTGAGCCGGTTGGGCGCGAACCAGAGCCCGCCGAGCCAGGCCTTCATGCGCTCGCGCGCCTCGCGCTCGTCGAGCGAGAAGGGCAGCACACCCTGCGGGCGCGGATGGCGATGGCTGTGCGCGGCGTCCTTGGAGAGCGGCGTGGCGCAGAACGGGCAGTTCTCCGCGAGCGCGCCGGCGCCGAGGCTCACTTCCGCGCCGCATCCGGTGCAGCGGATGGTCGTCGTGGTCTCGGTGTTCTCGTCTGCCGCCGCCCCGCGCTCCAGACCGGCCAGCGCCTCCGCCAGATCGAGCTCCACCAGCTCCGCCTCGGGCTTCTCCCAGGGTCCCGCCTCCGCCGGAGGCAGGTCGTTGACCGCGCCGCAATAGGGGCAGGCCAGCGTCGCGACGCCCGGATCGAAGGTCAGGCTCGCGCCGCAATTGGCGCAGGGAAACTTTGTCGTGCCGCTCATGCCTGCCGCTGCGCCCCCGCCTGTGCGCCCACACCCCGGGCCGGCTGAATTCCGGCCCTCGCCCGACGCCCGCGGGCGGGCGCATCCTCGGCGCTCCTGCGGCGCGAGGCAAGGCCGCGATGGCGGCTGGGGAGCGGCGGGGCCTGCCCGTCTCCCGCCGTGGCTCAGGCCGGCTGCGCGCCGACGGTGCTGACGCGCAGCACCGCGCCCGACCGGGCTCGGCTGCGGTGCAGGAAGTAGACGACGAGCGCCAGATCGAGCCCCACGACCAGCAGGTTCCAGGCATAGACGCAGAGGAGCAGCGTCGAGCCGTCGCCCTGCAGGTTGCGCGCCAGCTGCGCGGCCACGCCGAGGCCGTAGCCCATGGTCACGAGCGCCACGAAGGTCACGCTCTTGCCGCTCACCGTGCCCGAGCGCAGCATGCGCGCGATCGACCAGTACCAGCCGATAGAGAAGAAGAGCATGAGGGCTTCGAGGTAGTCTGCCAAGGCACACCTCCGCGTATCTGCCGCTGCGGAAGATGTACCAAATCGGGGCAGCCCCGGGTGTGAGGATCCTCACGGAGGCGTGAGCGCCCGGCTTTGCGCCGGGCAGCGCCGCCTCAGGCGGGCGGCGGGGGAGGCGGCGGCGGGGCGACCGTGAAGAGCTGCGCGAGCGGGGCCACCTCGCCCGCCTTCGTCCAGCCCGCCATGCCGGGCGACCAGACCAGCGTCTCGCGGCTGAAGCGGCCCTCGGCCTTCATGCGCCCGAGATCGGCGCGCCCGTAGGGTCCGTGCGTCTGCCCGTTCTCGGCCACGTGATAGACCACCTCGGCCGCCGGCGGGGGCGGGGGCGGGGGGGCGGCGGCCGGCTGCTGGAACTGGGGCTGCTGGGGGGCGGCGCCCCAGGGCCCCGCCTGATGCGCCATCTGGTTGGCCATCGCCATGCCCATGCCGGCCCCCATCCCGGCGCCGAGGCCTGCGCCCATGGCGCCGCCCTGGCCCGGGTTCTCGGCCGCGGCGCGCATCGATTCCGCCGCCTGGAACTGCGCGTATTTCGAGAGATCGCCGATCACGCCCATCTGCGTGCGCTTGTCCAGCGCCTGCTCCACCGCCTCCGGCAGCGACACGTTCTCCACGAACAGCGCCGGCATTTCTATCCCGTAGGCGGCGATCTCCGGCGCGATCCGGGTCTTCAGGTAGTCGCCGAGCTGATCCGTGTTGCCCGCCACATCGAGCACCGGCAGGCCCGAGGAGGCGAGCGCGTTGGAGAACCGGCTGACGATGACGTTGCGGATCTGGAACTGCACCTCGTCCGTGGTCACCTCGCCATCGGTGCCGACGATCTCCTGCAGGAAGAGCCCGGGGTCGGAGACGCGGATCGAATAGGTCCCGAAGGCGCGCAGCCGCACCGGCCCGAACTCCGGATCGCGCATCATGATCGGGTTGCGCGTGCCCCATTTCAGGTCCTGGAACCGCCGGGTGGAGACGAAATAGATCTCCGACTTGAACGGGCTCTCGAAGGCGTGGTCCCAGTGCTGCAGCGTCGTCATGATCGGCATGTTGTTCGTCTCGAGCTGGTAGAGCCCGGGCTGAAACACATCCGCAAGCTGGCCCTCATGCACGAACACGGCCGCCTGGCCCTCGCGCACGGTGAGCTTGGCGCCGTATTTGATCGCGTTGCCGCGGCGCTGGAAGCGGGAGACCACCGTATCGCGCGTGTCGTCCGTCCATTCGATGACATCGATGAACTCGCCGCGCAGCATGTCCCAGATCATGACCGCTCCTCCCTGCTGACCGCCGCCTTTCTGCCGAACTCCAGGCCCGGGAGCAATGATCCACATGCCCGCGCGCGGCGGCGCCTTCCGTGCGGATCTTGCACGGGCGCGCAATTTTGTCTCTGGCGCTGTCATTAACTCTTGCAGACGCCGCGTTTCCCGCCGTGTTAACTGAGCGTCACGGGGGGAAAGCGCTGCAGCCCGAAGCCCGGCCCCGTCTGCGCCTGTGCGTGCGGGGTGAGTGCAGGAGAGAGTAGAATGATCGAAGCCCGCTTTATCGTACCCATCCAGGACACACCGATCTCGTTGCTCGGGGCGATCAACGCCGAGCCGGTACTGATCAACGAAGGGCTGATCCGCACCTTCACGCTCAACGGCACCTTCGCCGACTTCCGCGGCACCTTCAACGACAGCGCCTTCGTCGTCACCGACATCACCTTCTTCGACGTGTTCGGCGACCGGGTGCTCTCGATCAACGAGTTCCGGGTGGACTTCCTGCTCGGCCAGGATCTGGTGCGCACGATCCAGCAGCAGACCGATGTGGTGGAGTTCTCCGACCAGCCCGATCTCTTCCCGCTCGACGACGACCTCGAGGTGGTGATCGCGCTCGCCGATCTCTTCGGCACCGTGGTCTACGATCTCGGCCTCGGCGAGGACCGGGTGCTCTACGATGGCACGCGCGAGCAGCTCGATATCGAGATCCGTCAGGACGAGACCGTCGCGATCCGGGTGAACGATGTCGGCCCGATCTTCTTCCAGGACCTCGAGCGCATCGACATCTTCGACGAGGGCAGCTTCCTCTTCGATCTGCCGGGCGAGAGCGCGGACGAGGTCTACCGGCTCTACGGCGCTTCGCTGGCGCGCACGCCGGACGAGGCGGGGCTGCGCTTCTGGGTCGACCAGGTGGAGACGGGCGAGATCGCGCTCGCCAACCTGCCCCAGTTCTTCGTGATCTCCGACGAGTTCGCGGAGCTCTTCGGCGTGAATGCGCCGGACGAGGTCTTCATCAACGCGCTCTACAACAACGTGCTGCAGCGCGATGCGGATCCGGCCGGGTTCGCGTTCTGGCTCGAGGAGTTCGAGAGCGGCCGGCAGAGCCGCTCGGACATGCTCACCTTCTTCTCCGAGAGCGCGGAGAACATCGAGCTGAACCGCCCCAATATCGAGGACGGTTTCTGGGTCACCGCCTGAGAAGGAGGCCTCAGGGAACGTCAACCTCGGTGAACGTCAAGGAGGCCCCGGGTCAAGCCCGGGGCAACCGCGACCGGCATCGCGCCGAGGCAGGCCGCGGCGGCGCCTATTTCCGCCGGCCGTCGATCCGCCCGGTGTCGAGATCGGCGATGATCGAGGGGACGATGGCCATCGCCTCCTCCTCGGTCATGCCGGGCTTCAGCCGCGGATCGTAGAGGATCTTCAGCAGCGCCTCGTCATGGCCGGTGAGGAGCGCGAATTCCTGATCGTCGTTGAAGATCGAGGGGCGCACATTCTTGTCGTCGTTGGGCAGGCCCATGGTCTGGGCGAGCTCCTCCTCCACGCAGGCGCGCGCCAGCCGCGGCGGCAGCCCGTCGCGGATGATGGCGAGGCCGAAGAGGATCTCGTGCACCCGGCCCACCTCCGGCGAGACCGCATGCAGGAAGAGGCCGATGCAGGGGGTGTGCTCGGCCCGGCCGAACCGGGTCACCTGGCTCGCCAGCCAGTCCCCCAGCGGCGAGCGCAGGAGGGCCTTGGCGGCCGCGTCATAGTCCTCGGGGCGCAGGAACATGATCGCCAGATTGGCAGGCTCGCCCCGGCGCGCGCGCTGCAGGTCGTGGCCGGTGGCCTGCGAGATCCGCGCCGCGGTCTCGTTGACCGCGCGCATATTGGAGCGCGCATGTTCGCCGCGCGTGGTGATGTGCCAGCGCACCGGCCGCTCCCAGCGGCGCAGCACGCCCGCCTCCGAGCGCGGCGCGGTCTCGTTTTCTTCCTTGCCGAGCACATCCGGCTCGAGCCCGAAGGCGATGCGCCGGAAATTGTCCGCCAGCGCCAGCTTGGAGACCGGCATGCCCGTCGGCGCGCGGTCGAGCCGCATCTTGCCGAGCGCCATGGCCACGCGCTCATAGGGCGCCCATTCCTCTCCGGCCACGTAAGGCGTGGTGCAGCCGACGCAGAGGAAACCGGAAAGGACGGAGGCGGCCAGCGTCAGGGTCGCGCTCATCCGCCGGAGCCCGTGAAGCCGGCGCCCTCGGGGCGGATCTCGTCGATGATCTCACGGACCAGGGGGAGCGCCTCGGCCTCGACCATACCCGGGCGGAGGCGGCGATCGTAGAGTAAGCGAATAAGCCACTCGTCATGTTCGGTAAGCAGAGCGAACTCCTCGTCGTCGTTAAAAATGGATGGACGGACCTCGGGGTGATCGTTGCCGAGCCCCAGGGCCTGGGTGATCTCCTCGTGCAGACAGGACCGGCGCAGGAGCCCCTGCACTTCCGCGCCGATCATGATCATGCCGAAGACAATGCTGTGCCCGTCGCGCTCGGCGACGAGATTGGTGGCGGCACAGACGATGCGCCCGCTCGAGCGCCAGAGATCGAAGCCCTGGGCGAGCGAGGGGTGCAGGCTCTCGAGCGCGCGGGAGACGGCGGGGCGCTCCTCGGGCTCGGTGATCAGGATCATGAGGTTCACGCCGCTCTCGGCGGGCTCGACGCGCCGGCCGGTGAGCACGGCGATGCGCGCGAGGAAGCGCTCGATTTCCTGACGATCCGCCGGCGTGGCGCCGCTGCCGTAGAGCCGGTAGCGGATCGGCCCCTCCCAGCGCTGCAGCGGGTTGGCGGCGGAGTTGTCCTCGCTGCCGGCCTCCTCGATATCCACCTCGTGGCGCAGCGCGATGCGGCTGAAATTGCGCACGAGATCGGCGTTGGAATAGGGCGCATCCTCCGGCGCGCGGTCGGTGCGCAGGTCTCCGATGGCGCGCAGAGCGGCCTCGTAACGCGTGTAATCTTCAGCCGTGGGCTGGCCCGCGCAGGCCGCGAGCGATACCATCAGCCCTACCGCTCCGGCGATGCGCAGGGCGGCGAGCCTGGGCCGTCTTTCGTTATGCATAGGCGGCGTTCCCATCGATCCCAGGAGAGTATGCGCAATGTGCGGCCGCTTTGCGACCGGTTTGATTCCGGGACAGAATGACACCGCGGACTGGCTGGATATCGAGCGCCATGCGCCGGCGCCGGACTGGTACGAGGCCGCCGACTGGCCG
>JBCBWF010000602.1:0-2273 GCA_039817245.1 Pseudomonadota bacterium | reverse complement strand
TGCTGCGCGGACGCGTGCGCCGGCCGGCCTCGCGGAAGGGCGCCGAGAGCGCCTGAACCGGCCGACCGAGGCGGACCGGGGCATGCCGCGAGCATGCACCGAGGTTGAAGCGGCCGGTCCTGGCGGCGCGGCGGAGGGAGAGCATGACCGAGAGCACGTCACAAGCCGTTCGAGCGCCCTGCCCCCCGGTTTCACGGTCGGGGATCACCCGCTGGTGCAGCACAAGCTGACGCGTATGCGCGACCGGGAGACCTCGACCGCGACCTTCCGGACCCTGCTGCGGGAGATCTCGCTCCTTCTGGCCTATGAGCTCCTGCGCGACCTGCCGCTGGAGGAGGTGGAGATCGAGACCCCGGTCTGCCCGACCCGAGCGCCGAAGCTAGCCGGCAAGAAGCTCTGCTTTGTCTCGATCCTGCGCGCGGGGGACGGGCTCTTGCAGGGGCTGCTCGATCTCGTGCCCTCGGCACGCGTCGGCCATATCGGCCTCTATCGCGATGCGGTCACGAAGCAGCCGGTGGAGTATCTGCGCAAGCTTCCGGACGATCTGACGGACCGGGTGACGGTGCTCGTGGACCCGATGCTGGCGACCGCGGGCTCGGCGATCGAGGCGGTGCGGATCGCCAAGGAGGCCGGGGCGCAGGATGTCCGCTTCCTGGCGCTGGTGGCAGCCCCCGAGGGCGGCGCTGCCTTCCATGCGGCCCATCCCGATGTACCGGTCTGGGCTGCGGCGATGGATGAGCGCCTGAACGAGCACGCCTACATTGTGCCGGGCCTCGGGGATGCGGGCGACCGGCTCTTCGGCACGAAGCACCACCGCAGCGAGGACTGAGCGGCCGCGGCGCGCCCTATGCCTGGCGCGTCACTGCGTGCGCAGGCGGTACATCAGGTAGAAGAGGCCGAGGCTCAGGAGCAGGAGCGGCAGCCCCGCAGGCAGCGGGATCGGCCGCGGCGCCTCGGTCTCCAGCGCAAGCACGGACGGCAGCGCCACACTGTCGGCCAGCATGCCCCGGGGTTCGCGATGGGGTTCGCGATCGGCCGCGAGCTGCAACGGGTCGTTCACAGGGAGTGTCGTAGCCTGCGGCAGCGCCGCCTCTGCGCGCCGCACTGCAGCATCATCGAGCCCGTGAAGCGTCGTCGCCCCGGCCGGCGGGACCAAAAGGAGACCGCCGAAAGCCACCATCGTGAGCAGGTTCTTCCAAGTCATCTTCCCAGCTCCATGACTACTGCCGAAACAGTCGTTCAATCACAGCGCGTTACTGCGCCATTGGGTCGAGCGCATCTCGTGACTAAGAAGCAGGCATAAGTTGCACACAATCGCAGCCGGACAACCAGACCGGGAAACTATGCCAGAGAATGGGCGAGGAAACAATGGGATAGCCGGCGTTCTTTGAGCCCGACCGGACAAACAAATATGACAGCGAGATCTTGCCGGGATGACACGGCGCGCTAATCCACCATCGCACCGCATCGCAGCATTCTGTGCGGGTGCGAGACGGGGCGGGCCGACGGCCCCCGCCTCGGCGCGATTGTGATCCCCCCGGCGCGATGATATGAGCCGCCGCGTTGCGACGTCGCCCCAGAGGCGCCCAGGAGAGAACCAGATGCCCGATACTGCCGAGACGCCCGACTACGCCATTGCCGATCTTGCGCTGGCGGATTTCGGCCGCAAGGAGATCACCATCGCCGAAACCGAGATGCCGGGCCTGATGGCCGCGCGCGAGGAATTCGGCATGTCGAAGCCGCTGAAGGGCGCGCGCATCTCCGGCTCGCTGCACATGACGATCCAGACCGCGGTGCTGATCGAGACCCTGGCGGTGCTCGGTGCCGAGATCCGCTGGGCCTCCTGCAACATCTTCTCCACGCAGGACCATGCGGCCGCCGCGATCGCGGCCGGCGGCACCCCGGTCTTTGCGATCAAGGGCGAGAGCCTTGAGGACTACTGGCGCTACACGGACGCGATCTTCCAGTGGCCGGACGGTGCGCCGACCAACATGATCCTCGACGATGGCGGGGACGCCACGATGTACATCCTGCTCGGCGCGCGCGCGGAGGCCGGCGAGGACGTGCTCTCCAACCCCGGCTCGGAGGAGGAGGAGTACCTCTTCGCGCAGATCAAGCGCCGCCTCGCCGCCTCGCCCGGCTGGTTCGCCAAGCAGCGCGACGCCATCAAGGGTGTGACCGAGGAGACGACCACGGGCGTCAACCGGCTCTACCAGCTCGCGAAACAGGGCCTCCTGCCCTTCCCGGCCATCAACGTGAACGACAGCGTCACG
>JBCBWF010000277.1:0-6950 GCA_039817245.1 Pseudomonadota bacterium | reverse complement strand
GGCGAGCGTGCTCAGCATCAGCGCCGGCAGGAGGCGCACGTCGAAGGCGCGGCTCTGCGCGCCGAGGCCGACGGCGAGGGCGGCGAGGCGGAGCGCGAGCAGCATGGTGAAGAGCTGCGCGGCGAGGAGCGTGGCGGCGAAAGGCGAGAGGCCCGCGACGGGGCGCATCATCGCGTATTCGCAGAAGAGGACGAGGCCGGCGAAGGCGCACCAGAGGAAGAGGGCGGAGCGGCCGCGCGATTCGAACGCATCCTCGCGGACCGGCAGGGCGAGGGCGAGGCGGAAGCCGGCGGCGAGGTTGGTCCAGAACCCCGCCACTTCCCCGGCGCCGGTGAGGGCGGGGTGCTGTGCGGGCGCGTCATCGGAATGTCGATTCTGATTGAGGTCTGGTCGCATGATCCCTCGCCCTTACAAGACCAATGCCGCAGCGTGCGCGGGCACGATAAGGCCGGAACGCGGCAGGATTCTGGTGTTGGGAGACAAGACATGCGCAGACAGGCGAGAGCGGTGGTCGTAGGCGGCGGCGCGGTGGGCTGCTCGATCGCCTATCATCTGGCCAAGGCGGGCTGGACGGACACGCTGCTCCTGGAGCGCGACGAGCTGACCGCGGGCTCCACCTGGCATGCGGCCGGCCTGCTGCCCTATTTCAACATGTCCTACGCGACGAGCCATATCCACGACTACTCCATCAGGTTCTACAAGACCCTTGAGGAGGAGACGGGGCTGAATGCGGGCTTCTCGGTGGTGGGCAATCTGCGCATGGCGCAGAGCCGGGAGCGGCTGGACGAGTACATGCTCTATGCGAGCACGGCGGAGACCATCGGCATCCCCTATGAGTGGCTGAGCCCCGGCGACATCAAGGACCGCTACCCGCTGGTGCGCACCGAGGACCTGGTGGGCGCGATCTACCACCCGACGGACGGCTACATTAACCCCGCCGATGTGAGCCAGGCGATGGCCAAGGGTGCGCGCCAGCGGGGCGTGGAGATCCTGCGCAAGGCCCAGGTGAACGGGTTCCGCCGCCAGAACGGGCACTGGATCGTCGAAGGCCACATGATGGCGGAGAAGGGCGGCAACCTCGTACAGAACGGCGAAGCCTTCGAGATCGAGGCGGAGGTGGTGGTGACCGCCACCGGCAACCACGCCCAGCGCACCGCGGCGATGGTGGGCTGCTACATCCCCGCGATCCCGGTGGAGCACCAGTACATCGTGACCGAGCCGGACCCGGCGCTGGTGCAGTGGCGCTCGACCAATGGCGAGCACCCGGTGCTGCGCGACGCGGATGCCAAGTGGTATGTGCGCGAGGAGCGCGGCGGCTGGATCCTGGGGCCCTATGAGCGCGGCGCGCCGGCCTGGGCGGTGCATGGGGTGCCGCAGGGCTTCCGCGCGGATCTGCTGCCGCTGGATCTGGAGCGGATCGAGGAGGAGTATACGAGCTTCATCCACCGCATCCCGTCCTCGGAGGAGGTGGGGCTGAAGGACGACTATAACGGGCCCATCTGCTACACGCCGGACGGCAACCCGCTGGTGGGCCCCGCGCCGGGGGTGGAGAATTTCTACTTCGCCGAGGGCTTCTCCTTCGGGATCACGGCGGCGGGCGGCACCGGGCACTACCTTGCCCAGCTCATCACCGAGGGCGAGGCGGAGATCGACATGTGGTCGCTCGACCCGCGCCGCTACGGCCGCTGGGTGAACCGCGAATACGCCGCGCGCAAGAACGAGGAGGCGTATGAGCATGTCTACATCCTCCACCATCCGGACGAGGAGCGGCCCGCCTGCCGGCCACTGCGCACGGCGCCTTCGTATGACCGGCTGAAGGCGCGGGGCGCGCAGTTCGGCCAGGTGAACGGCTGGGAGCGGCCCAACTACTTCGCCGACACGCCGGATTTCGACGACCATGCGAGCCGGTCCTTCCGGCGCGGGGGCTGGTGGCGCTTTGCCGAGGCGGAGGCGCGGGCGGTGCGCGAGGGCGTGGGCCTCTTCGACGCGACCGCCTTCACCAAGCATGTGCTGAGCGGGCCGGGGGCGACCGCCTTCCTCGACTGGCTGACCTGCAACAGGCTGCCGAAGGTGGGTCGGATCAATCTCACCTATGCGCTGACCGAGGCGGGCACGGTGCGCACGGAGCTGACCATCGTGCGCCAGGCGGAGGACGCCTACTACCTCGTGACCGCCGGCGCCGCGCAGGCCTATGACAGCGACTATCTCGCCAAGATGGTGCAGCAGAAGCTGGGCGAATTCGGCGCGATGTATCTGGCGGATGTGACGACGCAGTACGGGGTCTTCGCGATCGCGGGGCCGAGGTCGCGCGAGCTGCTGCGCCCGCTCCTGGTGGATGCGGATCCGGCGACGGCCCTGTCGAACAAGCGCTTCCCCTGGCTCTCGGCGCGGCAGATCGATCTCGGCATGGTGCCGACGCTGGCCATCCGCGTGGCCTATACGGGCGAGCTCGGCTGGGAGCTGCACCACCCCTTCGAGATGCAGAACCACCTGTTCGACCGCATCATGGAGGTGGGCGAGGGGATCGGGCTCACGCTTTGCGGCGCACGCGCGCAGAACTGGCTGCGCCAGGAGAAGAGCTACCGCGCCTTCGGCTCCGATCTCGGCCGCGATGCGACGCCGCTGGAGAGCGGGCTGGACCGGTTCGTGGACATGGAAAAGGACTTCAAGGGCAAGGCGGCGATGGTGGCGACCGGCATCCGCGCGAAATGCGTGACGGTGCTGATCGACGGGCCGGCGGACGCGGATCCATGGGGGCGCGAGGCGCTCTATGACGGGGATCGCAAGGTGGGCCGGCTGACCTCCGGCGGCTGGTCGGTAGCCGCGGGCAAGCAGATCGGCATCGGCTATGTGGAGCCGGCGCTGGCGGTGCCCGGGCAGAAGCTGATGCTGCGCATGTTCCGCGAGCTCTACCCGGCGGAGGTGGTGGCGGAGAGCCCCTACGACCCGAAGAACGCCGCCATCCGCGCCGATGGCTGAGGCGCAGGATATGGGCCGCCGGATGGGGCGCTGGCTCGCGGCGGGGCTGCTGCTGGCGCTGCTGCTCCTGCCCCGGCCTGGGGCGGCACAGATCCAGATGCTGGAGGGCAGCGTCGGCTGGCCCGGCGGCACGGCCCTGCCCCGGAGCGCCGAGATCGTGGTCCATATCGACGATATCGGCGGCGGGCGGGCGGGCTCCGCGAGCATCGCGAGCATGCGGCTGAAGCCCGAGATCCAGCCCACCAGCTTCCGCATCGCCTATGACCGGGCGGTGGCGCCGGCGGGCCGGCGATACCGGCTGCGCGCGGAGATCCGGGTGCGCGGCAAGGTGCTCTTCGCCGGCGGGCGCGATGTGAGCCTCGGGCCCGAGGATCCCGCCTTCATCCCGATCTCGCTGGAAAGTCCGTCGGCCACGCGCAGCACCGCGAGCCCGCTGGCGCGGGCCTGGCGCGCGGTGGAGATCCGCGGCGATGCGGTCCCCCCCGGCGTGGCGGTCACGCTGGTGCTCGACGACGGCCGCTTCGGCACGGGCGCAGCGGGCGAGGGCGAACTCAAGGGCAGCACCGGCTGCAACCGCATCTCCGCCGATTTCCGCCTCGGCGCGGAGACCCTGGAGATCGGGCGGATCCAGAAGACCTTCCGGGGCTGCTCGCCGCGCCGGCTCGGCATCGAGCGGCGCTATCTGGGGGGCCTGCGCCGGGTGGCGGCCTGGAAGGTGACCGGGCCCCAGCTCGTGCTCAGCGACGCCGCGGGGCTCACCCTCCTGATCTTCCGCGACGATCTCTGAGCGCGCCGCCGGGTGCCCGCGCGGCACGCGGCCCGACACGCTCTCGTTCCACGGCCAAGGGGCCCGGCGGCAGCGGCCGGGCGACTCGGCTCTTTCCCGGCCGGAGGCAGGGAAAGAGCGCAAGAAAGCATCGCCGCGCAAAGCGCGGCGATACCGGCAGGTTCGGGTCCTGGGGGGCTCAGGGAGGCCCCGGCTCGAGGCCGGGGCCCGCGAGAAGCGTTTCGCGAAAGCGGCCGGCGGGCTCAGCCTTCCGCGGCTTCCTTCTCGATCTCCTTGCCGGTCTTCTGGTCGACGACCTTCATGGAGAGCTTGGTCTTGCCGCGGTCGTCGAAGCCCATGAGCTTGACCTTCACCTCCTGGCCCTCCTTCACGAGGTCCTTCGGGTTGGCGCCGCGCTCCCAGGTCATCTGGGAGATGTGCACCAGGCCGTCGCGCGAGCCGAAATAGTTCACGAAGGCGCCGAAATCCATGATCTTCACCACCTTGCCGGTGTAGATCTTGCCCACCTCCGGCTCGGCGACGATGCCGTTGATCATGTCCTTCGCCTTGTCGATGCAGGCCGCATCGGGCGAGGCGATCTTGATCACGCCGTCGTCGTTGATGTCGATCTTGGCGCCCGATTCCTCGACGATGCCGCGGATCACCTTGCCGCCCGAGCCGATCACTTCGCGGATCTTGTCCGGGTTGATCTGCATGGTCTCGATGCGCGGGGCGTGCACGGAGAACTCCGAGCGGCCCTCGGTCAGCGCCTTCGACATCTCGCCGAGGATATGCATCCGGCCTTCCTTGGCCTGGGCGAGCGCGGTCTTCATGATCTCGGCGGTGATGCCGGCGACCTTGATGTCCATCTGCAGCGAGGTGATCCCCGCCTCGGTGCCCGCCACCTTGAAGTCCATATCGCCGAGATGGTCCTCGTCGCCGAGGATATCGGTCAGCACCGCGAAGCGGCCGTCCTCCTCGAGGATGAGGCCCATGGCCACGCCCGCCACCGGCGCCTTCAGCGGCACGCCCGCATCCATCATGGAGAGCGAGGCGCCGCAGACGGTGGCCATGGAGGAGGAGCCGTTGGACTCCGTGATCTCCGAGACGATGCGGATGGTGTAGGGGAAGTCCGTCGCCGCGGGCAGCACCGCCTGAAGCGCGCGCCAGGCGAGCTTGCCGTGGCCGATCTCGCGCCGGCCCGGCGGGCCCATGCGCCCGGCCTCGCCCACCGAGTAGGGCGGGAAGTTGTAGTGCAGAAGGAAGCGGTCGCGCCACTCGCCCTCGAGCCCGTCGACGATCTGCTCGTCATCCCCGGTGCCGAGGGTGGTGACGATCAGCCCCTGGGTCTCGCCGCGGGTGAAGAGCGAGGAGCCATGGGTGCGGGGCAGCACGCCCACCATGCAGTCGATGGGGCGCACGGTGGTCAGCGCGCGCCCGTCGATGCGGTTGCCGGTGTCCAGCACGTCGCCGCGCAGCACGGTGCTCTCGAGCGCCTTGAAGCAGCTCTTGACGGCCCCTTCCTGCTCGCGCTCCTCGTCGGTCAGCCCGGCGAGGATGGTGTCGCGGGCCGCGGAGATCGCACCCTGGCGCTCCTGCTTGTCGGAGACCGCGAAGGCCGCGCGCATCGCGCTCTCGCCGAGCGCGCGCACGCGGGCGTCGAGGGCCGTGTTGTCGTCCGGCTGGAAGTCGAAGGGCTCCTTCGCGGCCGCCTCGGCGAGGTCGATGATCAGGTCGATCACCGGCTGCATCGCCTCGTGGCCGAAGGTGACGGCGCCGAGCATCTCGTCCTCGGAGAGCTCGTAGGCCTCCGACTCGACCATCATCACCGCGTCCTTGGTGCCCGCGACGACAAGGTTGAGCCGCTGCTCGGGGTTCTCGAGCAGCTTCTGCATGTCGTCCACGGCCGGGTTCAGCGTGTACTTGCCGTCCACGAAGCCCACGCGCGCGGCGCCGATGGGCCCGAGGAAGGGCGCGCCCGAGAGCGTGAGCGCGGCCGAGGCCGCGATCATGCCCAGGATGTCCGGGTCGTTCTCGAGATCGTGCGAGAGGACCGTGACGATGACCTGCGTCTCGTTCTTGAAGCCCGGCACGAAGAGCGGGCGCACCGGCCGGTCGATCAGCCGCGAGGTGAGCACCTCCTTCTCGGAGGGCTTGGCTTCGCGTTTGAAAAAGCCGCCGGGGATCTTGCCGGCGGCGTAGTAGCGTTCCTGATAGTGGACGGTGAGCGGGAAGAAATCGAGCCCGACCTTGGGCTTCTTCTCGTAGACGACCGTTGCGAGGACGGTGGTCTCGCCGAGGGTCGCGAGCACCGCGCCGTCGGCTTGCCGCGCCACGCGGCCGGTCTCGAGCGTGAGGGTCTCGCCCCCCCACTCCAGGCTTTTCTTGACGATATCGAACATTCGTTTTCCTTGCGTCCGCCCGGTGCCCCCATGGCGGCCGGGCTGTCGGCGCCGCGCGTTCGCGGCGGCCCCGTCGGTCGCTCCAGGCTCCGGCCCCGGGGCGGTGGGCCGGCTCCTGCCTCGAACCCCGCCGGCTGCGCGGATGCATGGCGCAGGGCGTTATTCCGCCAGACGAGAAACCATCCGGCCCGCGAACGCAAGGGATGCGCCGTCACGGGCGGGGATCAGGGGCGGGGATCGAGAGGTTTGCGGGCCGGGCGGGGGCGCATGGGCGCCCGCCGGGCCGGGGTTCGGGTGGCGGTGCGATCCGCGCGGATCAGCGGCGGATGCCGAGGCTGGTGATGAGCGTGCGGTAGCGCTCCACGTCCCGCGCCTTGACATAGTCGAGGAGCTTGCGGCGCTGGCTCACCATCTTCAGCAGGCCGCGGCGGGAGTGGTTGTCCTTCTTGTGGCTCTTGAAGTGCTCGGTGAGGTTGCTGATGCGCTCCGTGAGGATCGCCACCTGCACTTCGGGAGAGCCGGTATCGCCCTCCTTGGCGCCATATTCCTTGATGAGCGCGTCCTTGCGCTCGGGCGTGATCGACATCGGGTGTCCTTTCAGTCGACAAGGTTGAAGACCCGGTCGGGATGGACCTGGCCGGCGCGCACGGTTCCGATGGCCACCGGCACCCCGTTCTCGCCCGCCCAGACCGTCGCCCCCTCCCCGGGGCTGGCGCCCGCGGGCAGGGGCACGGCCTGCCCCCGTCTCAACCGGTCCGCCTCGGCTGCCGCGACGGCCAGAGCCGGGATGTCGTCCAGCCCGG